>CAZCXZ010000005.1:0-16519 GCA_964502705.1 Uncultured Candidatus Berkiella sp. | reverse complement strand
TGTGTCAACCGATAGCGTTGATCACAATGCCATTAACGATTTGTTAGGCCAAGTGGGTGTTGTAGACGCTGAAAAACCAGCTACTACACCAGCAATTACCGATGCAGAAAAACCCGCACCCATCACAACGATTGCTGATGATGCGGTTACAACGCCTGTCACTGCTCCCGTACAACAACCACAACAAGGTTGGTTAGGATGGGCTGCCGATAGAGTGAATCCGATTAACTGGGTAAGCGCGAATCCTACTAAACCTGCGCCAGTAACACCCGTTGTTGACACTGATGAAACTGTCGATACCGACGCCATCAATGATTTAATGGGACAACTCGACGTTGCTGATGAAACAACACCAGTACAACAGCCTGTTACAGCGATTGAAGATAAACCCGCTGTGTCAACCGATAGCGTTGATCACAATGCCATTAACGATTTGTTAGGCCAAGTGAGTGCTGTTGAAGCTGAAAAACCGGTTATTACTGCACCAGTTGCTGATGCCGTTAAAGCAGCGCCACAACAAGGTTTGTTAGGTAAGGCTGCCGATCTCGTATCTCCTGGTTACTGGCTTGGTTGGAATAAACCTGCACCAGTTAAAGCTGCCCAGACAGTTGATGAAAGCTTAAAAGATGTTTCACCAACCACGCCTGCGAGCGCATTAACACAATCCGTACTCAGTATTGCCAAAGGTGAACCCTCGAGCTTAAATACCAAAGCTATCACTGTTTCTGATGAAGAAACGGTCGATTTTGATCAAATCAATGATTTACTTAGCACCATCAGCGATACCAAGCAAATCCAAGCAGCACCTATTTCTGCTATAGACGTAGCGGTTGATGACGATACGGTTGACTTCGGTGGAATAGATGAATTAATTAGCATGATTAGCCCAAGCAACTCTGTGACGATTCCAACCCCTGTTGAATCAGTAAGTGCTGCCCCACTGGAATCAGCAAACGTTAATCACCAAGTAATTGCTGAATTGCTAGCGGAACTTGATATTTCATCTGATTCCGATGATGGCGAAATTGATGAAGATGCGCTTGATGAACTCATGAGTGGCTTAATCGTTGGCGAGGAAGACACCATTCATGCCGCTGATGTACTGAGTGACACACCATCGCTGTTAGATAGATTGACAGATATTGGTGAAAAAGCCGCATCTGATGAAACGTTTGGCACACCGTTTGTGACAACCACCATGAAAGCTGCGCAATTTAATTTACGCGTCGCTACTGAGAAATTTGAATTGGCCAATGCCAATAAGCTAATGAAAGATGCTGATTTGCTCAAAGCACAAGCACGTATGGGTGAAGCTGACGAAGCGCTGCAAGAAGCAAAAGTGCATGCAGATACCTGCCGAAGCGTTACCAATAATGGCAAACTTGCTGCAGCAATGGACTTTTTCACGCCCGCTGCGACAAACTATCAGCCTGCTAAGTTGTTAGCATGGGCTGAAGGTAAAAAGGCAGCTGCTCATGCGTATTGCGAAGAGAAAATTGCTGAATTGAGTAAGCTTCTTTTTAACGATAGCAAAGCGCATACACTTGCAGAAATCGAACCGGAATTAGCGACAGCAATTATCAGCAACGAAGGTTTGCTCAAGCATAGACAAGCGCAATTCGAACCTTTAAAGAAAGCATATGAAGACATTCAAAGCAAAGCTTGGATTGCAAAATTGGCAAGCTATCCTGAAGGTTATAAATCTGCTTTAGAAGCAGTTAATACTGAACAACAGAAATTGACTGCACTTAAGGATGCACAAACAGAGATCCAAGCCCTCAAAAATGCCGTTGGCGCTTGGGATCAGTTAGTGGAAGCTCACGGCGAAGTTGTGCAAGCAAATCAACATTATATTGGTTGCCAAGCAGCACAAACCCAAGCCATTCAACAAGTTGCTATCGCAAAAGTGCCTTATGAAAGCGCTTTGGCTGAAGTGGCTAAGTTAGAAGCGCCAAGCCATCAAAACGTGGATACGCATCATGCTGAAGGCACCGGCTCTGCAATGAATGTTGCGCCTAAGACGGTGGTTTTAGAAGACCATCACGCAGCAGCGCATTCTGATTTCTAAGTATTTCCCCCCGTCCATGGAAGGACCCTTTTCAAGGCAGTCATTTGATTGCCTTTTGTCAGCCTGCCCCCCTTTTGGGGCAGGCTTTTTTTTGCCATTCCCTATACGAATTCATCGCCAGTTGGTAAACTACCCGCAAATTAACAAGGAGAAGCTATGCCCATTTCTCTACGACAAGATAAATGGCTTTTCTTGGGAGGACTCTTTGTCCTGCTCAGCTCTTTGTTTTGCGGCTATCAATTCTATACAAGTTGGAAAACTTCCAGAATTGTAACGCTCTCAGTACCCGATTGTGATCTCCGACGCGGGCCATGTGTTTCAGCACTCCCGTCTGGCGAACGTATTGAACTACACGTAAAACCCACCCACATGCCTGTCTTAACTTCCGTACAATTAGAAGTTAAAACCACTATTCCCGTTAAGAAAATGTGTATTTATTTCAAAGGTGCAGAAATGAATATGGGGGAATTTCGTACGGTATTATTACCACAAAAAGAAGGGATCTACAGCGCACAAACGATTTTGCCCACCTGCATTCAGGATAATATGGTGTGGCATGCTGTGGTGCAGATTGAATCACCGCAAAAGCGATATAGTGCGCCTTTTGTATTGATAAATCAGCGTCCAGTAACTTAATAGTCTTCTTCCATCTTCATAACTTAGCGCAAAACTTATCACCGTCCCGCGTCGCGACTGGTCCAGCATAGCGGTTAAATCTGCAAAGCAGGCAGTCGCTATGCCGGACACGAGTGAATTAAACTTAGGTTTAATTCACTCGTGGATCAAGATCACCCGCTTTATAACGTAGAGCCATTTTCTCTAAGCTTAACGCATTGATCTTGTTCGCTTGACCTGCAGTACCGAACGCTTCATAGCGAGCGATACAGATATCACGCATAGCTGCGGTTGCAACCGCTAAATATTTACGTGGGTCAAATTCTTTGGTATTCGTTCCAAAGAAACGACGTAAAGCACCGGTTGCCGCTAAACGGAGATCAGTGTCAATATTCACTTTGCGTACACCATTGCGAATACCTTCTTGAATTTCTTCAACAGGCACACCATAGGTTTCGCCCATATCGCCACCAAACTCATTGATCACTTTTAACCAATCTTGTGGGACAGAAGAAGAACCATGCATAACCAAATGCGTGTCTGGAATGCGTTTGTGAATAGCCTTAATACGTTCGATGGCTAGAATGTCACCTGTAGGCGGACGGGTAAATTTGTACGCACCGTGGCTAGTACCGATTGCAATGGCTAATGCATCGACTTTGGTTGCTTTAACAAAGCGCGCTGCCTCTTCTGGATCGGTCAACATCATCGCGTGGGTTAACACGCCTTCTGCGCCTGAGCCATCTTCTTCGCCAGCAATGCCGGTTTCAAGTGAACCTAAGCAGCCTAATTCGCCTTCAACAGACACACCACAAGCATGCGCCATCGCAACAGCAAGGGAGGTTGTATCAACGTTATATTCAAAAGTGGAAGGGGTTTTCATATCTTCCATTAAAGAACCGTCCATCATGACGGAAGAAAAACCTAATTGGATAGACTGTTGGCAAACAGCAGGGGAGGCACCATGATCTTGATGCATACAAACTGGAATATGTGGGAACTCTTCAATTGCCGCTTCAATCAAATGCTTTAAAAAACGTGCGCCTGCATATTTTCTAGCACCTGCTGATGCTTGAACAATGACAGGGCTATCGGTTTTATCCGCAGCTTCCATAATCGCACGCATTTGCTCTAAATTATTCACGTTAAATGCAGGAACACCATAATTGTTCTCAGCCGCGTGATCTAATAATTGCCGCATCGTAATTAAAGGCATCGTATCCCCCTAAGTTAATCAATATTTGCTTGAGCTGTTAAAATCTTTAATGCATTAGTATGACCCACCACACCTAACACATCGCCTTTGGTAACAATCACTTTGTCACCTTCTTGTAAAATGCCTTGTTTAACCAGTAACGCTAACGCGCGTCTGGAAATTTCCCATATTTTGTAAAGCGTTAAATCGAATTCAACTGGATATACACCGCGATACAAAGTCACTCTTCTACACGTAAAAGGGTCACGACATAATGCATAAATCGGAATGCCTGATCGCACGCGTGACATCCATAACGGCGTTGAACCCGATTCGGTTAACGCCACAATCGCTTTAATCGGTACATGGTTCGCAATGGTCATGGCAGCCATCGCAATCGCTTTGTCATGACGCTCGTAGGTATCATCAACCTCTGGCACCATGACTCGAGGAGCACGATGACGTTCTGCTGCAAGACAAATTTCATTCAATACTGAAACCACTTTAACCGGGTAATCACCCGTAGCAGTCTCTGCTGACAACATGACTGCATCTGTTCCATCTAAAATCGCATTCGCCGCATCGGAAACTTCTGCTCGCGTTGGAATGGGATTGTGGATCATGGATTCCATCATTTGCGTGGCCGTGATCACCGCTTTGTCGCGTGATCTCGCACGATTTATAATATATTTTTGCACGCCAGGTAATTCAGCAAAACCAATTTCTACCCCTAAATCACCTCGTGCTACCATTAAGGCATCACTGGCATCAATCAGTTCATCAATATTATCAATCGCTTCAGCTCGTTCAATCTTTGCAACGATTTGCGCTTGGCTACCTGCCGCTCGCAATAATTTACGTGCATTATGAATATCGCTTGCTTCTCTGGGAAATGAAAGTGCCACATAATCTACTGGTTGGGTTGCAATAAAATCGATATCTTTGATGTCTTTTTCAGTAAGGCTTGGTGCAGATAAACCACCGCCCTTGCGATTTAAACCCTTATTATTGGTAAGTCTACCGCCATTGATGACCTGACATTCAATGCGCGAACCAACGACATTCACAACAGACATCACAATTCGGCCATCGTCTAGCAGCAAATGATCACCTGGCGTCACTTCTTCAGGTAACTCAGGATAATCAAGGCCTACTTCAATATCATTGCCTGCATTTTTATCGCAATTGGCATCTAAGAAAAAGGTCGCGCCCTCAACCAATAAAACACCTTCCGGGTTTTTAAAACGCGCAACACGAATTTTAGGCCCTTGTAGATCGAGTAATACACCAATCGTTTTGTTTAAAGCTTTGGCACAGTCCATCGCCAACTGAATACGTTTACGATGTTCGTCGTAACTGCCATGAGAAAGGTTGATCCGAATGACATTTGCGCCCGCCTCAATGAGTGCATGCATTTTATCGTAACTATCTGTCGCAGGGCCTAAGGTTGTTATTATTTTTGTTCGCCGTGGCATGATATTTCCTACGTTATCAATCTTCTTTAGAGCGCTCTTGTAAAATAGAAACGGCTGGCAGCGTTATTCCTTCTAAAGATTCTAAAAAAGCACCACCGCCTGTCGATAAATAAGAAATTCGATCCGACACTTTAAATTGCTCAATCGCAGCTAACGTATCGCCACCACCAGCAACCGAGAATGCACTGCTTGTCGCTATAGCTTCTGCTAATACTTTAGTGCCAGCAGCAAAAGGCGCAAATTCAAAAACACCGACTGGGCCATTCCATAAAATGGTTTTCGCAGAGTGAATTGCTTCAACAAGGCTTGCTTGTGCGCGCAAACCAATATCCAAAATTTTATCGCCCGCACTAACTTCATTAACCAATTTGACTTGGGTTTTAGCTTGGCTATCTATTTTGTCACTAACAACCACATCTTCAGGCAGCCAGATTGTTTTACCCAAACGTTGTGCTTTGCGTATTAACTCATTGGCGGTTGGCACCAAATCCGCTTCGTAAAGTGAATCACCAACGGGTAAGCCTTTTGCTTTCAAGAAAGTATTCGCAATGCCGCCACCCAACACTAAAATATCAACTTTATCTAATAGATTGGTTAAAATCTGCAGCTTGGTTGATACTTTGCTACCACCCACAATCGCAAGTACGGGTTGTTCTGGATGATCAAATATTTTTTGTAACGCAATGAGCTCTTTTTGCAATAACGGTCCTGCACAAACTTGTGCGGCGTATTCTGCTACCCCAACCGTGGATGCTTGTGCTCTGTGAGCTACCGCAAACGCATCCATCACAAAAACATCGCAAAGGTTGGCTAATTTTCTTGCGAGGTCTTCGGCGTTTTTCTCTTCACCTTTTAAAAATCGTACATTTTCTAATAAGGCAATTTGTGAAGGTGATAGGGTTGGCACATTTTCTAAATCAACTAATGGCACCGCTTGCCCTAATGCTTTTGCCAGATAATCGGCAATCGGTTGCAAAGAAAATTGCGGGTCAAATTGCCCCTCTGTGGGGCGCCCAAGGTGCGACATCACAAGGACTTTAGCACCTTTGGCTAAGGCTTCACGCAAGGTGGGAATCGCAGCATCAATTCTAATGCTATGCGTGATTTTGCCATCTTGCATAGGCACGTTGAAATCTTCACGGATTAATACTGTCTTATTGCTAAGATCAACATCATTCATCAAAAGCATATTACTTCAACCTTGCCATCGCAATAGCAGTATCAATCATGCGGTTTGAGAAGCCCCATTCGTTATCATACCAAGACAATACTTTCACAAGGTTACCAATCACTTTAGTTTGTGTTGAATCAAAAATCGATGAAGCAGGATTATGATTAAAATCAACAGATACTAAAGGCGCACTATTGTACGCTAAAATACCTTTGAGTTCATTTTCTGAAGCTTGCTTTAAGATTTGATTCACTTCTTCAACTGTCGTAGATTTTTCAACAACAATGGATAAATCGACTACAGAGACGTTTATGGTTGGCACGCGGATAGCAAAACCATCTAGTTTGCCTTTTAATTCTGGCATAACCAAACCAATCGCGCTAGCGGCGCCGGTTTTAGTTGGAATCATGGAATGCCCTGCGGCTCTAGCACGACGTAAATCTGTGTGATAAACATCGGTTAATACTTGATCGTTAGTATAAGCATGAACGGTAGTCATTAAACCACTGACCAGTTTTAACTTCTCGTGCAATGGTTTAACTAATGGAACTAAACAGTTCGTGGTGCAGGATGCATTGGATACGATGGTGTCAGTCGATTTTAAGGTTTGATGGTTAATACCATAAACAATCGTCGCATCAACATCATTGCCTGCCGGTGCTGAAATGAGAACCTTCTTCGCTCCTGCAGTTAAATGCTTGGAAGCGCCATCTCTTGATGCAAAAAAGCCCGTGCATTCTAATACCACGTCAATATCAAGATCTTTCCACGGTAGTTTTGCAGGGTCGCGCTCTGAGAACACTTGGATTTCGTTACCATCAACAATTAAGCTGCCGTCTTGTCCCACTGCCACATCAAATTTGAAACGGCCGTGCGTTGTATCATATTGAGTCAAATGTGCATTAATGCTGGTATCACCCAAGTCATTAATGGCCACAATCTTGATATCATTTTGACGATTCTGTTCGTATAGCGCTCTTAAAATGTTACGACCAATTCTGCCATAACCATTGATTGCGATTCTGATAGCCATATTCCCTCTCTCCTGACTTTTCTTTAATTATTGCTTTTTAACTAATTCCATAATGGTATTTTCAATGTTTTCAACAGTGATGCCCAATGCAGCGTAGATCTTGTCAGCAGGAGCAGATTCACCAAAACGATCAATACCGATAATGCGTCCATTAGGACCCACATACTGATGCCAACTCATCGTTGCGCCCGCTTCAACAGCAACCCTCGTTTGGATAGCTTTGGGCAAAACTTGTTCCTGATAAGCTTCATCTTGCTCTCTAAACACTTCAAAACAGGGCAATGAAACCACTTGCACGTGAATGTTATGTGTTAAGCAACGCTTTGCCGCTTCCATGCATAACTCGACTTCAGAACCTGTGCTAAGCAGAATCGCATCTGGCGTCGTGGCGGTGGCTTGCAAAATATATCCACCTTTTGCGATAGCGCGTAATTGCTCAGGGGTACGTGGCTGTGGTTTAACCGCTTGCCTGGTTAAGATAAGCGTGGTGGGACCATCAAGGCGTTCTATCGCAGCATTCCAAGCAGCAACCGTTTCCGTTGCATCACAAGGACGCCAGTTATGTAATTGCGGTGTCGCGCGCAGCATGGTGATATGTTCGATAGGCTGGTGAGTTGGGCCGTCTTCGCCCAAGCCGATGGAATCATGCGTAAAGACAAAAATACTACGCTGTTTCATTAATGCAGCCATTCTTACCGCATTTCGCGCGTAATCAACAAACGTTAAGAACGTGCCACCATAAGGGATGAAACCGCCATATAACGCCATACCATTCATCATGGCCGCCATACCGAATTCTCGAACGCCATAATGTAAGTAATTACCACCTGGCTGGGTGTTAGTGATGACTTTTGAACCGCCCCATGCAGTTAAATTTGAATCGGTTAAATCTGCGGAACCACCTAATAATTCAGGTAGTAATTCACCAATACTTTCTAACACAAGCTGCGATGCTTTACGCGTTGCAAGTGACTTTGCTTGTTCTTGCGTTTGATTCAATAATGACGCGGCATGGGCCTGCCAATTTGCAGGCAATTTTTTCTGCAAGCGACGCATTAATTCCGTCGCTAATTGCGGGTGTTTCTCTTGATATTGATTAAACAAAGTTTGCCATGCCGCTTGTTGCGTGGCGCCTCTTTGGGTTGCATCCCAAGCATCTTTGATATCGGCTGGGATCACAAAAGGTGGATATGACCATCCTAAACTTTCACGGCTTGCAGCAACTTCTTTTTCACCAAGGGCTGCACCATGGCATTTTTCTTTACCTTGTAAATTAGGGGAACCAAACCCAATAATCGTACGACAACAAATTAACGTTGGCTGATTTTTATTTGCACGAGCAACATCCATTGCCGCTTTAATTGCTTGTGGATCATGGCCGTCAACGGCTTTAATGACTTGCCAACCATAAGATTCAAAACGCTTTGCTGTATCATCACTAAACCAAGGTTGAACTGGCCCATCGATGGATATGCCATTATCGTCCCAAAGCGCAATCAATTTGCCTAAGCCTTGAGTTCCAGCAAAAGAAGCCGCTTTATGAGAAATGCCTTCCATTAAGCAACCATCACCTAAAAAGACATAGGTATAGTTATCAATAATTGGGAAATGTTCACGGTTATAGGTTGTCGCTAATGCGCGTTCTGCCAAAGCCATACCCACTGCATTGGCAAACCCTTGTCCCAAAGGTCCAGTGGTTGTTTCAACGCCTGGCGTATAACCATGTTCTGGGTGACCTGGCGTTTTAGAGTGTAATTGTCGAAATTGCTGAAGATCTTCAATACTAAGATCATAACCTGACAGATGTAAGAGTGAATATAGCAGCATAGAGCCATGGCCATTCGATAGCACAAAGCGGTCACGATTGAGCCAATTTGGATCACGTGGGTTGTGACGTAAATAATCGTTCCACACAACTTCAGCAATGTCCGCCATACCCATCGGCGCACCGGGGTGACCTGAATTCGCTTTTTGCACTGCATCCATGCTTAATGCACGAATGGCGTTAGCTAATTGCCGACGGGAAAGCGCTACCATGATAAATCACCCCTGTTTGTTATCAATATTACATAGTACAACGAAAATGACCGGCAAATTATACCACCTGACTAGAAAAGTCCCTATTAAATTCGCCATTTGATCGAGCAACCTTGGCTGGCAATCTGCAATTGCGGGCCCTTACCCGTTTTGGCAATTAATAACAGTGCTTCGACTAATTCTCGCTTTGCGCCGATTTCTGCCGGTTTAATGCCGCTTTCGTCTAAACGGCCACGATACTGCAATTCTAAGTTTGAGTTATATCCAAAAAAATCGGGAGTACACACGGCACCATAGGCCTTGGCAACGGCCTGTGACTCGTCAAAGAGGTAAGGGAAGGTGAACCCGCTGCTTTTGGCAAGCTGTTGCATATTGTCAAAGCTGTCTTCGGGATAATCGGTCGGGTCATTTGATGAAATGGCGACACAACCGATCTGTGCTGCCTGTAATACTTGAACGTCTTCTATTAGGCGCCCCAAGACCGCTTTAACATACGGACAATGATTGCAAATAAACATCACCAACAGTCCATTTTTCATAGAGCAATCTGCCAAACTATGATACTGCCCATCGGTGCCCAATAAACGAAAATCCGGCGCTTTAAGACCCAGCTCGACCTCGGGGGTTTGCATAAGTGCCATCTCTATTTTCCTTCTTTCGGCGTTTAAAAAAACACAGAGTATACTCAAAACTAGTGATCTGCTAACCTCTTAACAAATGATATGGATAAAAAGGATTTTCATGGCTAGTTACCCCTTATTTACTTCCGAATCTGTTTCCGAAGGACACCCCGACAAAATAGCCGATCAAATCTCTGATGCCGTGCTAGATGAAATACTCAAACAAGATCAAAATGCGCGTGTTGCCTGCGAAACGTTAGTCAAGACTGGTATGGTCTTAATTGGAGGCGAAGTCAGAACAAATGCTTGGGTCGATATTGAAAATATTGCACGGCAAGTTGTCAAAGACATCGGCTACAACCATTCTGATTTAGGGTTTGATTATGAATCTTGCGCAGTCTTAAATGCCATCGGCAAACAATCTCCTGATATTGCCATTGGCGTTGATGAAACTGAAAATCATGAGCTTGGCGCAGGCGACCAAGGATTGATGTTTGGCTATGCGACAAAAGAAACCGAACAACTGATGCCTGCTGCAATCACCTACGCACATTTACTGATGATGCGCCAATCGTTGGTCCGTAAAAATAAAATATTGCCTTGGCTACGTCCTGATGCTAAAAGCCAAGTCACCATTCGTTACGAAGATGATAAGCCCGTTGGCGTTCACACGGTCGTTATTTCAACACAACATGATCCTGACATTAGTCAGAGCCTACTTAAAGAAGCCGTTATGGAAGAAATCATTAAACCGGTGATTCCGGCAGAATGGTTACGATCGGATACGGTATATCATATCAATCCTACCGGGCGATTCGTTATCGGTGGACCACAAGGTGATTGTGGCTTAACTGGACGTAAAATTATTGTCGATACCTATGGTGGTATGGCGCGTCATGGTGGTGGCGCAATGTCGGGCAAAGATCCTTCCAAGGTCGATCGATCTGCAGCCTATGCCGCTCGTTATGTTGCCAAAAATATTGTTGCAGCAGGCCTTGCTGATAAACTCGAAATTCAATTGTCTTACGCGATTGGTGTTGCTAAACCCATTTCCATCGCACTAGAAACCTTTGGAACACATCATATTTCGCCAGAGCGGATTATCGCTTTGATCGAGAAACATTTTGATTTGCGCCCCAGAGGGATCATCACCATGCTTGACTTGCAAAAGCCACAGTATCGCCCAACATCAAGCTATGGGCATTTTGGTCGAGCAGAATTTGCGTGGGAACGCACCGATAAAGCCGCCATGATTAGAGCTGAAGCAGGGATAAAGTAATATGACAAGTCACGACTATTGGGTAGCCGATATGGCGCTCGCGCAGTGGGGTCTAAAAGAAATGGCCATGGCGCGCGCGGAAATGCCTGGGCTTCTTGCCTTAATCGCTAAATACGAAAAAACAAAACCGTTGCAAGGTGCGCGAATTGCAGGCTGCTTGCATATGACCATTCAGACTGCCATTTTAATTGAGACGCTGATTGCGCTTGGCGCTAGTGTTCGTTGGTCATCATGCAATATATTTTCAACCCAAGATCATGCAGCCAGTGCCATTGCTTCAATGGGGATACCCGTCTTTGCCAAAAAAGGGGAAACCGAAGAAGAATTTTGGTGGTGTGTTGAACAAACCATCATAGGCAAAGATGGCTGGCGGCCGAATTTGTTACTTGATGACGGCGGCGATCTGACTAAAATCATGCATGAAAAATATCCTGAATTATTACGCGACGTGAAAGGTGTTTCAGAAGAAACCACGACTGGCGTTCATAGGCTTTATGAAATGGCGGAACAAGGGTCACTCAAAATCACTGCCATTAATGTTAATGATTCTGTCACAAAATCCAAATTTGATAATCTTTATGGCTGCAGAGAATCCCTCGTTGACGGCATAAAAAGAGCAACCGATATCATGATTGCTGGAAAAATTGCTGTGGTACTGGGTTATGGTGACGTGGGTAAAGGCTGTGCACAATCCTTGCGTGGATTAGGTGCGACGGTTTGGGTCACGGAAATTGATCCGATTTGCGCTTTACAAGCCAGCATGGAAGGTTATCGTGTTGTCACCATGGAAATGGCAGCAAGCCAAGGAGATATTTTTGTCACCGCGACCGGTAATGTCCATGTGATTACACACGAGCATTTGCAGCAAATGAAACATCAAGCCATCGTAGCGAATATCGGACACTTTGATTCTGAAATTGATGTCGCATCGCTCCGAAGTTACACTTGGGAAAATGTTAAGCCACAAGTTGATCAAGTAATTTTTCCTAATGGCAAACGTCTCACCTTACTCGCAGAAGGTCGCTTGGTGAATTTAGGTTGTGCAACAGGGCATCCTAGTTTTGTGATGTCCATGTCTTTCACAAATCAAGTGCTCGCACAAATTGAATTATGGAACAACCATGCTAATTATCCACTTGGTGTTCATGTTTTGCCCAAAAAATTGGATGAACATGTTGCCAGGTTACATTTAGAAAAAATCGGTGCTAAACTCACGACCCTAACCAATGAACAAGCCGCTTATCTTGGCATTGCCATCGACGGACCTTATAAGCCCTCTTATTATCGGTATTAAAGATGTTTATCCCTAGGATCTATTATCCACACGCATTGTGCGAAAAGTCGCTATTGTCACTTGATAAAGACGTAAGTCACTATCTTACGTCGGTTTTACGTTTAAACGATGGCGATAAAATTATCTTTTTTAATGGTGAAGGTGGTGAATACCTAGCGACCCTGATTGCAGATAAAAAGCGTAGCCAAGCAAACGTATTATCTTTTAATGACATCTCGCGCGAATCTCCATTAGCGCTACATTTAGGCCAAGGCTTAGCACGCGGCGACCGAATGGATTTTGTCATCCAAAAAGCAACCGAGCTTGGTGTTCACAGCATCACGCCTTTGCTTTGTACACAAAGCGGCGTCAAATTACCTAGCGATCGCGCTGATAAGCGCTTACAACATTGGGTAAACATTGCGCAAAGCGCTTGTGAGCAATCAGGTCGCACACAACTTCCTCTCATCCATCCACCAATGACGGTTAAAGCCTGGGCGCAACTTGCATTTGATGGCGTCTCCCTTTATGGCGATCCCCAGCAAGGAAAACCACTTAATACGGTATCACGTAGTGGACAATATCGTTTGGCAATTGGGCCTGAAAGTGGCTGGGATCAAGCAGAAACGATGAGCCTGCAAACTGCGCACTTTATCCCCTTTACATTAGGCCCTCGTATTTTAAGAACAGAAACGGCAGGATTAGTTGCGCTCGGACTCTTGCAAGGGTTATTTGGCGATTTGAGCTGATACTGAAATCAATTGATTAACATGCAGACTTAAATCAGCAATATCAACTAAAAAAACAGCGATTTGCACTTTTTTGTCGGTTATAAGTGCTTGCGTTTTGTCTTCGTTTGCCCAAACAATGTTATCTTGCGAGATTTTTAAACGCCTCGCCTGCTCCGTAAAAAGGACTGCAAAATTTTCTTTGAGCGGCGGCATACTGTGCAAAAGTGCGATCTTTGGATGCTTCAAAATGGTATCAGCAAGTGGCAATTTATCGAGAGTGACAATCGGCATATCTTGATCCTGCCATACATAATGTCCTGCCAATTCAACATTCTGATTGAGTTTCATATTTTCCGGCAAGATCATAGCTTGCGAAATTGCTAGAGTAGGCAATAGATAATTAATCTTTTTAAAAGTTAATATAGTGCAATCAATCATGATCATTTCCATGCTGGAATCGTTTAAGCAACATGAGTAGGTCTTCTTCTAAATAGGGCTTTGTTAAATAGGCGTTAGCTCCCGCTTGCACAGCTCTTAAGCGGTGTTTTTCACCTGAACGGGAAGTGATCATAATCACCGGAACAGACTTTAGCTTTTCCGATGCACGCATTTTTTCGAGCACTTCAAAACCATCCATTTTGGGCATTTCAATGTCTAATAACACAATATTAGGCATAACTCTTTCCATTTCGGCTAGTGCATCAACACCATCTTTCGCTTGAAATGGTTCAAATTGATGCCGCTTTAATAAGCGACTGGTCACTTGTCTTACGGTATAGGAATCATCAACAACCAATACTTTGGTTTTTTCATAATTTAGTTTCAATAGTGGCTCAACTGCAGCAGGTTTGGGAGATGCAGCTTCGTTTTGTATTGCTAATGCGCGTTGCATGAGATATTGTGGGTCGAGCACCAAAACGATCTGACCATCCCCTAGTAAGGAAACACCTGAGATTTCTCTTACAAACTGTAATTGAGAACCTGCAGGTTTTATGACAATTTCACAGCTGCCAACCATTTTATCAACCAACAAAGCAATGTTACTCTCTTGTGACTGTAAAAATATGATCGAAAAGGAATATATATTGTTTCTATTGTCGTCAATAATGCTTTCACCGAGTAGCTCAGGCAAAAAATAGAGTTGGTAACTCTGATGAGCATATTCAATATTACGCTGCTTCGTTAAAATACGATTTCTTGCTTCTGCACAGGAAATTCGTGCAACACCTGCCAATTGTGATAATTGTAATGCGTAAAATTGGTTTTGAAAATTGAATACCAATGCTTGATTAAGAGAAATTGTGAATGGCAATCGAATCGTAAAGCGAGTACCTTGATTGACTTCAGAGTCTACCCATAAGGTGCCACCTAGTTTATTAATTTCAGTATTGACCACATCCATGCCAACACCATGCCCCGAAATTTGAGAAACCTCATCTTTGGTACTAAATCCTGACAAGAAAATCATTTTAATAGCATCATCTTTGCTCATTGATGCTTTGGGCGGCCAAAAATATTTTTCAATGGCCTTTTGTTTAACTCTGTCAACATCAATACCTTGGCCATCGTCACCGAGCTGAATGATAAACTGATTTCCCTGTCGAAACAGTGACAGAGTGATAACACCCAATTCCGGTTTACCTTTGCTTAAGCGAATTTGAGGCGATTCTATGCCATGATCAATGGCATTTCTAACCATATGTTCTAAGGAGGAAATTAACCGTTCCAGAATTCGTCGATCTATCTCTCCCTCAAGACGAGCAAATTCTAAATGTACTTCTTTACCCAACTCTTCTGACACCTGACGCACAATCCGCTCTAATCTTGGTACCAAATAGTCGATAGAGATCAATCGTGTATGAATAATGCCTTCTTCCAAATTTTTTGCTGAGCGTTTTTGATCTACCAATAAACCTTCCGCGTTGCGCAAGGTATGCATGACCATTTCGCTTAAATCTTCAAGTTGCGTTAATTTATCTTCTAACACTCTGATAGATTGTTGCAACGAAGAATATCTATCCATCTCTAGAATATCAAACTCATCATAGTTTCTAGCGCCAACCGTTTCCTGATATAGACGCAAATTTGCATCAGTTTTGACTTCGATATTCTTCATACTCTCTTGAACAATTTTAATTTCTTTTGATATTTCAATCAGATATTCATTAGCACTTTTCACTTGCTGCTCTAAATGTGAACGTGATACGTTAATGCGACCGGCAAGAGTGCTAAATTTCTCTAATAGATCGGCCCTAATTCTAACTGTTTCCGTTGAACCTTCTTGCTTTTTGGCTTTCTTTTGTACGGTATCTTCTATGTCTGTAATAGCATCATTATCTGTATCATTTGCAACAAGCGCATCCACTTCAGTAAAGGCTAACGGCTCTTCTATCAAATACCGTTTGATAGAATCAGTAGGCACATCGCCTTCAGGAAAAAACGAATGATGTGAATAACTGTCAATGTAAAGATGCAAGTAATCAAAGAAGCGACGCATATCTTTTAACAGCACATCGTCAATATGGAGTTCATTTTCATTGATTTTTTTAATGAGCTGTTCGAGAGCGTGGGTATACTCACTAATACCTTTGAGTCCCACCATCCGCGAGCTACCTTTGAAGGTATGCAATTCACGTAGCATTGAAGAGAGTAATTCTTTATTTGTCGTGTCTAGAAACCAATCATTCAAAGAACGATTAATTGACTCCAAAATGTCATGAGCTTCTTCAATGAATATTTGGATGATCTCATCATCATTTTCCATCATGACACATGCACACCACTAGCCTGCAGCCTGTTGGTTCTGAGCTTGAATGTCCGTCATATCAAGTTCTTCTTCTGTGCCGGGTAATTTAAAGCCGGCTACAGAATCACGCAGTTCAATAGCCAGTTCTGCCAACTGCCCAATAGATGCTGCCGTTGCAAGTGTCCCGGAAGCCGTTTGCGTGGTGATTTCCTGGATCACGCCCATGGTTCTGGAAATTTTACTTGCCGTAACTGTTTGTTGTTGCGCTTCATTCGA
>CAZCXZ010000004.1:52034-59642 GCA_964502705.1 Uncultured Candidatus Berkiella sp. | reverse complement strand
GGTGTAGAAATTGCTTCTTTTTTAACAGGTGAGGTTGGCGCAGATTGGGCATTTCGCGTATAACGCTCTTGCGCTTTAAAGCGCGTCAATACAACAGGGTCGATCCGATATTCGCCCCCTAAATGACAAGCAGGTTTAACGGTTTGCTCTGAAAGAAGTAAGCCTTTAAACAGTCGTTCAACATGTCGCATAGACGCTAATGAGCAAGCCCGTAGATCTTGGTTGTTAAAAAATTGTGATGCTTTAATCGCCGAAAAAATAGCTTCGAATTCTGTTGTGCGCAAATAGTTCATAATATCAGTTTGTTGAAGTAATTGCGGTAATAATGAAAAAATTTCAGGATCATAGCAACTCAAATTAAGATGTGAAGGGTCGCGTAATGCCTTGAAATCATCAATAAATTCAAAAATTGCTTTTGCCATACGTTTGCGATCTTGCAGTGCTGCTTCACAAAAAGGCCGTAATTGCTCAAATACTAACGCATTGACTGCCGGATGGTTAAATGCTGAGCAACTGGTTCGAACCGCTTCTAATGTGCTTGATGAAATTGCTAAGTCAGAACTTTTATCTTGAATAGCTTGAGTTAGTGTTTGGGTGACATCGTTAAATAAGGGGGCATCTAGCTTATCATTTAAGATAAGTGGATCATTTTGATACTGTACTAACTCTTTTAATATTTCACTAATCTTATTAATGATCCCTGACATGCATAATTTCCCTTTAAATAAGATAAAAAAATCATCATAAAACTGCCGCACAGTAAAGTAATGACACTGAAAAATCTACTGTATAGATATATATACTGAAATTAGTAAACAATTTCAATCACTACAGTACAAAGTGCTAAACTCCAAGGGTACCCTTAATGACGGATAGTGCTATGAAGAAAACCTTGGCAATGCAGTTCACCGTGGCTAATGAGCCGATCAAGACGCCAAAAACAAAATTTGGTGGTCAGCCAGTTTGGGTAAATGAACCACAATGGCCACTCGATGAAAATGGTAAACCACTTCATTTTGTTTGCCAAATTGCCTTGGACACCACTTTGTTCCCTGATGCACAAGGGCAAATGGCCTATTTATTTATGTCTAATGAAGAAGACGCAGAAACGTGGGATGCTGAATTTAGTGATAATGCGGTTATTATCCAACCAGGAACCTTCAGAGAAGAGCTCAAAGTAGAAAATATAAGCGAAGGACCAACACTACTTGATAAGGAATATGATGTTGAACTACGACTTAAACAAGAGCCCTACAATGTTACTCCCGATTTACTCGATGAAGAAAGCTATAAAGAATATGTAAAGGATTTGAGTATCAATAAAATCGGTGGTACACCCTTGTTTATTCAAGGAGATGAATACCCTAAAGGTTTTGAAAGACTGTTAATGCAACTCAACTCAACAGATGTACCCTTCCATATTAATTTTGGAGATAGTGGCACGGGGTATGTGTTTATCAATGCGACGGCGACGCAAGCCAAATTTTTGTGGCAATGTTACTAAGATTGCCGTTATTATTCATGTTGCTTCTTCTTTTATAATTTTGGTTCTGAATGCTATTTTTATTTTTAAAAGGCGCTCTCATCGGTTTATCAATTGCGGCCCCTGTAGGCCCGATTGGTATATTGTGTATTAATCGAACCTTACGTGCTGGGTTAACGGTAGGATTGCTATCGGGTTTGGGTGCGGCTGTTGCCGATGCTATTTATGGCTGTGTTGCTGGATTTGGGCTCATCGCCGTCTCCAATTTTATAGTGTCACAACATAAATTGATCCAATTGTTGGGTGGCGTGTTTTTGGTTTATTTAGGCATTAAAACACTTCTTTCACCTCCTGCGAGCCAATCCGCCCCGGATCCTGCTACAACGTTATGGCAAGATTTTTCGTCAACGTTAGTGCTTACCTTAACCAATCCAGTAACCATCATATCGTTTATTGCTATTTACTCCAGCTTAGGCATTGTTGAGGGTGGTGCAAATGTAATCGAAGCACTGATTATCGTGCTGGGCGTATTTATGGGATCACTTGCATGGTGGTTCGCATTGTGTGGGGCGTTAAATCGAATACGGCACAAACTCAGTGAAAGCGTATTAGTCATCATTAATAGAATGAGCGGTGCCATTTTGGTGTGCTTTGGGTTGCTAGCCGCGTTCCATGGTCTCTTTCTCAAAATCTAACATTCATTTTTTACGGCGGAATTTTGTCCCTTTTGGCGCATTGCGCCACAAATCAACAAAAAATAGCGTAGCTACACGCAATGACCTACAATCAAAGATCCTTGTCTATAATGGTTAATAACCCCCTCAGCTAGAGAGAAACATCATGCTTGATATGAACTTACGGGAGTTAATCCTCTGCGCTGCATCACAGCACCGGTTGATGTCTAAACATGTGATTGATGCTGTGCGGCATAGAATTCAAACCCACCCGGAAGAAGTTAATCAGCAAGGCCTGTTGGGGTTAACACCTTGCCATCTCGCAGCGATTGCCCTTGATGAGAAGCTACTTGAGATCCTGGTAATAGAAGGAAGGGCTGATCTCTCTATTCTGGATAATAACCGTGAAACGCCGTTCGAATCAGCGGGTTCAAAAGCAATAAAAGAATTGTTGGTACGGTTATCGCGCGAAGCCAGTAATCGTTCATCTGCATCGAGTGAATCCGGCACATCAACGACTAAAAGACCAACAGCGCAACGTGCACGAACACTGCATCGTTCAAGAAGAAATACCGTATTCACAGAAGCAGAAATTAATCAGGATAAAGAGTTCAATACAACATCCAGCATTGGAAAAATGCCACAGTATAAAAAAGTTCCACAATTAATGCAGCTCGATCTTGGAGCGGCACCAATAGCATCGTTAAATGAGAAAATGAGAGCGTTAACCCTCGCTGAGGGTGATGAAGCAATCGTGCGTGATAAGCCATCGATACAGAGTATGCCCAAACAGCGGTACGTTACGCCGTTAACAAAAGCGATCAATACCGAGCGCTTAGAGTTTGTATTACGCTATATGCAAGAAGGGTACTTACTGCAAGATTTTACCGAGCAAAATGGTTGTAGCACTTTGCTTTACGCGCTCAAAATGGGACTTAGCAAAATATTTACACAATTACTATTGCAGGGTGCAATCTTAAGAACGGATGAGTCCTTTAGCCGATATCGAGCTTCATTGTCCGGTCCGATTACGCATGCACAGCAATGTCAAATGTTGATCATTGCGCAAAACAGCGTTCTTGAACAAATTGATTGGGACGGCGCAAAAACAGCATGGTTAGAAATACATAAACTTACAAAAAATTATTATGATTTGCTTTCTCAGCAGGGTTTGCAGCAAGATCTCGAACAAAAGTTATTTAATAACTTATCCACGGATAATCTGGATAGCCTGGCAAAAGCAAAGCTACTACCTGCTCAACTTTTAAATGATTTGTATCGCATCTGTTCATGTCTTGATGGTGCAGAGAAAGCACCGGATTCTGTAAGGAAGTTTAACCCAGTCGCCATGTCAAATTTTGTAGCAGGTTTGAGTGCTCAATATAATCCCTTTGAAATATGTGCAGCACTGCTACAGCTACAACCGCATTTTTCCAGAACACAAACGTTGATCATGCTATTTGTATTAAAAGAAGTTATGACAAACCGTGCCACCTATAGCGTGCATGATTTAAAAGTATTGTCCACAATTGTCTTGCCCGCCTTTTTTAAAGAACCTGAATTTAAAGAGTTTAAGGAATTATTACAGTGGATGGCGTTACTCAGATCAAAATCTTTTGAAGTATCGCTAGATAATTATGTATTTTTAGAATCACTGATACAACATCACGTGGCATATTCAGGGCTTGTTGATTTTAGGCAGGTATTTCAATTAACAAACGAAAAAACGGACAAAAGAGCAGTAGAGATAGCATTGGCTTTAAGAGCCTATTCTCTCATGCTGATTCATGATCTCAGTGTTAAGGAATTAACCAGCTTAGATTGGAGCTCAAATACCAAAAAGCATCTTGCACCCAGTGTTTGCACAATCACAAACTATTTTAATCGAATCAGCAATTGGGTTACTTCTCAAATACTCGAGAACACCGATTTAACACAACGAGCACGCTTTATCAAGTTATGCATTAAAACCGCAAATGAATTGGTCGAATCAGAAGTGCCAGACTATACATCCGCAATGGCGATATTTTCTGGGTTGAATCAAGCGTCAATCACGAGGCTTACCGCATCATTTGGATTGCTCGATCGCAAAACTCGAAAAATATTTGAAAAATTGAATGAGCATAGCCTCTCACAGCATCGGAACTATCAATCTATGAGGATGGTTGTAGAATCGAATCGATATGCCATGCCTTATATCGGCGTTGTTACATCAGACTTGACATTTTCACAAGAAAATAAAAGCAACCAAGATAAAGCATTTGTTGTCGGAAAAGTTGCTAATGCGCTATTAACGATGAAGCACTCTTTAAGACTGCTACATTTACCTATCACGACAAATGTAGCTGCCTTTGTAGAAAGTCTACATGTCGTGAGTGATAATGAATTGTATAAACGATCGTTGGCACTTGAACCGCGACCATTCCCGTTGAATGATAATTATCAAGTGGATCTAATAAAAGCGGATCTTGAAACCATAAAACGAAATCGGGCGGTATTAAAAGTAAACACCGATAAAGGTATCATTGAAGGGAAAGAGGCATTCGCAGCATTTGTTGAATGGCTCAAGAAGGGCTATTTAACAGGAAATATTGAAATTGATGCATTCGAAGAGTTAGCAACCATCGCTAACAGCATTGGCTCAACTGATGCCGGATATAAATTCAACGCCATATTTTATCAAACATTAAAGCAATCACCACAGCCCATTATTGTACAGTTTCATCGAAGTAGTGTCAGTTTAAACACATTACAAAGCGAAGAAGCTGTCGTTACGACCTTAAGTAATAAGGAACCCGGGTCACAAAATATAAGCCGTAAGCAATATTAATGCTGTATATTTACACCCCTTAGGTGACAGGGTTCAAAAAGAGATGCCGTGAGCACTATACTTATTAAGTAGTGTCCGCTTGTGAGTTGGCCTGAATATAACAATGAAAAAGATCGCACCATTGCCACTAACCATGTTAAGACCTAGTGTCGATCCGCTTCAATTCGGGTTTAATACAACCGCAGAAATTACTGAGCATGTGGAGAATATTGGGCAAACTCGCGCGCTGGAGGCATTGTCATTTGGTATTGAAATGAAACCTACATCATA
The DNA here is from genome assembly GCA_964502705.1 of Uncultured Candidatus Berkiella sp. Lineage (GTDB taxonomy): Bacteria > Pseudomonadota > Gammaproteobacteria > Berkiellales > Berkiellaceae > Berkiella. The sequence goes on along the minus strand of CAZCXZ010000004.1, from coordinate 54,385 downwards.
TCATTTGTATGCTTCAGGACCTTCTGGGTTAGGAAAAAAATATTTTATAAAACACTATCTACAAAAGGTTGTTGCTTCCGAACCTCCTCCAAATGATTGGTGTTATGTTAATAATTTTAAAGAAGTCAATAAACCGATTGCTTTAAGTTTTCCAACCGGCGAAGGTGATGTCTTTAAGCAAGATATGCAAGCCTTTGTTGATCAATTGCTTTATGCAATTCCCGCTATGTTCGAGAGTAAGGAGTACCGTGCCAGAATAGAGCGGATGCGTTCAAAATACAGAAATCGAGAAGCGAGATCGATTGCCAAACTAATGAAAGAGGCAAATGAAAGTGGCTTGATGCTGATAGATAAATCGGGTGATTATGAAGTGGCGCCAATGGTAAACGGAGAAATAGTAAGCCAAGACGCTTTTGAAAAATTGCCAGAGAAAGAAAAAAAAGATCTACTTGTTAAGATGAACAAAATTCAAATGCGCTTCGTTCGCATTAAAGATGAAATGCCAGTCTGGTACAAAGAGAAGCATGCAAAACTAAAAGAGATTAAGACGGAATATATTAGCCGATTAGTCAGTACGTTAATAGCGGAGTTAAAAGCCAAGTATACGGATGTAAAAGTGCTAAACTATTTGCGTGATGTACAGCAAGATATCATTGATGCGCCTGAGATATTCCTTGTTAAAAAAGATGCTGCAGGATCGAATATGGAAGACGGCATTGTTGAAAAGCCGCACCTTACCCGTTATGAAGTGAATGTTATCGTAGGCAATGATAAGAAAGCGCATTCGCCTATTCTTTTTGAAAGAAACCCCACATACACCAACCTAGTAGGGCAATTAGAAGCTGCCAGCCAGCATGGCATTGTGGTAAGTGATTTAACCTTAATCAAAGCCGGTGCGCTGCATAAAGCGAATGGTGGATACTTAATCGTTGAAATCAATAAACTACTGACTGACACTAATGCGTGGGATAGTTTAAAGCGGATTCTATTATCAAAGAAAATTACCATTGAGCCGCTGCATGCGCAAGGTGCTATTAGCTCTACGCAATTACAACCAGAAGCCATTCCTTTAGACGTGAAAGTGATTCTACTTGGGTATCGAGATAAATATGATTCGCTCGGTGAGGAAGATGATGATTTTCTTAAATTGTTTAAAGTACTTGTCGATTTTGAAACGTCAATGGATCGTACCGATGATCAAATAAAGAAATTCATAGGGTATATTGCCAGAATTATTAAAAGAAGAAAGCTTATCCATTTTGAAGCAAGTGCAGTTTCTGAGATAATTAATATTTGTATTCGCAGAGCAGGTGATTCTAATAAAATTGCATTACAGCGTAGCAACCTAGTTGAAATCATGGAAGAAGCAAATTACTGGGCAATCAAGCGCGGTGAGCATACTGTTTCAAAAATCGATGTTCTGCAAGCAATGCATGCCAAAGAAAAGCGCATCGATAAAGTTCGTAAGGAATATTATGATGATATTCAAACTGGAACGATACTAATTGATTTGAAAAACGAAGTTGTTGGACAAATTAACGCCCTTTCAGTGATCAGTTTATCTAATTTTACATTTGGCTTGCCTACGCGGATTACGGCATCTACGCGTGCGGGTAAAGCATCGCTAATTGATATTCAAAGAGAAGTCGATTTAGGTGGTGCTAACCATTCGAAAGGCGTGTTGATCCTCGCAGGATTTTTTAAAGGACGTTATGCAAAGGAACTGCCATTTCATTTGTCGGCCAGCATTGTATTAGAGCAAACCTATGGCATGATAGATGGTGATAGCGCTTCTCTTGCTGAACTGTGTGCTTTGATCTCTTCGCTTTCAAATGTTCCTATAAAGCAATCAATTGGCATAACGGGTTCTATTAATCAACATGGTATGGTGCAATCGGTAGGTGGAATAAATGAAAAAATCGAGGGCTTCTATGATATTTGTGCAATTCATGAATTGACAGGCATGCAAGGCGTTATTATTCCAGCAACCAATACCAAAAATCTCATGCTAAAACAAGAAGTCGTAGAAGCTTGTGCAAATGGCTTGTTTAGGATCTATGCGGTTGAAACCATAGATGAGGCTTTAACGATAGTAACAGGAATCGACCCCCAAAAAATCCATGCGCAATGTGAAGCAGCATTAATTCAATATGCAATGTCTACAAAAAAGAAGGCGTATTAACGCTTAACAAAACCTATCCTTTCTTAGGTTTTCGATTTTGCTCAGTCGATGCAGCCGCCAGATTTTCAAACATTCGAATATTCTCTTTCACTTTACTTCGCTGCTCTGTTGCTCCCTGTTGATAAGAAATAAATAAAGGGTTGAAGCTTTGTCGAGCGCTTTGTGGTGG
>CAZCXZ010000004.1:0-51934 GCA_964502705.1 Uncultured Candidatus Berkiella sp. | reverse complement strand
CGTTGACGATTGAGATGGCGTTGACGATTGAGATGGCGTTGACGATTGAGATGGCGTTGACGATTGAGATGGCTCTGAGAGATCGATATCCTCATCCAGATGAATTGGTGTTTGTGCAATGGGAGCACGTGATGCTTGCATTTCCTTTCTTTGGGTTACAAGTAAGTCCATACTTGACATAAAATTGCCAGATGCAGCAAGCCGTTCAGTAAAATCTTGCCATACTGCTCTGTTAAGAACAGGATTTGTTGCTGCACTATGAAGTATTTCTGCTACTTTAGATAAGTCATTACCAGCATTCGTCAAATCATTCATCAACGTTGTTAGTGTCTCTCTTCTTTGCTCTCTTCGCTCGAATAATTCACTTCTGATTAAACGGGATAAATAATTTTGCCCCCTGGCTTTTTGGTTAACCTCAGCTAATTTTTCTCTGATATTTCCGAGAATATCCTTTAGATCGTTTGCTACAAGGGGTACGAGCCCCATGTTATACATAGCGTTTGAAATGCCGGAGGTAATTTCTTTTTCAGTAATACAAGCAGTCGCCGCTGTTTTCTCGGTTCTTTTAGTCATAATAATGTTAATCGCAGCAGCATCATGCGCAGCTGCAGCTTTAGTAATATCTGCTACAATATATTTTGAATCATCAAACATCATGTATTTCGAAATGGGAACACCTTTCATAGCTGATTCAGTTTGAATGATGTCTGCCATTAATGTTTTCGATTCTTCATATCCTTTATGGTCCATCAAATCTTGAATTGCTTGTTTGTAATAAAAATCAAAAGCCTTATCAATAATAACCAATGCTTGATGAGTGGGGTCTTGTGATAACCTTGTCGTTTCACCTCTAACATAACTGGGCGCGACGATCTCAGCGTAGTATTGTCCCATCACAGTGTCTTTGCTCATAATGTCAGAAAACTGTGCATAAGCATTTTCTAATAAGGGGGTTAATTCAGCGACTCTTTCATGAGAATAATTCGTATATTCTTTTGTGCTATCTAATAATTCTTGAAGCGTTGGAAACGTTCCATTTCGCTTGGCTTGTTGTCCTGCATACAACGTAAGGTCAGGCGTCGTAAAAGCACCGAGTACTTTTATTCCTTGTTGTTCGTAGTGCTTGATAATATCTTCCCTTGTTTCATAAGGATCGCCTTGTGATTTTATTTCGCTATTTGTGCTAGCATCAGAAAGGCTCATGGAGGTACATAAATACATTTCACGAATGCCGGAATTTAACATGCCATTGAGCAGTGCTTGGTTGTAAGAAATGTCATAACCCCCGCCCATTACCAGTGTATTATCAACATCTGAAAAAACGGTTAGGCCTCCGGGATTTTGTGAAGGAGTATAAAAATGGTCTTGATGTCCAACAGTTGTAGAAAGCATGGTAATCACCTCCACATAATATACACATTAGAGTTACTAAAGCGCAGGAAGTTCTGTTAATTGTTTAAGCAACAGGAGAACGGGATTTTACGCTGAATTGCACCCGTTTCTTTTATCAGTGGGGTGTGGAATTATTGTTATGGTACATCTATATTTTATTATCTAATAGCACTCTTTCTTTTTCAGACATTGAGGCAATTATGAAACAAACGCATATCACCACGCAAACGTTGTCAGAAGTGAAAAGTTTTGGGAAACCTGATGAAGTGCGTGAGTTTCCAAATGGTCGTTTAGAAGTTATTACCATTGGTGGTGTAACGGTAGGGCGAGCGGTATTTGATCCAGGTTGGCAATGGTCGAAGTCACTACAACCATTAGCAAAAACACCAAGCTGTGAAGCACCGCACTTTCAGTACCATGTTTCTGGAGTGTTAAAAATTAAGATGGATGATGGCAAAGAATATGAATGCCGCGCAGGAGACATTTCGTTGCTTCCTTCAGGGCATGATGCATGGGTAGTGGGCAATGAACCTGTTGTGGTAGTTGATTTCCAAGGAATGTATAATTTTGGTAAGTAACGCCCGCATTTAGGTGTTGTGATTATAATCATAACACCTGTGCAGGAGTGTCAGCGTGCAGAGCCGTTATTGAGGTTGCTTCAGTTTTCTCTGTTCTAAATATTGCTTCGAAAAAACATCCATTTTCTTTTGTAATGTATTATCCGCACTCACTTTGGTTAACAAGGTTTCGTTGATTTGTTTAGTTTTGGTTGCTATCGTTTGACCGATCTCTGAGCTGGCAAACTTTTTCGCATATTCTAATTCTGCTTTAGTCAAAATTTGGCTAGATGCGGAATTTAATGATTCTACATTTTGTAATTCACGGATCAAAGGCAGTTTTTTGGCGATCCGCTTGCCAAGGGGGGAAGTATAATGATTTGCCATAGCTTGTAATTCTGATTCGTTGAAAGTGGCCATTCTCAGTTCGAATAGAATACCTGACATATAATTTGACAAATCCGATGAGAGTTTATTTTTAAAGTCCATACTTTCTTGTGGGCTTAATCCAAGCGAAGCAGTATTGAAAGCATGCACAAGAGGGTTAATTAATACATGAAAGGCTTCTTGATCTGAATTATGCAACGCCTGAGACACCGTTGTCGCGAGCGCTTGCTTGTCGGCTGCCTTAGCAAAGACACAACTGGTAACAAACCCTAATATGATCAAAGCGATAATTTTGCGAGTGACAGATAAATACATCAATAATTCCTTTTAAGTAGCGAGGCAAATTAATCTAACGCAAACACCCATGTGATGCAAACGTTGCATAGCATGCTGGATAAAAGCTAAGAGGGCGAATGTTCAGGTTTTGGTCTAAGGTAGGATCCATAACCTTTTTCTATATCAGGTATAAATTATACCATTATCAAAGAGTACTGCATATTTGTCATTTTTAGGAGTCTCTCATGAAAGCGATTACTTTATTAAGTTGCTCTCTTGCCTTTATTCTGCCGCAGCTCGGATTCGCCGATCAGCGAGTGCTAGTACCTGGTCATCAAAATCCTGATGGCACTTATACAGCGCCTTATGTAACCGTTGTGCCAGATGATACAACGGCAACCACCACCAGCACGGATAGCAATGTGGTGATAACGCCACAAAGCACTGGCACGGTGATTGTGAATCCTAACAATCAAGTCAATGCGGTTGAGGCAGGCGTTATACAAGGCGGCACGGTGAATGCCGTTGGAGTTGGTGCCGTACAAGAAGGCTATCGTGGTGGTGTGAATGGTGCGGCTGCTCATGGGGTTGATGGACATTTGAACGGTCAACTGCAACACAATGGTTTAGGTGAAGGGAATCGCGGTGCAAGAGAAAATGGTTTAGGCAGAGAAGGCCACGGTGGCGCAGAACGCCGACGATAAAAGTTGAGAATACAGCAAGCCCGTTATGGCTTGCTGTAATAGGTGTTACTGGTTGCGGTGTCTGGAATAAGAATCGGTTTAGAAGTTGGTACTTGTCGGCGGCTTTCTGGTGAAAAAACGATTGGAGCAGAAGCGGAATAAGGATCTGACTCTAAAGTAGATCGATCTGGGACAATGGCACCGAGTCGGCAGAGTAATGAAACCGTTTCGGGATGGCCATTAAGTAATGCGATTTCAGCAGGCGTGAATAAGCGATCTTGATTGCTTTCGCAACGAGTTAAATTTATCTTTCCCGCTTTGTTAATATCGGCCTTGGCATTAACCAATATTTCGACAATATCATTATAGCCTAACGATGCTGCCGTCCATAAAGGCGTATGACCACAATGATCAATATCAACCGTTGCGCCTGAGTCAATCAACAATTCGACTAATGCTGTCCAGCCCGCATTCACGGCATAATGCAATAGACTGAGATCAAAGCGCCACTTATCATTGACATTTGCACCAGCCCTTATGAGCATTTTAATGAAGGTTAAGTCGCGAGTTTGGGATGGTCTTGAGGCGATACTAAACTGACCTAATCTAGGTTTCTTTACTGAAGGGTCATGCAAAATGACGTATGTCAGCAAGGACTGTCCGTTAATCTTGCATTCATTCACCCGAGCGCCTTTATCAAGACAACTTTGGGCGACAGATAAATTCAACTGGCATACCGCATCAATAAGTTGTTGTTGCAAGTAGGCTGGTGGGGTAGAGGTGGTTAACCGCTTGAATAAGCTGGTGAGACTCTCAAATGGGCCTTCACTCGACATGTTGGTTACCTCGGTAGGTTACGATTTAATTAACTGGCATTGACAGAGGTGCATCATAATCAAACGAAGAGTGGGTGAATATAAGAAAAAAGATTAGTTTTTTGCTAAGAGGTGAAACCAAAATGGTTCGCACTAATTAAGCCGCTTTCGAAAGCTTTTTTGAATAATTCACTACGATTTTTACACTGTAGTTTGACTCTGGCGTTATAAAGATGTGCTGATGCGGTTTTAGGTGATAATTCTAAAATTTGTCCGATCTCCGCTGCCGTTTTTCCCATCAGGTAATAACATAAGCAGATCACTTCTCTTTTCGTTAAGGTATGCAAAATGCTGCCTTCTTGCGTGTACTCAGAAGGGATTGAGAAATTGTTCATTAAATAATGGATCATTTCTTTATAGCTAGGCTCCTCAGCCTCACTACCAACAAAGCGAGCAGGAACAGATATTTTGGTTTTTTCGGCTTGTTTGATCAAGTGCGATGCTTGATCCATAAAATGCGATATGAATTTATTAAGTAGCTCAAGGTGGTTCAGGTAAAAAGTAAGCCCCGAATTGTCTTTGTTGTTAAATGCAAAAGTAAAAATATCTTGCCCTTGACCATCTGGTAGCGGGTTAATAATGTTAACCGGGCAAAAAATATTAAAGTCTTCCGCAATTTTAATAAAGCTTTCTTTGTGAAACTCGCTCCAAGGATAAATACCACTTTTTTTGTAGGTACCTTGAAAAGGTGTATTCAAACTGGTTCGGATGATCCAATAGGGCTTATTGGTATAAAACAAAAACCCGGTATTATCGTTGTAGTAACGACCGTAAAAAAGCAAATGCAGGCCACCTATTTTATTAAGCGGCTTTTGCAGCTCGATAATGTCAGGCACCGCTTTATTGCAAATATGATCAATTGGATAAACTTGCATGTTCGCTTCTTAATTGAGTAGTTACGTTAATGAGGGAACTGTTATAACAGTTCATTTGTCTACATATCAAGAATAGCATTTTTTACCATGCACTAGCACCTAATAAAGGGATTTTTAACCAGCGCCTAGGGAAATATTTAAGGATGTGTTAGCAAGTACTATTGTAAAACCTAAAAGACAGTAGGAAAGTAATAAAATAGAGAATTTATGTTAGTTCACGTGTAAGTACAGTGAAGGAGACAAGTCATGGGTATGAAAGGTCCTGGCATGGGCGGTAAAAAGCCTGAAGATGACAAACCAGCGGATCCGAAAAAGCCTGAAGCCAAAAAGCCAGAAGGACCAAAACCGGATGCGGGTGGTGGAGTGCCAGGAGCTGATGCCATGAAAGGCGGCAAACCTGAAATACCAAGTGGCGGCGGCGGAATGCCCGGAGCTGATGCCATGAAAGGTGGTGGAATGCCCGGTGGTGATGCCATGAAAGGTGGCGGAATGCCCGGTGGTGATGCCATGAAAGGTGGTGGAATGCCCGGTGGCGATGCCATGAAAGGTGGCGGAATGCCAGGAGCCGATGCCATGAAAGGCGGTAAACCTCAAATGCCTGGTGGTGGAGGAATGCCAGGAGCCGATGCCATGAAAGGCGGCAAACCTGAAATACCTGGTGGTGGTGGAATGCCAGGAGCTGATGCCATGAAAGGCGGCAAACCTGAAATGCCTGGTGGTGGTGGAATGCCGGGTGCCGATGCCATGAAAGGCGGCAAACCTGAAATACCTGGTGGTGGTGGAATGCCAGGAGCTGATGCCATGAAAGGCGGCAAACCTGAAATGCCTGGTGGTGGTGGAATGCCGGGTGCCGATGCCATGAAAGGCGGCAAACCTGAAATGCCTGGTGGTGGAGGAATGCCGGGTGCCGATGCCATGAAAGGCGGCAAACCTGAAATCCCCGGTGGTGGTAAACCTGAAATCCCCGGTGGTGGCGGCAAACCTGAGCAACCCAAAGCGGGTGGCGGCGGTGATAATAAAAACGAAAATAAAAATGTCACGAACATTAATATCCAAGCTGCGCCTCAACAAGGTGCAGGACAGCAGCAACCCACTGGAGGCGGTCAACAGCAAGATATGGGACAAGCACTTCAAGGGGTAATGAAAGCAGGTCAAGACGGTGCAAAAGAAGCCAAATCAACCGGGCAAGAACTTAAAAATGATGCAAAGGAGATGTTAAAAGAATCTATGGAGGCAGTGAAACCATTGGCGCAAGAAGCCGTGGGTGGAGCACGGCAAGCAATTACAAGGGAAAACAATATGAAAGCCTTGGAAAGTGAGGGTAAAGCCGATACGCCTACGACAGCCATGGAGACTAAGAAAGACTCTAAGCCCAAACAAGATGCGGGCGCGGGTCCTGATGCGCCTAAACCTGAAACACCCAAACCAGGTATGGAAGACGATAATAAGAATAAATTAAAAAATAAATGAGGTAACAAAGAGAGACCCCCTATTCTTTAACAACAATAGGGGTTTTGGTTATGAAACAACGAGAACAGGGTAATGACAATGGCTGGTGTGGATAATCCTACAGATAGTGAGCTTGAGGAAAACCAACGACAACTCGAGGAAGATGCGCTTAGCGCCATGGATGCACTTGCAAGTGCCGAAGAAGATTATAACGAAGCCAAAGAAGAGACTGTCGCTGCTCGCGCTGACATTGCTATTCTCCAACAAGAGCTTGATGAAAAAACCACAGAATATAAAGAAGACCCTTCTCAAAGTTTAAAAGCTGAAATAGCCCATGCACGTGAAGAAAAAGAAGAAGCCGATGAGCGCTTAGAAGAAGCTGAGTCAGTAGAGAACGAATGTAAAGAAGCTTATGAAGAAGCGCTGAAAAATGCGGTACTAGCTGAAGTGCGTAGAGATTATAGTCAACTAAAACCAGAAGCTGATGCACTAAAGAAGCTTGAAGCAAAATATGAAAGACAACAAAGCGAAATTGCCGAGTTACAAGCAACCAGAGACAGTAATCAAGACAGCCAAAAACGAACTGGCTATTTAGATAAGCAAATAGATGTCAAAATAGAAAAGCTTGAAGAATTAAAAGCAAAAATTGAATCACAAAAATTTCAAATGAGTATGGTTATCGATAACATTGTAACCAAGTTTGAAGAAAATGCCGCTAAAAACCCAACACAAAAGCCTGCAAAAGCTGCACCAAATCCTGAGGCAGAAAAGCCAAAACCACAGGCAACCCAACGCACGCTGAGTGATTACATTAAATATGAAGCAACCCTTCGCCAGCAGTATGATAAAATCATGCGCGGCCAAGTGACGGTGCAAAAAGCCATAGGTGGACTTTCTCAATATGCCGAACAAAAGGATGCAAAACAACTTAGCCAACAGTTACATGTGCTTGAAAGAGTTGGTAAGCAAATTACCCATGAGATAAATTACGCGCAAAAGATGATCGAGAATTATGGTAAACCTCAAGCAGAAAGAAAGCCGTTTACCATGCCGGTGAAACAATCCGCAGCTAAAAACCAACAAAGTGAACCTACAGAAAATGTCGCCGCGACTTCTACTAATGAACCGATTGTGCAGCAGCCTATAGAAATGGCACAGCCATCCCAATCGCAGCCATCCCAAGGGCAAAATAATGTGCAACAAAGCATACAATCGGCTGAACGTTTTCAGGCACTTGATAAATTTATTGGCTTAGGAACGCAATTAGAACAGTTATGTATGAATTATGTTAAAGAAGGCAAGGATGTTGAAGAAAATTTGAACGAAAGTGCCAATACGGTAATGCAAGTGATTGAGGCGGTGATCACTCAAAATTTAGCGTTGAAAAATGCAATTGACCTTGATAGAGATTCATTTGATGATATCAATACAATTGGCAATACGGATGATAGCATGACACATCAGCACAAAGCTGAAATGGACATTCGCTTAATGCGCTCTGAAAAAAGCGAAACTCGCTATGGCAAGATGAAAGATTCGCTTGAAAGAGCAAAAGCCGCATCGCAATCCTCTTCTTCTGGCGGCGCGGATGCAGGCCCCGGTGGCCCCGTTGTTGTCACGCCGGTTGCCCCCACCAAGTTACGCTAACCATTCTACACTGACTTTTATGCAGTCGAAGACAAGAAAACAAGCATCTATCTATCTACATTGGCAAAGTTTTCTGTGACACATTATTATAATTTAACAGGCGTCTTTGAGGTACCTTTTATCAGTTTTGGTTCATGAAAAGACACTACGGTATTAGATTTACGCAAAAAATTAGGTGTGAATTTATTTGCCGATGGTGTGTTAGGTGCTTGTTCATTGATAGAGAGTTGTTCAATGGACGTACTTAATGACTCTACGACTTCTTGAGCATGAGATGCATTTTCTTTGTCGCCAAGTGGTGGTGCAATAAATTGCTTTAATAATGCAGCAGTAGCAGATTGCTGATAAATTTTCGCAATATTTCTTGCTGTTTTTAGAAAGGTTTCATCAAGTTTAAGATTGTCAGCAGTGATAAGGTCGTGAACAATCGTTGAGAAGCCTTTTCTGACTGCTTCCATCATCAGTTCACGCTTTACGTAGATCTTGAGTTGATTACGTCCAGCTTGGAGCAGTAATAAAGCAAGCGCCTCTTGATTATTGGCTAACGCAACTTGGATCGATTCCAGGATGCTAGCAGGATGTCTGCTGATAGCAGGATGCGTCATAAAAAGAATCATCAACTCTCGATTATTTAAGCGGATGGCTACTTTTAATAGCTTGCGAATGGTTGCATCGTCGAATTGTGTCGGTGCTAATTTATAGGCATGTGCAATAATACCCGTGAATCCCAATTCAGCGGCTTCTAAGGCACCTAAACGTAATTCCGACGCATACCGATATTGTTCGTTGTTGCGTAAAATGAGTGACAGAACATCAGGGCAATTTTTATTCATTGCCAAGCGACAAGCCGCTTTGAGGGTAAAAGTGACCACTCGCAAACAAGGCGGCTGTAGAAATAATGCTGCAACACGCGCATGATTATTTTCAACGGCAGAAAGTAACGCGTTGCGTAGGGTTGTTGAGTCTAACGCTTGAAATACATGATTAATGAGAGAACTAATAATAAATTGTCGTCCAAGTTTTGCCGCTATAAGCATTGCTTGATTAATGACTCTTGAACTTAGCAAAAATGGCCGTGCAGCTAATTGCCCATCTATCCATGGGGTATTCCCTAAAGCGGCGCTATAGAGCAGGGCATGTTCATGAATTGCCGCAGTGGGTGGCACATTGTTTAGTAAGGGGTGACCTGCGCTGAGAAGTAGTCCTTGGATGGCATCTAATGATTCATCTGTTAAATTCGATTTTCGTTCAACAACAGCGCTAACAAAATCAGTCATAGTGAGAGAATGTTCTCGTAGCAAAGGCGTGATATGGCGCGTTAAGGTTTGGAACAATAAATAGGAATCTTTAAGAAAATCAGCTTGTTTAAGAGGCACAATTGCTGGAAAGTAAACTCTAAGGGCTTCGCGCCATACGCTCCAATCTTTGGAAAGTGCGTTAGCATGACGAGATGTTCGTCCAAAGGCGATAAGCGAATGAGGGAAATCAGAAGATTTAACCAAGGATTGAAGCATGTCAAGTTTGAGCTCGTCTTCTAATCCATCTTGAGGGTGAAATGGTGTTAACATGGTGTGCCTCCCTGGCAGACGAACCTACCGTCTTTCAAAGCAATATCAAAAAACGGATATCTTAGCAACAATTTTTAGTTTAAAGTGCAGGTTATTTAATAATCTTGAGCAGAAACAGCCACTTGAAAATAGGTATAGGAATTGCTTAATGAACCTAAAATTGCTGCACTACAAAAGACATGGCTATTTGAGGGATAACCATGTTGCGATTTAATGATTTTGATGCATTTTATGAAAGAATTGTTTTAGAGCTTGACACTTATATAAATCATGCAAATGCTGAAAATCTAGACGGTTGGCAAGTGGCAGCACAGCAATTCAAACACCAATTAGCGCAGCAATTTCACGCGTCACATTCATTAGTCGATTTAAAAGCCGCGCTAATCACATTTTGTGATACCTTGCGCTCACCATTCAATAAAATACTAAACGCAGTGGTAGGGCCGTTCTGGTCTAAAAATGTCGGTGATGCAATAGGTGCGCCAGGAAGTCGTTTACAAAAGACCCTAACCACGATAGCTGCTGGTATGGCGCCATTTGCAGCAGCTTACATTCTAGATGAAATTAAAATCGCTAAACAGAAGCCCGTTTTAACCGCGTCCTCAAGTAGCAGTTATATATCCTTTAATTTTCACAGTTGCGATCATGAGTATTTATCAGCGGAAGGTTTAAGGGTGCTTGCTATGATCGTGAACGATGAAACATTAACGGACACCTTTTTAAGGCAGGCAAAACATTATATCGGTGAGACTGAGGCGCGAAATTTGCTGCAGTCCTTTGTCAAAGAATACAAGTCCCACCGTTGTGGTATTTAGCACAATATTCTGTCAAAAGGATAACTTTTTATTTTCTTCGTCTTTCAATATCATGCTTTCTAACATCGTGACAATATTCAATCCAGCGCTTGTGCGATGCGTTTGTGGACTGATGACATGCTCATAGCCTGGTGTGAATTGGGGTGGTAAAGATGCTGAGCGTTGTGGCGCTATGGGTGCTGCTCGCATCGGTTTCAAAGGCTCTTCTGGAACGTAAATAACACCTATTGCTTGGCATAAAGTAGAGTCCGCAAGGACATATCGTTTAAAGCGAATATCATTATGTAAAGATCTGATCAAGGAAATAACAGCTCTTTGATGGCTACCAAGAGTAGCAAGCTTTGACTTACAATCATGCAAAACGGTGGATATGCGATGAGGAAAGAAGGCGGCCAGTTGATGAACATAAGACGTAGCTAAATGCTTAATTGTATCTGCAATGTAATTTTGAAAAGTCGGGTGTTGTTGCCACAAAGTTAAAAAAGTGGCCTGTTCAGCCAGCTTAAGCAAGAAGCAGAGCCACTTAGCTGTTTGAGGAATTGATGTTGGTTCATCACTTTGGCAGTGCTTGCTGATTTCACCAATGGCGAAATTCAACATGATAGGAAAATGCGTAGGCCATGCACTGAGTATTTTTTGATAAGTGGCTGGGTAAGCTTTGGTAATATAAAGGGTTAATAGAATAACCCAATTCTCATGTTCCGTTTTTTCTGTTAATGCATAATACGATACTTTCTCAATCAAGCATTTATAATGCTCTAATCGTAATCCTAGCGATATTGCCGGTTGTTGAATAAAGGCAAACCAAAGTTGCGGTATTTTCGAAGTTAATACGTCATTAAGGATTTTGCCGAAATCTTCATTAAATCGAACATTGGCAATGTATGCTAATTTTTGAGTCGTGAAGTGATGTCTGAGTGTATAGAGCAAGCTATGCACAACTTCCCATTCGGGATCAAAGTCACGTTCAATTTGCAAGGCATGATAATGATCGTACATTAACTGCAGAATCACGTAGTTCAAACGCGTTTGAATGGCGGGGTTCTCTAAAAAAGCAACCCATAATGATGGGCGAGGGTGCTGTAGCAAGTAATGATGAACAGCCTCAACGTCGTCCGTTGCGCTAAGTGCCCTTAGAGCGACTTGTGCGGTCTCCCATTCTTGGCGCTCCATGCTTTGTATCGCCTGTTGACCGATTGAGGGAGATACGGGTGCGTTTGTAAGCATAATAGTTATCTAATGTTCAAAAAAATAATGCGCAAATATATCATAAACTGGCTGAATACATAAGCAGCGGTAAACCCTCTTTGTCGACACTATACTGATATGAGTTTGGTAATGAGTCAATCAAGGAGTGCTGTCTATGTCGGATATGGCTATCTACGAAAATCTTGCTTTGGAAGGCGGTGGAACAAAGGGTCACATCTATATAGGCGTTGCGTTAGAGCTAGAAAGGCTTGGCGTTTTGGCAGACATCAAGGCAGTTGCAGGCTCATCGGTTGGCGCTATTGCAGCACTGTTATTTGCCACAGGCTGGCCAGTCAGTAAAATTCAAGAACGTTACAATAAACTTGATTTTTCATCCATGGCAATGGGGGGGATCTTAGATAAAATCAAAGTGCCTGTTAATTTAATGAATCATTTTGGCGCTTTTAAAGGTCAAGCATTTTATACCTTGTTTCAAGAGATTATTAAGGAAGTTTCAGGCGAAACTAATACGACCTTTAGGCAATGGCACGCATTAAAGGAAAGCAAACCAGAGTTAAAATTAAAAGATATCTTTGTTGATGCGTGTAATTTAGAAACACGTTTAAATGAAACTTTTTCACATCTTAGTGAACACGCCGATGTGCCGATTGTTGATGCAGTATTTGCATCTATGAAATTTCCTGGATTCTTCTCAACGCATGAAATTAAAAATACAATGTATATTGATGGTGGGACCCAACGTAATTGCCCATCAGCGGCATTTGAGACAACACAGGGAACATTTAACCCTAAGACGCTTAGTGTTCGTTTAGATCGCCAAGATGAAATTAACTATTACGAGAAAGGCATTAAGCCCGATAAAAGACGTCCTGCCAATCTTTTGCAAGCATTTATCGCGATATTAGAAGCCGCAACCAATTCGCAAGGTTTTGACTTTAAAAATGACCCATATAAAAAGCATACAATTTATACCACAACCTATAAAGTTGGAACCTTAGACTTTGATTTGACCGAAAAGCAAAAAGCAGATTTGGTAGAATCTGGGAAATACGGAGTAATGAGCTATTTTCATAAAAATCATCCTGAATTGACTGCAGGTAAGTATGATCCTAAGATCCTAGCTCAACTTGAAAAATACGACTATCCCTTAACCATTACGGACTTTAATTCCTTTGTATCGCCCCGAGGAAAGCCTTGTCCTAATGTTAAATCCAAAACAACACCACGTGGTAAACAAAACGTTCGTATGCATCCTGCAAATGATGTGATCAATTCAGATTTAGTGGCTGCAATAACGCCATTATTGAATGCCAAAGCAATGGTTGCGAAATCCCCAGTTGCTGAAAATACAGCAACGCAAAAGGATTTCAAGCAATTGGGCATTAAAATCTAAAGATATCAACGAAGGCGTCAACACTGTGCTCAATGAGTGTTGATGCCTGTTTGGTGGCATCCCTATCATTAATGGGATATTTCCCGTATCTGTTTAGGCGTACATACACAACATTTATAAATTAATCAAGAGACCTAACAGCAAACAGCAATGCTTAGTGGGTTAGGTTGAAGATATAATAATAAATTAGCAAAGGCTTTCTTGGATTTGGCAGGGTTGTATTGATGCCACAAAATAAGAACGAGGAAACCAAAAAACCCAGTTTGTTTGCAAGAATAAAGCAAGCTATCTTGGGTAGTCCAAAAGAAATACCTGAACCCGCGAAAATGCAGGCACAGAAGGCTGTGCCTCAAAAAAAGGACAATGCACGTTCGCAAAACAGTGAGTATGGCTCGGTACCCGCACAGGTCTCGGAATACGGGTTTATGCCAAGTATCGGTAATGAATATGGTGATGTGCCTGATAAATCACGTACCAAAAAAACTGCTGCCACCACCCAGCGGGTAATGCCAAGTAACGCTAATGAATATGGTGATATACCTGATAAATCCTCTGCCACCAAAACTGCTTCTGCCTCACCGCCACCATCGAATTATGCCGCAACACCAACTGCTTCAAAGCCACCATCAAATTATGTAGCAACACCCAGCCCTACGCCACCATCAAATTCTTCGGCATTAGCTGCCGCCACCCAGGGAGAGCCTAAAGCTCAGCCAAAGACGCCGCACGAACCCATTAAGATCAATGAACTTGATGCGCAATTTTTAGAGACACATACATTACCCGAAGTCAATTATAGCAATAATAATCGAAGTCAAATTATCTTAGAAAATTACGGTACGGTACTGGGCAACATGGAAAGGGCGATAGCTAATCAAGATCTTGCAAAGGTTGCCCAAAAAATGGGAGCGTCTGCGCCAGACTCATCAGCCAAGCTGCAGAAGGTGGATATTTATTTTGAAGATTCTAAAGATGGAAAAAGCGCTATTTTATCAGTGTCGTTAAGACTAGGTCAGGCTGGAAAAATAGGTAAAGACCAGGTTTCGAATA
Organism: Uncultured Candidatus Berkiella sp.; assembly: GCA_964502705.1. Lineage (GTDB taxonomy): Bacteria > Pseudomonadota > Gammaproteobacteria > Berkiellales > Berkiellaceae > Berkiella. Next base: position 37,758 of record CAZCXZ010000004.1, on the reverse strand, counting down.
TTACAAAGAACTTTGATTTAAACAACAAATCTGAGCTAAGTGCTTTTGTGGAATTTTTGAATCAGAATGCGGTTACGCCAACGCACCAAGCGAATAATGCACCCGCGCAACAAGGTACGACGGCTGCGCCGCCATCAAATAATGCAGCAACACCAACTGCTTCAGCCGCATCGCCACCATCGAATTATGCCGCAACACCAACTGCTTCACCGCCACCATCGAATTATGCAGCAACACCAACTGTTTCAGCCGCGTCGCTACCATCGAATTATGCCGCAACACCAACTGCATCGGCCTCATCGCCACGATCAAACTATTCAGCACCATCAACGCCTTCTCAACAATCTACGTTGAGCAATGCTGCTGCTATCTATGGGAGTACTAACAGACCCTCAGCACCCATTGCAGGAAATACCAACTACGCAAGTATGCCGTCGCAACCTACCGCGACAACCGCCAGTAGTGTAAAACCAGATAAGCCACCCGATGTTACGGCCAGTTTAGCCGCCAGTTTGGCAAGAATATTAGAGCTTAAAGAAGCGGCAAAGCAAAGCAAAGAAAATACTCCCAATAAAGCTTCCGCCGTTCCTAGTGCGCATTTTGACGATGGTGCTAAACCAACATCGTCGGCAGAACCTGCTGCATCACCACCACCCAAACCCGCGACACCACCGCGCTTTTTGGGCACTGCGGCGTCAAAAGAACATGGCGCGAGTGTGACAGCAGCCTTTGATCAGCAAAAGAAAGCCAATGGGAATGGTGCCAGCAGTAAATCATCTTCCTCGGGTAGTGAGCCGGCACCAGAAGTCAAAACCACAAAGCTCCGATAATATTTATCAGAGCCTTGTGAGAGTGAATTACATACCAACACTGACATGCTGTTTGGTGACGGGCACGTAGGCATCGGCTCTTTCTTCGCGAGCTGTGGTTCTGCGCAATGGATAGGAATGCTCACTGGCTTTTGATCTAAAAGCATTGAGAATGGGCATGCCAACAGGTAGAACACCTTCATAGGAAATATCGGGTTTTTGCACAAATCCATTATTTTGCAGCCAACTGTAGAGAGAATCACGAATTTTTGTGAGCTTGGCTTTTGAATTGCTGTAAAGGTCACTCATGACTGAGGTGAAACCTTTTTCTTTAACTAGTTGCAAGTAAGAGGCTGTCATTGCGCCTTGATAGCTTTCAGCAATCCATGCATCACTCGATGTTTGCTTATCTTGGCAGCCACTGACCATTACGGTATAACCATGTGGAATTTCAGTTGTGATTTTAGAGCTGGGTTTGTCTAGATTGTTTTTAAAATCGAACACCGATGCTGAATGACAGCAATCCATTAAGGACACTAATTTAGCACCTACGGGCAACTTTTGTAGAATTTTTTTGAGTTCATCATCGGTAATCACGCCACCCGTTGTAGGGCAGATGGTTTCGTCGCGACCATCAGGTTCGTCAGAATTTAAATCATGTGTGTAGCTGCCATGCCCACTGTAATGAAAGAATAACTCATCGCCTGCTTTTGCACTGTTTACTAATAATTTAAGTTGAGCAAGAATGTTGGTTCTTGAAGGTGTGTACTTTGCTAACGGCGTATCATCTGAAATGATTTTTATGTCAGAATAACCGTTTGCTTTTAGCAATTTATTGACAGCTAAGATGTCATTCACGCAGCCATTGAGTCGATTTGCTGGGTCGTTAACGTAATTAATACCGATAAGCAGCGCTCTTTTCGCCATGTCCAATCTCCTTGGAATTTTTTGCCCTTGTTCTATATCCCTTCAACCGTACTGACTGCGACCAGACATCACGCTTGGAACTAATTAGGCTGAAAATATCAAGGAGTATTCGCGTTGCCTCCGATGCTTCGCTCCTTGACCTACTACTAAATATGAGTGATCAAATTCGACTTGGCAATAGGTTTCTATCCTGCGCCGAAGCATTTTTGCTGTAAAACACTGTGGTTTTTATTAGGAAATCGCTAAGAGGCCTTGGCGTGACGAGGGCTGAGACAACGAAAAAAAATTATCTCAACCCTGTTATTTTAGATAGCACTGGGAATTGGTAGGTTTACATCATGCATATCGAGTGCCACATTGATGCAGGATTGTTGATTAGAAGTTTTGGTGCAATGAAAATTCTGGGTGTTAAGATTGCCTTCATTATCAAACGATAATTGCAAATGAACAGATTGACTCGCCCCAGCACTGACAGTTGCTTCGCAGATGGATTGAGCTGGATTTAAAGGGAATGAGGAGCCCTTGTTTGGATCAATCTTACTGGCGCTGGTTGGTAATCCGCAACCTGTGGCGGATTGCCAGCCGGGTGCCAAGTTTAATCGGGCTCCTACCACTAATGCCGCAAGATTCAGCGACGTTTTAGGTTTCTCGTTATCAGAAAGGCTGACATAGGCAATATCACCTTGCAACACGGGTGCAAGATTCGCCTGGGCGCAATAGGGCGCAAGTGAGGGAGAAGAGTTTTTCTGACAATACGCAACATCCGTAGCAAGCCCTTGCACTTGGTGCTGAATACCAGTGTAGCTGTCAGTCACGGTACGCATTTTTTCTAACGTTAACCGGAAGTTAAGGTGCTGGTCACTTTCTGCTGTGGTATACATGATCACATCACTAAAATCCTGTGGTTTACCCGCTTTCCACATTGATACTCTGGTATTTCCAGCGCGTTTGTTGATGGCAATGTTTCTTCCACCAACCACAGCATGATCAAAACTGTTTGCTGGCCAAGTCACAAAATACTGTTGGTAAGGATCATAAGGGGTTTTATTAGGCAAGTAAGTATTGCCGCCGACATTGATAATAAAACCTAAACCTTCATCTCTAAAGTTGCCATACTTATCGTCTATTGAAAATGAATAAGCAACGGCATCGATACCTTCTTTTGGATCATGGATCAAATGCGCAAAGGGATTTAAATTGTAAGGGCTATCAAAGGGTGCCCAGAACAGCAACCATTTATCGTATTGATATTGTGGTGCATTCTTATTCCAGGGCACGCTTCTTAAAATGGCTTGCACGCTTTCTGGTAACTGTCCGCCGTTAGGGCCTTCTGTATATCCAATAATATGCTCCATCAAACAAACGGTTTCATCAAGCTCATAGGATTTTGAATCACCGCCTACAAATTTACAATAATCAGGATCTTTGGCTTGAAAGTCTTGATAGGCTTTCCATACCCATTGTACGGTTGCCTGAAACTCTTGGCAGAATGCCTTTTTATCAACGGCAGGGTTTATTAAAAAGGCCGGATCACGACAAGGATTATTGGGTGCTAACCATTGCTGCCATTTCTCGACAAGCGCCTTTACGGAAGGATTACTTGGCTGATATTGATCATTAACAGTTAGATTTTCAATTAAATACGCATCGCCTGATGTGGCTTTATAAAGACCGGAGGTTGCTTTGGTATTGACACTATTCAGTAAATTGTACCCCCCCATCGTATGGTGTGCATAAGGGATGAGATCATGAAATACATTATTCGGCCAATTGCTTTTGGTATAGGAAGCAAAGATCGACCAATTCGCCTGTGGTAAAAATTGATCGACGCGCTGTTTGAATTCAGGGTAGGCAAGCGTTGTTCCCATATACCCTGCTAGTCCACCGGTATCGATTGCCATGGCAACGGGTAAAAAGGTTTCGTCGACATAAGAGATATCAATATCGGTCATCAACCGACCCTTATCGGGATCGGGTGAAGGTTTACCCGTATTCGGATCATCTGCATCGAAAGTATATTCGGTTAATTGTGCGGGGCTATCCAGCGGATAGCTCGCTTTAGCGGTACCCATGAAACATGCGATTTTTTGGCCATCACTGCCATCTGGGTTCACGGTCACGCATTGCGCATTGCCGCTTTTTTGTGTTTGTTGGGTGCTATCAATTCTCTTTTCAAAATCGATAATGTAAGGCGTAAAAATAAGCACTCGCCCTGCGTTATACCAGCATTTATCAGGCATATAAATTTTTAAGGTTTGGCCACTTGCAACACCACTTGGCAAAATAATCCGTTGCACAGCAGTTGATTTGGGTTTGCAATTACCATTTTCAGGCGACTCAACAACAGGATAAATCACATTTGGCATATCGTTGTGAACGATAATGTAGCGGTTGGACGTTGCTAGTGTGATATTGCTGATTAACAATCCCAGCAATATCATTATAATTCGACTGTACATGATGGATCCTGTTTCTTATTCAATCAGCGCGGTATTATATAGGACTATTCAGTGATGTGAATCATGTGGTGCAACATGAGCTGGATATAAAATTAGCCATAAAAGCGCTATTTTATAGAAGGGGGCAAAATGGATCTGAGTGATATGCGAAAAGGGCGATATTAAAATCTGGGAATAAACAGGGACAGATTAAGAAAAATGTCCCTGTTGTTTTGATTAGAACAGCGTACATTTACCACAACTTGACTTGGTGGTGTTCTCTTGAACTGCAGGTTCAGGTGCCGGAACTTTTGCTGCGGTTTTTAAGTCGGATGTTGCTGCTTTATGTGCTGCTAATCCAGGCGTGATGGCAGGTGGTGCAGAATCAATTTTGGTAACATCGATTGAAGCATCAACAGTCGTGGTTACGAGAGTATCGGAAGTCGATCTTGTGCCTTCGAGTGACATACTAACTCCTTGTTATGAATAAATACCATTCAATAGCGAGTGGCAATTATATACAAAAAATCAAAAAAGACGACATGTTAAAATGACATTTTATGAGTCTATAAGCTAAACTTGTAAGGTAAATTACGGTATGGTGTGTTCAGTGATATAATGAATGAAAAGACTATTTTGGAAATCGAATCATGATGCAAAACAAACAGCAGTGGTTACACTGGGCAAGTGAATTACAGTCAATTGCTCAAGCAGGTTTAACCTATTGTAAAGAACCTTTCGATTTACAGCGCTATCAACGAATTCAAGCCTTGGCAGCAGAAATGATCGCTTATCAATCTTTTGAAGACTTTGAAAAAGTTCAAAAATTATTTTTAGGCGAAGATCATTATCTGACGCCTAAATTAGATGTGCGTGCAGCTATCATCAAAGAAGATAAATTTATTTTATTAGTTAAAGAAGTTACCGATGGTAAATGGTCTTTACCCGGTGGTTGGGCGGATGTGAATGAATCGCCCGCACAAAGTGCCATCAAAGAAGTATTTGAAGAAACCGGTTTAACGGTAAAAGTCACCAAATTGTTTGCGTTGTTTGATAAACTAAAACATGCGCATCCGCCGCAGTTGCCTCATGCTTATAAAGCCTTCTTTCTTGCAGATATTATTGGTGGGCATTTAAAAACCAGCATTGAAACCACAGAAGTTAAATTTTTCCATCAAGATGATTTGCCTGCGCTATCATTACATCGCGTTGTGCCTTCACAAATTGCCTTAGCCTTTGCTCACTATGAGAATCCTAACTTGCCAACGGTGTTCGATTAGGTTTCAAAATAGTTGAATGACTACCATGTTTTTTTTGCTTGATCCCTTTTTCTGGGTAGCGCAATATGCACGCTATCGATGTGTGCTTTTGATTGATATTGATACTTAAGGAGTTTATTGATGAATTCAGGACCGATGCTGTCTCCAGAAGAAGCTATTCAACAAGTTAAGCAAACACTCTCAACTTATATTATGGATCATCCTGATCCAGCGATGGGGTGGAAGTTGAAAGCAGAATCTGGTTTGGAATTATTCAACAAGGAATTTCCATCCGACCAAAAGCATTCATTAGATGCCATTAAAAAATATGTGCTAGAAACATTAGCGCCTACATTTGTTCACTTTGGAAAATGGCTATTATGGTTGCCCGGTGCGAGCATATTGCGGCAAGATTTAGAAAAGAATGCACATAGCTGGCCAAGCCATCAAGCCTATTTAGAGCATGCCTTGGAGCAAGCGCAAAAAGCATTGGGCGAAATGCAAATTGGACAGCAACCTGCATCAAGTAGCACAGAGGTTGTTGATGAGAAAAGTGACAAAGATGATTCAGAAGATAAAGTCGCAAAACTTGAAGCGCAACTGGATAATTTGCGGACAGTGAATGTTGCACTGGTTACGCGTTTAAAGAGCCAAGAGGCTGCTGCTAACACGGCTTCAAGTGTACCAGCAGCGCGAGAAAAGCCGGATGCAGGTAAGGACCGAGGTAAGCGATCAGCCAAAAAGTTATAGCCTGTCAATTCATCAGAGCCTAACTTTCCAATTAGGCTCTGATGTACTTGCATCGAAAATTTGCTTTCAAAATTGAAATTTTTGTCGGTTTGATGCTAAATGGCTTATCAAAAACGCCACACCAAAGTTAATCAGATAGATTAAAATGGGCATCAAAAGGAAAGCTTATGATTATTCAGCCAAAAATCCGCGGTTTTATTTGCACGACAGCACATCCACAAGGTTGTGCCCAGCATGTGAATGAGCAGATCCAGTATGTGTCGCAAGCCGGTAACCTACCGAACGCACCCAAGAAGGTGCTGGTGATTGGGGCTTCCACCGGTTATGGCTTAGCGAGTCGCATCGTTTCCGCTTTTGGTGGCAATGCCAAGACGATTGGCGTGTTCTTTGAAAAAGAAGCCGATGGTAAACGCACCGCATCAGCGGGTTGGTACAATAGTGCAGGCTTTGAAAAAGCAGCACATGCTAAAGGTTTATATGCCAAAAGCATTAATGGCGATGCATTCTCTGATGCAATTAAAGCCAAAACGATCGAGCTCATCAAACAAGACTGGCAAGGCGGTGTTGATTTAGTAGTTTACAGCTTAGCATCCCCACGTCGCACTCACCCCAAAACCGGTGAAGTGTTTAATTCGACTTTAAAACCGCTGGGTAAACCCTATACCAGTAAAACGATCGACGTGATGACGGGCAATATTTCTGAGATTACCTTGGAACCGGCGACCGAGCAGGATATTCAACAAACCCTAGCGGTTATGGGCGGTGAAGATTGGCAAATGTGGATGCAAGCATTGTTAGACGCTGGCGTATTGGCCAAAGGCGCCATGACCGTTGCATATTCCTACATTGGTCCGCAATTAACCTATCCAATCTATCGAGAAGGCACCATTGGTAAAGCCAAAAACCATTTAGAAGCGACGGCTAAACAATTAAACACGACTTTAGCGTCAATCAATGGCCAAGCTTTTGTTTCTGTCAACAAAGCCCTTGTCACACAAGCAAGTGCCGCTATTCCGGTTGTGCCTTTATATATTTCATTGCTCTACAAAATAATGAAAGAAAAGAACTTACATGAAGGCTGTATCGAACAGATCTGGCGCATGTTTAAAGATCGCTTGTACACAACCAATGGACAAGTGCCGGTAGATGCGCAAGGCTTAATTCGTTTAGATGATTATGAAATGCAACCCGAAGTGCAAGCAGAAGTTGCATCGCTTTGGGAAAAAGTGAATACCGAAAACATCATGAGCTTATCTGATCTGAATGGCTATCGTCAGGAATTTCATAAATTATTTGGTTTTGACGTAGCGGGTATCGATTATGCGGCAGAGTGTGAACCCGATGTTGCTATTGAATCCTTGAGCGAAGTGGTTAGTTAATTTAAATCGATAAGGACAATATCATGATGAAGAAAATGCTCGCATTTTGGATAATTGCGCTATTGGCCTTATCGATGACGGTTCATGCCGACCCGACCGAGAAAGAACTTGGCATCATGAAGGTGCTCGATAATTGGTTTGAATACGATCATAATCATGCACCTTTATTTGAAAATGAAGTATGGTGGGTAAAGAACAAGGAAGTCGATGACACTATCCGCTTTCAATATAAAGAATTGCACCAGCAGGCCATTCAGGGCGGCTTAAAAGAGTGGTTAGATACGCCGCGCGGTACTTTGGCTTATGTGATCTTAATCGATCAATTTTCAAGAAACATGTATCGCAATTCCCCCAAAGCCTACGCTTATGATCACTTAGCGTTAAAAGTAGCAAAAGACGCTATCAAAAAAGGCGAAGATCAAAAGCTTTCATTAACGGAGCGAGTGTTTTTGTACATGCCGCTTGAGCATTCAGAAAATAGAGATGATCAAAATCAAAGCGTTGCTTTATTTGAAAAATTGTATCAAGACACACCAAAAGATTATCAGCCGCTTGCGGCTAAGTACTTAAAATATGCCAAAGAACATCAGAAAATCATTCAGCAGTTTAATCGCTTCCCACATCGCAACAAAGTCTTGTCGCGCAAATCAACCCCTGAAGAAGTGGCTTTTCTAAAGGCACATCCGGGATTTTAAAGTCTTCTTCCTGACTAGGCTCCTGTTTAGTGATTCTTGATAATGCGGTATCAATTGATGCAATATGATTTAGAGCATCATTTAATAACCAAATAGGGATCACGAATGAAGAAAAGGAATTTAGCTTGGTTAAGCCTCGTATTATCTAGCACGGTATTTGCGGCACAAGGCCCCTTTACAGGCTTTCATATTGGCCTTGATATGGGGCATGCACAAAGCGACTTACAAGATACCTATAATACGCACATTGGTGTTGCAGGGGCGCTCAACTTAAATCTCACATCAACGCCTTCCAAAATCACCGATAACGCGATGCTAGGCGGTGTTAATGTTGGCTATTCCTTGTTTGTGGATCCGATGTTTGTTTTTGGCGTGGAAGCACGTGCACACTTTCAAGATTTAGATTCTATTGTGGATCATGAACATATTGAAGCCAATTCAAACTTTCGTGCGATCACCAATACGTCAGTAGAGATGGATCAAGATTTTGCTTTGCTCGCAAAGCTAGGCATGGTTTTAGACAATAAATGCTTGATGTATGTGTTAGCGGGCGCAGATTGGGGCAAAATGGATATCTTAACAAGCGCAAACTATCATCAAACATTAGGCCCGACAGCCACAGGTGCCATTACTGCTTCAAAGTCTTCTTATGAAGTAGGCTATACCTTAGGTTTAGGGTTAGAGTATTTAGTACTCGATAATTTAAGTGTTGGCTTAGAATATAATTACACCGTTTTTGGCAATCTGGATTTCACTTCCCCTGTTAGTGGCCTGATTGCATTAAATGGTGTGCCACAAGCGGATTCCGTCTTCTCAAGCACCAATGTAATTGAAATGAATGTTAGCAAAGCACTCTTAAAATTTAATTACTACTTCTGCTAAAGCATTAGGAATGCGCTTTTAGGGTTGCTAAAAGCGCATTCGCTGTTTGTAAACCTTGCCAATATGCTTCTTCAAATAACGATAAACCACTCATATCAGAATGCGCAAAAAATAATCTTCCATGAGAACGGTTTAATTGTTGCCGTTTAGTTGTAATGAGATTGGGGGTGGGACAGATCATGCCATGCCCTAAGAGACGATATTGTATATCGGTAATATGATTACCGATCCCTTCATGCATATTTTCAAAGTCATTCATAATGAGCTGTTGCCACTCATGCGGATCACGGTGTAGCGCAGTCTGTCGTGCTTCTTTAGGGGGCAATTCATCTAAGGGACGATAATAGGTCAGCACACTTTGGTTTCTTGCGGCACTTAGCGATTGATGTTTTGCATGAATATAACCAACAGAGGAGTTGTAATAGGAGACATTATCCCATGCAAGGGAGGCACCGCGGCTATTAGGCATTGTATTGACTGTCACATTTGCCACTAACCAGGGAGCATACTGCAATTGGTCACTTCCTTTAAAGCAATCTGCAAAGTCAGCATGACATAATTTGTGTGCGACAAAGCGTGGTGTTGCCATAATCACATAATCTGCAACACATTCAGCTGATGCTTGTTGTTTAGCATCAAAATAATGGATAACCATGCCTTCTGCATGAGGTAACACATTATAAACCAAGGACTCGGTCTTTATTTTGTCAGTAAAGGCTTTTGCCAAACAATTAACCAAAAAGCCATTACCTTCAGGCCAAACTAAAATGGCATCATCGTCATCATTTTTGATGAGTGAGCGTCTAGCCGCAAAATAATGAATACCCGCCCAAGCGGAAACAATTTTGCTTCCTGCACCAAAATCATCACGACAACAGTAATTTACATACCAATGAAGATACGGCGAATAAAATTGTTGGTGCGACAAATAATCTGCCATGGTCATGGTGTCTAGCTGACGAAACGTATTATCAGTTGAAGACTTATCAACCGGGATCGCAAATGCTGAGCGACCATCAGTGCCTTTAGCGTGTTTGAATTTTGCCATCTCGGCAAAAAACCGTTCTATCTCTTGGGAATCTGCTTTGCTCAAGCCATGATGGGGCACAAGGCCTTCTTGCCAGGTGCCATTGATATAAAGTCGTTCTTTAAGATCATGACATAAATAAAGTTCGTTATAATACGGTGTGCCGTTTTCGTCGAAACCCGTGATGATATTTTCTTCTTGCAAGAAGGGATATAAGAAGTCACTTTCTTTACTAGGGATGGGTAAATAATGCGCCCCCCAAGGATACGCTGATACTGCATTTTGGCCACTTGCGGCATTACCGCCAATCATGGATTCCAGTTCAAAGATGGTGAAATCATGGATGCCCTGTCGTTGTAATTCTCTGGCGGCGCTTAAGCCTGCAACCCCGCTGCCGATAATCGCTATTTTGGTTCTAGAGTGGTTTTGAATGGCTTGAAAATGGGGATCTCTTAACTGATGAGCAACAGATGCCGGCATGCCTTGTGCATTAATTGGAGGACTTTTCGCACGCAAAAATGAGTTGGCAAATGGCCATGTTATCGCGCCAAGACCTGCAACCGATAATGCTTTGATAAAGCCACGTCGCGAAACGAAATCAGACGACATAACGATTCCATTCTTCTTCAAAGTAGCGCACTAATGCTTGATTATTTAATGCATTGATATCGGTTTTAACATAATCCATGTCGGGTGGGATATTAAACAGGCTTGGGATCACCTCATAGGAAAGATATTTTAAGCCTGTGGGTAAATGATAATCAGGATTCAAGGAATCATTTTTAGTAACCAGATGAAAGCCCCATAACCCAAAAGCAGGCACATAAGTTAAATAGGGTTTTACATAAAATCCGACACTTTCTAAGGTGTTGGCAACACACCAGTAGCTTTTGCGAGCAACAAAGGGCGAAGTTGACTGAATAACAGCTAATCCTTCATCCGTTAACGAGGCGTACAGCTGGCGATAAAAAGCATTGGTGTAGAGTTTGCCAAGTGAGAAATTGGAAGGGTCTGGGAAATCAATTACGATGAAATCAAATTTTTTTTTATTCGCACGTAACCATAAAAATGCGTCATCGTTAATGACCTGGACTTTATTTGAATTTAATGATTGCTCATTCAGTGCGCTTAACATCGGGATGGTACGAAATAAATGGGTGATCATGGGGTCTAAATCGACCAAGGTCACTTCTGATATCGAAGGGTATTTTAGGATTTCTCTAACTGCCAAGCCATCACCGCCGCCCAATACCAAAACGCGTTTCGGAGCAGTCATTTGCGATAAGCCAAGATGCACGAGCGCCTCATGGTAGCGGTATTCATCTCTTGAACTAAATTGCAAATTGCCATTCAGAAAAAGCCGAATATCTTGATCGGTGCGAGTAATCACCACCCGTTGGTATTTGCTGGACTTGCTATAAAGAATTTTTCCTTCGTAATTTCGCGATTCAGCAAAGGTAGTCAGGGTATTTGAAAAAATGAAGCCTACCAGCAAAATCACTAAGCAGCTGATGGCTTTGCTATACAACATTCGTCGGCTTGTCAGCGTTTCACGAAATGTGTAAATAGCCAATGTACCGACGCTGATATTAATCAGGCCAAATAGCAGTGCGGATCGAACAAGTCCTAAGTAGGGCACTAACAGTAAGGGGAATAACAGTGAGGCAAGTAATGCGCCTATATAATCAAAGGTAAACACTTTAGAAACCAGATCTTTAAAATCGGTATAGTGTTCCTTTAAGATCCGCATCATTAATGGGATCTCAAGACCGACACAGCATCCAACCAAAAAGACCATGCCGTAGAGTAATGGCCGAAAATGGTTAACATATTCAAACGCCATAAAAAGAATGAGTGCAGAAAAGCCGCCCATCATGCCAATTAAGAATTCGATTTGAATAAAAGTCTCAACCAGCTTTTTATCGATAAATTTCGAAAAGTAAGAACCAACACCCATCGAAAATAAGTAGATGCCAATGATAATTGAGAACTGTGTAACCGAGTCGCCAAGCAGGTAACTGGCCAACGTTCCACAGATCAATTCATAGATTAAACCACAAGTCGAAACAACAAAAACGGAAAATAGTAATAAAAGAGCCATCTTATCCTGCTATTGCCGCCGCAATAATATTCGAAATACCTAAGACCATGGCTCCCGCAACAATCGCAAGGGCAACATTGTGTTCATCAATAATTTCTTTCCACATGCGCCAGGGTGTGAGTTTATCATAAACGTAAAACCCCATCCCTAACATCACAAACCCCACCACTGAATAGACGATAGAGTTGATGAGTGGGTGGACATTAAACCAATTTGCAGCTGCGGTTGCTGGCATAGATTCGCTCCTTTATTTATGCGTTGCGGAATAATATTGAATACCTTTGGCGTTCCAAGAATCGGATTTAGCAAAGGCTAGCATGTCGATACCATTTAAGGCAGTATAAGAAAACCAGCCCAAAATCGCGACGGTGTAAGCGATGCCAAATAGTAATCCCTTGTTACGAAAATATTTCATTCATTGTCTTATGAAATAGAACGGTTGTAATTAAAATAATAGTAATACCCTAAGCCTGCGATGGAAGGCAGTAGCATTAAAAATAACGTAAATGCAAAATTGTTACCACTGATACCACCCTGCTTAAATTGATATTTAATGGGCATTTCATAGGCTGCACCGGATGTGGTATTAAAGACCAAGTGATATTTCCCCTTTGGCAAGGCTGTAAATTCCTTGCTGTCTCTCTGGCTGCCTTCGCTCCAGCTACCATCAGAATCGTAACCATAATAATATTCAACGCCATCATCAAAATAGAGTGCTTTGCCAGTATCCTCATTGATTAAGGTGGCTTCAACTTCCACCCAATTATTTCTAACGGGCGCTTGAATATAAAAACTCAGCATAGCTTTACTATCCGTGATTTCAAACGTGGGTGAAATCATGGATGATTTTGCTTCTGTAGGCGGTATTGTTGGCAATAGTATGTTGGTGCGATCAGCCATCGGTGGTGCAATAATTTCTCCCATGACCAACGTTTTATATGGCGTTGTTATCATCATAATGAATGCCATAATTGACATCACAACTGCGCCAATAAAGCCAGAAGCAACGACAGCCGATAATTCATTGCTCTGTTTAAAGGGCTGATTAATCGTTTCGCCAATTTTTTCAGGTAACGCTTCTTTTAAACCAAAGGCAGCTTGAACGGTCTCTGGTTCAATATATTCCGCTAGTGACCAAATCTGCTCACCTTCAGCGGGTTGCTGCAATGGGCTCTGCGTGCTGGAGATTGATGAGTGGGGATCACTTGGAATGGAACCATAAGGATCGCTCGCATGTTTTATTTTTGGAGCAAGCGTCGTTTCTCTTGTCAAAATATTCGGCACACTCACATAATCACTGATTTCGCATCGATCATTGGCTTGCACACGCCAATAAAACTCACCAATCACATAACGCACAGTTGCTTGATAATAAGTATAAAATTGATACTTATCATCTAGATAAGTCACATAATCGTGATGCGGCTTTGGGACCATATGTAAAGAGACCACATAATTCCAATGCCCGTTAAATTCAGTTAACCAGCGAAAACCTTTGTATGGGTTAAATAGTAAATACTCTTGCCAAGTATTATTGGTTGAAGAATATCGCTGCATGAAGCCAATCACTTCCCACGCGACACCATGCAATTTGCCACGTGTACCCAAGGGGATAAGAGGCTCAATATTAGATTTATTCGCTGATGCGCCATCCAAATCGATGCCTTTGGCAGAGGCCTTATAAAGAGCGCCGCAATAGGGGCAAATTAAAGTCGTGCTATAGCCTTTAGCCCTCAGTGTTAAAGCGCCATGGCACTTTACGCAGCTAAGCTGTTCTACCGTGGGAGATGCGGCATCGCGTGTGGGATGATAATATTTACCAGCCATCGAGCACTCTTAGATTGGTAAAGGCTAAATCATCAAATGAAACATTTTTACCTTTGAAAAACCGATACTGGCCATTGGCATATTCTAAATAGGCACAATCATCATCGGTGGTGATTAAATCAATCGAAATACCCTGGTTGCCGGTGGTAAATTCAAAAGGCAACTCTCCCACACAACCAATACATTCATAGGATTTAATATCGCTGATAGTGTAAGACTCATTCGCCAGGGTAATGGTTTGGTTTACGCGTAGTGCTTTCGGATCACCTAAAGATTCGGTTAACGTCACTTCTTGTGAGTAGCTTAAAAACCCCATGGCTTCTGCTAGCCAGGCAGCATTGCCATTTGCTTCAATTAAATACCACTCATTCCAAAATCCATCACGCCATGCCACCTTTAATTGGCCAATCATTTCAAAGGATTTTTTTAAATAGGTACCTAATGTGCCGACTTGAAAAGGCGACATATCAGGCGGCATCACCGCCATAGTGCCGGATTGCTGCCAAAGTTCATTCTTACGTAATAAAACCGATTGGCAAAAGTGGCAAATGCTCATTGCACTAAAACGGCTTTTAAATTCTAATTCACCACCACAAGCGGGGCAAGGTAATGACATTTAAATGTCCTTCAATAATTGTTGCTTTTTGTCGTCAAACTCTTCTTGGGTAATGATCCCCTGCTTTAGCATATCGCTTAATTTTTCAAGTTTAGCAACCGCACTCATGCTGTTGGTTTGATTGTCTGGCGCTGAAACGCTTTGCACAATAAAATCGACTAATTGTAAGCCGAAATTCTCAAAATGAGGTATTAGCGTTTCTTTAATTGCCTGCGAGAAGGTTTGACGCTCACTTAAAAATTGCAAAATATTATTCTGATTCTGGCTTACCTTGGCGGTAAACTCATCTAAGATTAGTGCGCGCAAAGGCAGGCTGACATCATCGGTGGTAAAGCGTGCGGCATCATTCGGTATATGTTGCCACAAGCGTTTAGGGTTGTTGAGTTTAACTGCAAAAATGCCATGGGCACGCAATGCATTCATACCGATACGTGTGTCATTCACGATAATGGGTGAAGGTGTTCCCCAACGTAAATCAGAAAATGTTTTGGTTGAGAAATACACAATTTTTAAAGATGTTGGTGTCGTGTCATCTAATACCCAATCTAAAGGGTAGCTGCCTTGTTCAAGAATGGCCACGATGGTTTGCTTGCGGATGATCATCGCTAATTGCCCTGCTTCAACGACGCAGGGTGTTTGTCGATCCCAATTATCTATATCAGTGCACCAACTGATAACCGCAGGATCATTTTCGCTACTTTGGATCGCTGTGGCCTTTGAAAAAGGCAGCCATTTTTGCCAAGTCATAAAACCTATCACAGAAAGTGTATTAACTTTTTATGGATTTCATATAATATGATATTCAGCATTTAAGTCACAACACTATTTCGTATGACCGTAAGTTGTACAACACGATATAAACGGGAATGAAAGATTGATCATCGAAACGATATTAACGTTGGCCGCAATCGTTGTGATTGCCGGTGTTTATGTGGCTTACCGAAAACGTCAGCAAGCGCAGGTTCCTGTGTTATCGACTGATGAAATCAATCAGCTGCCCTTAATTCGTTTACAGCCTAAAATCACCTGGTGCAAATACCTTGAGAATGTCGATGCACTAGGCACACGCTTGGCAGAGCAATTTGCGATTATTCGTCAAGTGGGCCAGCTTAGTTTCAAAGTGCTGCGACAAAAATTTAGTGAGCAAGAACTAACCTTTGGCCGCTATGAAAAAACCTTGAACGATACCATGGCCGTATTGGCCGATAATGTTGCTAAGGTGATTCCACTCTTAGAAGCCGTTGACCAATTTGCGCAAGATGACACACTGAAAAAGCAAGCACTGATTGAAAGAATAGATAAATTGTTGACCTTGAATCAAACATTGCTCGAAAAGCTGAACGAATTAATCACGAATTTGTCTGATATCAAAAGCCTATCAGGACCTGATCAACAGACCGCAGACTTTCTATTAGATAACTTAAAAACAATGACCGAACGCGCAAAACTATATTAAGGGTGAGGCCATGGATATCAATGACGATATGCAACAATTAAAAGCGGTTTCTTCACAAGATGTGAAGCAAGAATTGTTGTTAAAGGACAAAACGCCTCCCAGTGAGCAACAACAGATTGTATTGAGCGCAGATGAATTTGTGGGCGCGTTGCTGGCACATGATTTAAGTAAAATTGAAAGTCAGCAGCTTTCAGTTGGTAAAGTGGAAGACATTGGTACCGATTTACAACGCCAATCCGCTGCACAAATGGGAATGCTCAAGCAACCGATTGCAACACTTTCACGCCGCGCTGAAGATGGTGGCGAAGTGGCTAATGCGTTAATTGATTTGAAAATGACCGTGGAATCGCTCGATCCTGAAAAAGTGAATTTCTCCCCTGGCTGGTTTTCACGCATTTTAGGTTATATTCCAGGGGTTGGCACGCCCATCAAGCGCTACTTAACCAAATTTGAAAGTGCACAAACCGTGATCGATGCCATTGTACATTCATTAGAAGCAGGGCGTGATCAATTATTGCGTGATAATATTACGTTGGCAGAAGATCAAAAGCAGCTATGGAACACCGGTGAGCAATTAGATAGAACGCTAATTTTTGCACATTCTGTCGATGAAAAACTCACCGCACAAAGTGCCGCTTTAAAAAGCACTAAACCTGAAGATGTAAAAGTGATTGAAGAATATATGCTGTTCCCGATTCGCCAACGCGTGATTGATTTGCAACAGCAGTTGGCCGTCACACAGCAATCGGTGATTGCGACTGAGTTAATTATACGTAATAACAAAGAATTGGTGCGCGGCGTGAATCGTGCCTTAAATGTCACCATTACCGCATTACGCAATGCCACCACCATTGCTTTAGCCTTAGCTAATCAAGCACATGTGCTGCAAAAAATCGAAAAAATTAATGACACCACCGCTAAATTGATTGCAGACAGTGCCAAGCGTTTAAAAACCCAAGGCACGCAAATTCATAAGGATGCCTCCTCCGCACAAATCGATGTGAACGCCTTAAAATCAGCACTCAATGATTTAAAAAGTGCCATTGATGATATCAGCTCTTTCAGACAAAAAGCCTTACCTGAAATGGCGAATGTGATTAATGATTTAGAT
The DNA here is from genome assembly GCA_964502705.1 of Uncultured Candidatus Berkiella sp. Taxonomy (GTDB): domain Bacteria; phylum Pseudomonadota; class Gammaproteobacteria; order Berkiellales; family Berkiellaceae; genus Berkiella. The sequence continues at coordinate 20,481 of CAZCXZ010000004.1, read as the reverse complement.
CATTTAATTAAAGAAACGGCAGAACCGTTAAAGCGGATTGAAAGAGAAGAACGCAAGTAATAAGACTAGGCTATTATGTAGGGGCTGACCTCTGTGTCAGCCCGTCAATTTTAAATGTAATATTATTGAGCAGCAGAATTACCACCTGGTCGCATGGCGAGTACATTCGCTTTGATCCCGGCACTTTCACCGGCAATCGCTTGCAAGCCTTGTTGAGTTTCTGTATGCAGACCCTTACGATGTTCATAGGCGGCTGTAAAACCTTTACCTATATTTTCAAAACCATCCGCTATTTGCTGGCCTAATGCTGCCGTATCTCGTCGAACTTCAGTTATCCCATCGTTTACTGCTTTAAAATTTCTTAGCGTTTGCTGGTAATGTGCTAACTCGGCTCGTGTTAGATCAGCTTGTCCTCTCTCAAGATCTTCTAATCGCTGGTCAACATCATGCCAATTATTCGCTCTTAAGCGACCTAAACCTGTAGAGATATTTAAGTGCGCTAAAAAATTATTGATATTTATGTTGATGCTACCCAGCCCGACACCAAAGCCGCGATTTTTATACGCATAAATAGTAATAGCGCCTATACCTAACGTCACTGCGGTAGCGTAAGGGTTAGCCTTTCCTGCTTCCCAGACACCACTGACGACGGTTTCAACACCATTTAATATGCCACCCTGAAAAGGTTTAGTTGCAACGCCAACCCAAGAACCAATGGTTTTATCGACAACAGTAAACCATGACTCTGTACCACCTAACCCAAACATAACGTACTACTCCTTGTGATGAATAAAGCTTTCGCTTTTTATCACAAAGCACAGATATAAAAATATAGGATCTTGAACTTTATTTTTTAGAGTGATGATTCTAGCTAACAAGTAATTCGTTACGATTTAAAAAAGGTGTTTGCCCACATTTTTTGTAAAAATAAATCCCAAGGCCAAATGTGTATTCCATCTGTGGTAACGCGTTCGTGCGGGTCTAGACTAATCACGCCATAAGTTTCAATGACGCCTTCTTCTTTGAGTGCGCGAAGACCTTTGAGATGCTTGTCGGCAACAAGATCAGTGCTTTTTACTTCGATAGCCAATTTATTACCAATAATAAAGTCGACTTCAAAATGTGTAGTTGACCGCCAATATTGTAAAGGCAAATCTATGCGACGGTAGTTAAGGAATGCGCGAAGCTCTAATGCAATAAAATGTTCAAATGCTTTGCCAAATAGTTCTGATTTTTTTTCGATATGGCCTCGACGTGTAAGAGAATTTACAACGCCCACATCAAAAAGAAAGTATTTAGAGCGAGTTATCGCTTTACGTTTTATAGTGGATAAGAAGGGTGGTATTGCAAAACCTATCAGCGTGTCATTTAAAATTCCAAAGTAGGCTTCCAGAGTTCGCACGGCAACGCCACAGTCGCTTGCAATATTTGCATAATTTATTTCTTCACCATTGCAAAAAGCAACCACCTCTAAAAAACGAATAAAACCAGCTAAATTACGAGTTAGCGCTTCTGCCTGAATTTCTTCTTGAAGATAGGTGCCTACATAGGCTTTTAGATAATCACTTGCATCAGGTTGACCATAGAATTCAGGTAAACCGGTCGTGTTTAAATAGCTAATAAGATTAAAGTCAGGTATTTCTTGAGAAATAAGAGGGAAAAGTTCTGCTTGATAAGCGCGGCCCGCAAGTAAGTTTGCTCCTCCTTTGCGTAGTTTTCGTGTGCTGCTTCCCGTAAGTAGAAATTTCTGCTTTCGTTTTACAATGAGCCTATGAACCTCATCAAGTAAGCTAGGAAGCTTCTGAATTTCATCTATAACAACAAGTGTGTCAGGTTGTGTTTCTTGGCTAATTAATCCAGGCTCTCTTAATAACCGTTGAAATTCATAAGCATCAAGCAGATCATAAACTTTAGCATTAGGCAGGTTCTGTTCAATAAGCGTGCTTTTGCCGGAGCCTCGAGGCCCAAATAGAAAATAACTTCTATTTTTCAATAAATTAGCTAGATTAAGCGTTCTCGTGTACATACATTCCCATGGTGCGGCATCTATGCTGCCGATTATAATCATAATCGGCGATAGAGCCGCTGTCAAACGACTAATTAGATTGTTTACAAATATTGTGATCTTTCTGTCGAAATTTTTAGGTATCGTAAAAATGGACTGCATAATTGATTTAAAGATAAATCCATGACAAAAACGCCCTTTTATGACCACGGCGGCTGGGATACCCATCGCTGATAACCAAAATAGCTTAACAGTAGGGCCGCGGGGGCCGGTACTCATGGCGGATCACCCAATATACACGCGCTAAAATATTCTCGAAGGCTGGCAATCAGTGTGAAGCCTTTGTGCGTGATCGTTTGAAATTCTCAGATTTTGTTCATTCACAAAAGCGTCATCCTGGCACTGGCATGCGTGTGGCAATAGTATCGCCAAAGGGCTTGGGACTCGATGGAAGAGGCTTTAAAAGTATAGTAAAAGGTGCATCTATGCAATATGATAGGTGTCCCTTGTGTTATGAACGGTCAGACCGACTGGTATCATTCATTTTTAAAGCGTTATTATCGTTAAAATGTCCTATTTTAGGAAATTCGTAATTACCGCTCTCTATGATGCTAATGCAAATATCTACGGCTTTGGGATCAAGTTTCTTTCCTCGCATCTTTGTGATTTCCTCTAAAGCGTATTTTACTTCAAAGGCGGGTCGATAGGGACGGTGTGACACCATAGACTCAATAATGTCGGCAACGGTAAGGATTTTTGATTCTAAGAGAATTTCATTTTCTTTTAATCCAAAAGGATAGCCTGTGCCATCTAAATATTCATGGTGCTGTCTAACGATTTCGGCAATCGGACCTGGAAATTGAATGTTTCTGAGAATTTGGTAACCAACCTCAGGATGCGTTTTTACCAGCTCATACTCAAGCGGGGTTAGCTTGGTAGGTTTGCTTAAAATTTCAGAAGGAATGGTAATTTTCCCAATGTCATGCACGGAACCTGCAATGTTTAACCAATGAAGTCTATCAAGCTCGAGTCCATATTCTTGCGCTATCGCAACAGCTAAATGTGTAACCCGTTTTTGGTGGCCAGCAGTAAACGGATCTCGAAATTCAAGCATGGTTCCTAGCGCGCAGATGGTATTATCCAGCGCTTTCTTCAAATCAATACTTTGCTTCTCTTTAATGAGGACATTATGTTGATTGATCTCTTGGGTTCTCTTGTTGATAATGCCTAATATCAAGTTATTACTTAATTCTTTAAATAGGGCTACTTCTGTCGCATTAAAGTAACTCTGGTATGTGCTATAAATGACGTATATGTAATTCACTTTACCATGATAAAGTAGCGGTAATCCTAAAACTGATTTGAGATTTATGTCATTATTTAATTTGAGAATTGAGAAAAAGTCTGGATTGTCTTTTTTAATGCTCCCCATATTGAGCAAGAGCTGCTCAGGAGCTCTAGAGTCTCTGCATTTCTCAAGGCAATCTTTACCAGGTAGATTATTTATTGCAAAATCAGATTCATGAGGAATAAGAACACCATTATATGCAATGGCGCATAAATATTGAGTGGCTTTCGGTTCATCTGTGTAGCTAAAAACGCAACAAAGGGGAAAGAGTTCACTATTTTTTGTAATTGTTTTGCAGCTTTCGCTAATCAACTGCATTTCTGAAGTTGCTGTGATAATAGCAGCGTTGGAATTACTTAAGCAGAGCAATACCTTATTAAGTAGTTGCAGATTCTCTGCATTTCGTATTTGTGGTGTAACATCATAAGCAAAACCAATTATTTGTACAATCCTATTTTTCATACACCTAATTGGCACTAAAGTTATTTCAAAAAATAAGGATTGGTTTTCAAGTGGAAGTTCAACCTCATCATGAATAACTTTATTTTCGCTGAAACATTTTTTTAAAGCTGCCATTAATCGAACGTAAGTTTTTTCAGGCAAGGTATCAGCAATAGGTTTTTTAATGATATCTTCTGTTGAAGTTTCTAATATACTTTCTGCTGCAGGATTAATTCTATTAAAATGAAATTGACCATCAACGGTTACATCAATTAAAAAGAGAATATCAGAACTGCCATTAAAAAGCTCAATGGACTGTTCCTGGTACTTCCAAGAAATTTCTTCCTGTTGCTTAATCGAGGTTAAGTCCAGTATCGTGCCTATCGCGCAGATTGCTTTCCCATTTGTATCTTTAATGATTTTGCAGTGTTCATAAAGGTTTTTAATATTGTTGTTGCCTGATTTAATGCTGTATTCTATTGTAAAATTCTGGAATTTGCGAGCAGTACCCTCATGTGCTGCTTTTACTTTGGCTCTGTCCTTTTCTAGGACATACTGTAAAAAAAAATCATAGTGTGATTTTGCTTCTTGTAGTCCACTGGGTGGCGCATTGATTTCAAAGATTTTTGCGAATTCATCTGAAATAAGAACGGTTTTATCTTGATAGTTATATTGCCAATTACCTGTGTGAGCAGTGCGCTGCTCCATTTTAATGAGTTCGTCGTCGATATATAGTGCTATTTCTAAATCTTTCTGCATGGTGATATCGCGTTTTTTAACCCAAATGCGATAAATGTGATTAGAATGTATTTCAAAAAATGAATGATTAGAAAACCATTTATAATTTCCATTACTATCAGCTTCCAAGCTCTCTGCATTGGTTGCGTGATAATTACTTTTGATAATATTATTAACCAGATTGCTATTAATTATATTTGGTGGCAATCTTTCACGAACGGTTTGTTGGTTGATCAATTCCAGACGATTAATGCCAAGCACTTTCTCATAATATGAATTGCAATTTGCCACCTTGCACTTATAAATGTTATCAATAATGTTGTTTATTGGCTCTAAAATGGAAATAGGTTCAACAGGCTCATAACAGATAATGGCATCCTGTGAACTTTCAAATTGGAAGATATTTGCTGCTCTGAGGAATTGACTTTTGATTACAAAATCATTAGATAAACTATTATCCACATTGTTAAATAAATGCAGTTCAGCTTTTAGTATATCTTCAATAGAAACAACACTATGATATTTTAATTCACTGTTAGTTAATACAGCGTAGTTAGCTGATTGCTCAATAAGTTTTAATAAGATTTGCTCTCTATCGATTGGCGCTGTAAGTAAAATTGACTTAGTTCTGACTAAGTCCTGAACAAGCACATGAGCAAATTGCTTATGTTTGGCAATCAGAAGATTCATTTCATGAGGAGTAATTATCCCAACAAAAGTATTGGTTTTTTCCAATAAAATAAAGGGATTGGCTTTAATATCAGTATAGATTGGAGCTGCAACTGAAAAAAGTGTCTCGGCAGGTAATATAATGAAATTGGTAGATTGAAGCTCATTTTCCAAGATGTTCATAGAACTTACCTGATATAAAAATACTGATATAAACAGGCAAACGAATTACCTTATTATGAAGTATAGATGGTTTACAACGGGCTAAATAGTGCAGTTACGGCAAATGCCGAGTATTTCAAAAGATTTATTTGAGAAGCAAAAAGCATGTTGTTTTAATACAGAGTCAATCGATGCCGCCAATGACGGCATCGCGATCTCTTCTGAATGATGGCACTTTTCACACACCACAAGCTGCGCATGGTGCGCAGTATCTGGCATATTACAAGCCGCATAGGCCTGACAGCTATATAAGCGATGCACTAAGTGATGGGTTTCTAAAAAGGTTAAGATGCGATATACCGACATCGCTTCCATTTTAGGGTATTGCTCGCGCATCAGCCTTAATAGCTCATAAGCCGTTTGCGGTTTGGTATTCTCATATAATTTACAGAGTAAGGCTTTTCGTAATGGCGTGAGTTTCGCATTATGCTTTTGACAGAGATTTTCAGCTTGTTTTAAGCGTTGTTGAATGGTCATGTTAAATCCGGCGCAACACTAACAAGCTGATGGTGCCGAGGGCCATGGTTAAAATGATCATGGGGCTTGCAGGCGCATCTATGTATTGTGACAAAATGATACCAACGGTGTAGGCCACGAAACAGAGTCCATAGCCCGCGCCTAATTTACGTGAGGGTGTTAAAGAAGCTGTCGCGAGAGCGGGCATGATCAGCGTTGCAAATACCAAATAAATACCGACTAATTGTACTGCTGCGGTGATACAAATGGCGAATAATAAATAGAAATTTTTACGTCGGACCATCAGCAAAGCAGCGGCTAAGGCATAATACAGCAACGTTGTTAGTAATTGATGAGGCGTTACCCACAGGATCTGTCCCATCAAGATTTCACGCAAATGTTCTGCTGCATGCGCGCTACCTGAAAGTACCCACAAGCCAATACTGGCAGTGATCACAAAGCTACAGCCAATCCACGCTTCTAAATGCAGACTTTGCTTTTTTTCGAGGATCTGAAAAATGAGCGCCATGAATAAGGCGCTCATTAGTGCAATCGCTTGTAAAGCAACGCCATGGGTTTGCAGATCGAGAGCATAAGCAATGATCACGCCAAGGCCAGCGGCTTGCGCAATGGCAAGATCAAGAAAGATCACGCCTTGCTGTAATACGCGCTGCCCAAGTGGCACATGCGTTGCCATCACAAGCAACCCTGCAAGCCATGCGGGTAACCATAATGCCAGGTTATCCATGATGCTGTGCGTTTGCCATAGCAAGTTGTTGCAAAGTCACATCAAACAGCGTTTTCAAATTGGTAGCATCTTTTGTTCCACCCACTGTAAAGGGCAGTACGACTACCGGAATATCGGCTTTTTTACTTAACCAGATTGCCGCTTTTTGTGATTCAAAAGGTGAGCAAATGATGGCTTTAATATCCTGTTGATCGACTTGTGTGAACACTGCGCTTAAATGTGCCGCACTCGGTGGAACACCGGGTTTTGGTTCCAACGTGGATACTTGTTTTAACCCTAGCCAATCATTGAGATAAACCCAGCTTGGGTGATAAACCACAATAGACATGTTATGTAGGCTTTCTGCTTGTTTTTGCCAGGATAGCAAAGCGGTTTCCCAATCTTTTTTAAAGAATTGGTATTTTGCTTCATACTGTTGACTGTGCGTGGGGTCAAGTTGACAAAGACGTGCGGATAAAGCCTTTGCAATCGGCAAGTAATTGCGAGGGTCTAGTTGAATATGAGGATTGCCGTCAGCATGCACGTCACCATGGATACGATCCAGCATGGCTGCCTTCGGTACTTCAAGCAATTTCACATAATCGGCTGCCATAAAATACCCAGATTGACCTTTTTGTATTTTGGGATTATTGGCTTTTTGCTGAACCATGGGCAGCCAACCACTTTCTAAATCCGCGCCGGTGCACACCAGTAAATCGGCTCTTCTTGCAAGTGCCGTGAGGCTGGGGCGAGCTTCAATTTGATGGGGATCTTGTAGTGCAGTGGTTGCGGGTGTCACCGTGACAAATTCACCTCCTAAAGCATTCACCAGCGCAGCCCATTCGGGCTCGCAAGCCAATACGTTGAGGTTAGCGTTTGCTGCAAGGCTAAATATCAAGCCACATAAAAGAATACAAAGCGGTTTAAAATTCATGGGCACCATGCGCTCCTAAATTGACAATAAACTGCAACATGTATTGTTTATTGAGAGTGGGTTGTGAATGATCCAGGTTATGCTGGAAACGAATACGGCTAAACTCGCTGGGGCTAAAATCGATCATCGCGGTGGTTTGATGAGGGTGATAACCATTAGGTAAAAGGAAAGTCTCGGTTAACACTTCTTCATCATTACCTTGGTTGCTGCTCCATAGATAATCATAACGTAAGCCAACGCGCCATCTCGGCATAAATTTGTAAACGGCTTGTGTGTAAAAACCATTTTGATTGCTTTTGAGGCTGCTAGCTTCATCGGCATCTAATGCGACTTCACCATTTTCATTACGATGATAAATTTCACCTTGCAAAATCAATTGGCGTGCACAAGGGTTTCCATCGGGCGCCCATTTCCAAACGAGATCCATGCCTAGGGTATTACTCTTGCCTGAGAAAGCAAAATCATGATGTTCATGACCGTGTTCATGCTCATGATCGTGATGATGGTTATGGCCACCTTGTAGTTGTGCTTCACGTTCATTTGGGCCGGTATGTAAATAAGAAAGGCCCCATAACCAACTGCTATTTTGGCCAAAGTCATCGCCAATGTGCGTATAAAGGCTGAACGAGCCAAGATGATTGCCAGAGCCTGCTGCAGGGAAATTGCGACCAGGGAATGCCTCTAAGCCTACCTGCCAATAAACCGGCGTGGGAGCGACCCATTGTAATTGCATGCCATCGTCATAATATTGATTATTAAAGAAGGCACGATAAATAAGTGGGGTATCGACAAAATCCCATTGGTGTTTATGGTGATGATTCAAATATCCAAAGCCAGAATAGAAGCGCCCAGCTTTAACGGCAAAACCATAAGGGAGCATTTGCGTGCGAATATAGGCTTCTTCTAAATCAAATTCGGTATCATGTGCATGCTGGTGCATGGCCAGTGTCATATTGCCGTAAAAATAAGGATCGATGCTTGATTGAATATTGAGCTCCGCTTCATTAATCGCAAAGCCAGGTGAAGCAATCGTTGCTTCATCGCCGCGTTGAAAACCAGGCAGATAATAATTGTCAGGATCAAAACTTGACCATGTAAAGCCGCCATTGAGCACTAAAGACAACTGCGGATTAAAGCTGTGGTCCTCGGCTCTTAAGAGTGAAGGGGAACATAAGGTGATTGACGCCACTATTGGCAAAGTAATTCTGAATTTATTCAACTGACCGCGCACTGGGCTTTACCCTTTTTATCATTATTCCATGGGGAGGGTATGTTACAACATAACATGAAGAAATCAAATGCGTGGCGAAGCCATTCTTTTGTTAAGTGCTTAAATAATGAGTATAATTTCGCAACTAAAAAATCAGCCAAGGTAAAAGCGCATGTTATTTTCAGGGGCTCACGCTAGAGCCAATGATCTTGTTATAGGGTATCAATCCATTCTCAATATGCTGGCAGCTAAGCAATATAAAGTCGCAGCATTAGAGATTGCGCAATACCAAGGTTCTCATTTTGCGTCGATAATACTTAAAGAAATCATAAAACATCAAAATCCAGATTGCTGGCTTGCTTTTCTAAGTAATCCCTACTTACAACACGAAATGGATTGCAACAGCTTAAGAGCAATGATTAATCCCGCACAAAAAGCGGTACGTTATGGTGGGAATGCAATTTTAAAACAGCCTGCGTTTCGAGATATCGCGGTAACGATCGCACAAAATCCAGCGTGGTGCCAAATGCTGAGTTATCGGTTTTTTATTGACTCCGTGCCTTTTGATCAAAAATTAGAAAATTATATCGTTAATAGTCCCGATTTTATTCGCTGTTTAGAGGCTTATCATCTCAGTTTGTTGATGGATAAATGTCCCAATCAGGTTGCTAATATTCTGGTGACGATTGCAGAATTTACGCAAGGCAATCATTTTGATATTTATTGGGCCAAGGAATCGTTTAAATGGCTGTACAAACATAATTTAAAAGTCGCTCAGTGTTTTGCAAATGATGATTCAATGAGTCCCTTACATGAATATATTCAAACGACCTGCTTAAATGAGACCGTGATGGTCGAGGCGACGCCCATGGATGTTGATGAAGAACCGCTGGAAGTTAAGATGGCGGTTGATGAAGAAGATTATTGGGGGTTTCCAAAAGAACGGGAACCTCAAGATATGCCTGCGCAAGATGATCTGTCGCATTGGCTAACACAACTTGAACAAACACTCTATCAGCCGCCCTTAGCGCAGCAGTGGAATGTTATACAAGCACCTGAACCAGTGCGATTTCAGCGAGCACAAGCACAAGAAGACGCAAATACGGAGATTGTCCGTCCTAGCAATCCATTGCGAAAATCCATGTAGTAAAACTACAATATAGCGCTGCCATTAGGTACTGGCATAGAAGGATGCAATAGCACCGTGCCAGCGCTTTCTGATACGCAAGCAAGCACCAACACCTCTGATGTCACGCCAGCAACTTTTTTAGGTGAAAAATTCAGCACTGCAATGATCTGGCGACTAATCAAATCACTTGGCTGATAATGTTGTGTAATTTGTGCAGAGCTTGTTTTTATACCTAAATCACCAAAATCGATCTCTAAAATGTAAGCAGGCTTTTTGGCTTTAGGATTAAGGGTGGCAGTTAATATTGTGCCAGCATGCATTTTGATTTTAGTGAAATCTTCAAACTGGATTAATTCAGCGATAGATGTCATAGACTTTGAACCTTTTGAAAATCAGGGATTAGCGAAAGATAAAGTAAACCGCGCCCACCATGCAAAATCCTGCCCATAAAAAATTCCAAGAGATCGGCTGGCGCATGTAGTAGATGGCAAAGGGAATGAATATGGCTAGCGTAATCACTTCTTGTAAGATTTTAAGCTGTGCCAAACTAAGACCTGCTTGATTAAAGCCAATACGGTTAGCGGGTACCTGAAAGAGGTATTCAAAAAAAGCAATTCCCCAGCTGACCACAATGGCGATCCATAAACCTTTGTTATTTAGATGTTTTAAATGTGCATACCATGCAAAAGTCATAAATAAATTGGAAACGATAAGTAGCAAGAGTGTTTTTGTTAAAGGCACGATTTATTCCTAGCCCTTTAAATACTGTGCCATTTAGTATATAAAATGTGGCCTTGTGACGCAAAACACAAATTGATGTTAGAGACTAACCTCATTGAGGTTCATGCGTTAAAACATAAAGCCGAGCAGCAAAGAAGTCATATGAAAATATTAAATGCCGATGAAGTAAACGCAGTTGTTGGTGCAGAAATACTCGCCACGATAGGAACAGTAGGCGTAGCCACAGCATTGATCGGTTTAACATTTTGGTTAGAATACTATGCCATCCAAGAGGCACAAGCGGCATATGATGCGATTGATTTTAATGCGTTGACTCCGAAAGCCGCATATGAGTTAGGTTATACAGAAGGACTAATCTCCTGCAGACATTTTTATTATTAATCGGCAAAAAGCGCATATGCTATCTGGAACGCAATCAACCTCATCAGTCGACTACAAAAGCAAACAACTCACTCTCGATGATGTTAAGACGCTGCAAGACACTTTCTTTGATGAAAAAGTACTTGTTAACATTCATAGCGACTCACTTGCAGAAAGCGCCTTACTTCCTTTTTGCAAATTTCTGAAAAGTTTACGATGTTTATACATCACTGTATATTTTGAAAAAATGGATTATGAAACAGCATGGAAAATTTATCTTGCTGCCAAGAAGAACCCTCATACGTTAAAAGTGAAATTAGATCTTGGGGAAGCGATCCTTGCTTATATCGATGCATCTATTATAAATAATATGGAAGCGCAGGATATTGCTGACCATTTTATCTCGGGTATTTATAGCAAGGTTCGTTGTTTGGCGCTTCATTATCGTTCCATGAATTATGTTCAAGTTGATAAAATTTTCAAAGGTTTACGCAGTGCGGCATTAAAAACACTAATCATGACTTTTGATTGGTTAGATAAAGAGACAATGGCGCATTTAAAAAGCAAGCTCCAGCTGCTGCCTTTAATTAAGGACATCGACTTTTCTATTAACACCGTTGAGCGATTGCCAAATCCGCGAAACACTGAGATAGCGGCTTCGTCCTCGACGCCTATAGATGATGATGATGAATCTAATTGTTTGCAAAGAACACTAACGTGGATGATGTCTAGGCTATCTTGCGCACCGCCAGCGGAGGTAGAGGAACCTGACGAGCCGACCGTAGCACACTATAAGCTTACTTAAAGATTTTCGATCTGAATATCTTTAAATTCAGCAATTTTTAAAGCCGAGCTAAAATCTTGGTCTTGTGTAAAACGGTTAGGAATGGCGATAACATCCATGCCAGCACGAGCCGCGGCCCACACGCCCGCGCTGCTATCTTCAAATACTAAACATTGTGAAGGCGATACATCCAGTGTTTGTGCGCAGATCTGGTAAATGTAGGGCTTTGGTTTATTGACACCGGATGCGTCGTCGATATGGTGTAAATCATCTTTGCCAGAAATAATCAGATCAAAGCTGGAAGGCGATATGCCAAGTTGTTGTAGATTTTCTAAGATTTCTTTTTTGGGTGCAGAGGAAGCAATCGCAATTTTTAAACCCAACGCGTCTTTCTTTGCTATCGCGAGTTTCAAAAAATTAACCGCATCCGGCAATGGCGTTATGCCTTGCTTTTGTAAATCGTGATAGATGCGTTCCTTTTTAGCAATAACGGCTGCTTTATTGAAAGGAAAACGGTTCTGTTCGCTAATGGCCTTTATAATATGAACCGAATCATACCCAACTAGCGGCAGATAATCGTTTTCTTGAAAATCGATGGCTTCATCAGCAAGTGCCATCTTCCATGCCGTGAATTTAAGGTGCTCGCTGTCAACGAGCACGCCATCACAATCAAAAATTAAGGCTTGATAAGCATTCACACGATGTATCAGCATCAGCGATAAAACGAGCACTAAACCAACTAACGTGCGTGAAATGTTCATCGTCTTGGGCGAGTGCAACATGCAACGGCAACGGTAGTTGCTACAACCGCCGCGATGGCAACCGGTGCGGCATATTGATTTAGCCACACTCTAGAGCAATCGCTTGCCGCATTAAAGCAAAAATCTGCAGCGCTATCGCCCACACTTCTCATATTACCTTGTAACGTATCAATGAGCTGGTTTAACAGCGCGCCAGGGCATTCCCGAGCAACTTGATCACAGATAAGTTCTTGACCTTTTTGAAACAATGCATCAAGCATATAGGGTTCCTTTTTCGATATAAATGGGTGAGGAGATTGTTTTGACAGGTTGTGCATTCATTACCAGCAAGCCCTCAACATTGGCGCTGCTAACGGTTTGTACGGTATCTATTTTCATTAAATCCATCATCGCGTAAACCATGATTAAATTGGTTAGTTGATTTTTAGCCAAGTCAATCTTTGGCAAATGGTTTAACTGCATAATTTGTTCATCGGTTTTGTCGGTTAATAATTTAATCGCGAGTAACAGATCACTTTGTGTGTAATGGTTTTTATCAGATTCTACGCCTGCTAATTGACATAAAGGTGAAATACCGAAATTATGCACGGAACCCACAGCTAAAACTTTTGCATCATGATTGATCTGGTGTTGAATAATAGCGGTGGTAGCCGGATCAAACTGCAATTCTTCTTTGGCTAATTGAATGGCTGCCTGTACATTATCTTCAGTCATCGGATTAGGTGAAATACTACCGTTGGCTTGATTTAAGACTTTCTCGCTGACGAGGGCTTGAAAAGTTTGCGAAGCAATTTCGCCACCCATGATATGAAAGTGATCGCTGCTATCTTTAAAGGTTAGCTGCATACTGCCACCACCAATATCCCAAACGATCGGTAAAGCAGAATCATCAAGATGGCTCTGTTGGCTAATGGCGCTGTAATACGCTAATTTCCCTTCTTCTTCTTGTGAGATAATATTAATGGGCATATCGAGTTCTTCACTAAAGTAACTAGCCACTTCTAGGCCATTATCAGCGACACGAAATGCGGCGGTTGCTACTGCAAAATGCTGAATGTCGCCATACCCTTGAAAGGTTGAATTGTTATAGTCTTGTTCGATTTGCAAATGAGCCTGGGTTAATGCTTGCAGGCCAATTTCTTGGATCAAATCAGAAAATGAATTATTGGTGGATTGATGGAGATCTTCTCGATAAGCGACATTTAAGGAGCCTTTGCTAAAAATATGCTCGATGCTCAACGTTTCTGTATTTACCAGTGCACCCATGAATTTTGTTGCGCCCGATCCAATATCATAGGCAGCGCACGGTACAATATGGGATTGCGATCCTTCAGGTATTGGCAAACTATTATATTGAGGTATAAAAGCCGTGAAAGCAGGGTTTAGTAATAAGCCAGCATCCATGGTCATTGCTTCAAAAGCAGTGCTTACGATTTCCATTTTCTTCCCCTTTAGCTGTTAGCAGCGGAAGGGAAGGGTAACAAATTAAAGAAAGCGAATCAACTCATCAAATACCAAAAGATGTAGTTACGCGTTAATGTTTATGAGGTTTAGGTGATTTCGGCTCCAAAGGCGCACTAACGGATTTCGATCGCGATTTGCGAGGGATGTCATTTTGCGGCTCATAAAGATTAATCATCGAAGCACTGCGAGCCCTTGTAGGTTCAGATTTTGCAACTTGCCCCAGGATAGCTTGTTGCTCTAAAGGCGAAAATTCATTGTCTTTTAACTTGCCTACCAAACCATGCTTTTGCAGTTCTGTTAATATCGCAATGGCGTAGGCGGGGTTGCCCTTCGCCGTGATAGAGAAAGTTTTCCCTGGATTCTTTTTTGAATGTTCTAATGCCAGTGCGACGAGCGCTTTTACAGCACGACTGAATTGATCGGTATCGAGATTTTCAGGGCTAAATTTAAAGATGGTGCGATAATTATCATGGTTTTCTTGTTTTATATGGCTTACATGAATGGGCGGTAATTGTTGTGCATGGTTACGCACAGCTTCTTGTTCAATCACAAATTGTTGACCTTGACTTGATTGTTTAACATCTCGAACTTTCATTTTGGTGTCGACAAAATGTTCTTGTAAGACAGCGGCTAATCTTTCAGGATCAAGGGTTTTCTGGCTTGAATTCGTTGTTAAAACAATTGGGTTGCTAACAACTTTGTTTTGAGCTTTTTGAATGTTATTGATTCGGTCGTTAACATCTTTACGGATCAGCGAGAGCACTTCATTATTGGTTAAATTTTTAGCCGATTTACCTAAACGCTTTGCAAGTGATTCCTTGAGAGATTTAGAAAGTGTTACCTCATGTGAGGGCTTTTGTAAACTCTTTTCTAAGTGTTTTTCAAGCGGAATATTTTTGGCCAGCCAATCACCGACCCAAGGCATTCTATCCGCTGTCTTTTGTGGGTTATGAATAAATTGCTGATAAAGTGTATTCCAGAGCACATTTCGATGATCGTTCATCGGGCGGTCTTTAACTAATAAAGCAGATGCATCGAGATTTTTCTGAAAGCTCTCTAATGAGATTTTTTCATTACCATCTCGAATAGCGAGATTCAATTCATACCATAAATTATGAGCGCCACCTCGGTCAATATTGTCCTTGCAGGAGATATTATAGTTGTCAGGTTGCAATTGATTCAGAATGTGATCCGTTAAATGAAATTTAACAAAGTGAAATAAAATCGCTTGGCGAATAGTTGGGTCAACCGATTTTTGTGCTGAGTAGTCTGCGCCTAAAACATCTTTTGCAGCGCGTGCAAAGAGTTCACTAACGATGGGGCCAATATTATCGCCAAACAAAGCTTCCTTGACATCATCGCTGATATAAAAATCATGAGTATTGTTTTGAATCGCTAATACCAAGTCATCTTTTAGCTCGTTTAATGAGGTCTGTTGATTAGAACTAGACAAGCCGGACGCATGAGAGAACCCGCTAAAAAAGAAGCGACTGTCTGCCGGTAAGGTAATAACGGCAATACCCAGGTCTTTCCTATTTTCAAGATTCTCTAAGGCTAAACTTCGAGTTCTTTCAAAATAGCGTTCAAATTTTCCGCCTTCATTCATATCTCTTTTTTGCAAGTTAATGTAAACGTGATTGTATTGCTTTTTTGGTTTTTGTGCTTTCTTTACCGCTAAATATTGTGTGAATGACCGGTTGACGGTTCCTATGCCATTTATTTGAGCGCCAAATCGTAAGTTATTTCTATTGGAATTTGCATGCTCAAATGAAATGTACGGGACATTGTTCTTTTTCAGTGGATGATATCTAAACCCCAGAATGCCAGAAAAAAATCGATTCACCGCATGTTCCGGGTGAAAAATACCTTTAAATGGACGTTTGGTGAGTGCGGCTTGGTTATTTTTAATTCGTTGTAAATCAGAAGTGGGGACATGGCTGTTGTGCTGAATAACATTTTTGTTAATTTCGGCGTGTATCTTGTTATCATTTTCGAACAACGTGACAAAGAATTGTTGATGAAACTTTTTAAGCTCGCCGTTAGGTAAATCATTTGTATAGAGTTCTAGGCTTTCAGCTAATTCATGTAATTTTTGATAAATTTCTTTGTAATTCTTATTTTCGTCGAAAGTCACAGGCTGATTTTTTTGATGATCTTTGAGAAGAGAGATAATTTTATGATATGTCCCACGTTCGCTTTTTTTAAGAAAAGCTAAATCTTTATCTTGCAAAGTAGGCGGTGGAAATTTTCCTAAATATTCAAAGCAAGCTTTATTGAGAACATCCATTAGCATGTGTAGCCTCGCTATATTCGTAAGAGCCGTGTATTTAAGCAATTTAATGCGAGAGACTCTTATTAAAAGCATATCACTGAATATTAGTGTTGAACTAAATTTTTCGTGATGTCAATGATTCCAATTCGTTTTGAATGCGTATAAACTTTCACAACTTTAGAAATTGAAAGGTTAAAAAAAGTGGAAATTCAGTCTGCTGATAATTGTAAAGCAACCCTTTTAGATGATTGTTGGAAAGAGTGTAGTCGCTGCCAACAACCCTTTTTGGAAAAATACTGGGATGAAGAACTCGATTGGTATATTGAATTAAATCTTTCCACTGAATGCACAAACTGCCAGAAGCAGAATGCTAAATAGCGTGCATATACCTAAAGCTTGAGACAATTAACGTGCGCGTGGTGTGGCGTATTTTAACTTCCAGAAATACACATCTTCAGAAGATATGTCTCGATAGAAGCAGAAAAGCTTAAATCCGCCGGGTCGATTGAATTTTCCAGGTTGGTAATAAGCGCTTTCTGTACCGCAGATCCCGTTAATGGCATCTGGGCTGTAAGGGCAAGCGCACTTTCCTGCCGCTTTGATACTCATTTGTATCATCAGTTCACGAATTTCATCATTGGTTAATTGATCAGGGTAATCTGACTTGCCAAGATAATCTTGGCAGTGTGACACAGCTGGTGCAAGGACAAGTGCCAAAGCGAACAGTTTTGTAATAACAGAACGGCCAACCATATCAATACCCATTTCATCATTAAATGAAGCTCTTGATAGGTTATCGGCAGAAGTACTGATGTCCTCCAATAAAAGGTTAATCGTTATAGGTGTAAATGCGCTTAATTAAGATCTTTATCTTCTGGGACTAAGATCACTTGATCAAGCTCTTTAATATCCATATTTAATTTTGCTTTTGTCATACTTTCTAAGTTGATCGTTAACGCAACATTCTGTTGCAAAACCACAAAATTCATTGAGCCACCTATGTTCGCAAAGTGATCCCTATCACCAAGTAACAACACTGGGCGATTTTTAAATTTGTTGATGAGCGCTAATTGCTGCTCAGTATCTTGAGTTGCGACATAAATGAGTTGGCAGTTAGATAATTTATCTTTCGATTTAAAGGGCTTCACAACGACTTTATATTTTCTGATCATCTGCCCATTCAGTTTTTCAACTATTTTTAGTTGATCACTATCTTCTGGAACACAAAGGTTGAATTGATTGCTTTTAATGGAGCCTGCTGGCCAACTTACTTTGTTTATTATGTAACGGACCAGTTTGGTTTTTTGCTGGAATTCCGTTGTTTGATCTAAGCAATAAGCTGGTGTTGAGGTTATCAATATCAGTGCCAGCATTTTTTGCATCAGGTTCATTCAGATGTTTCCTAGGTTTGTCTTATGTCCAGAGGAATAGTGTAATTCAACAGCGATAGTCTTCGCATCTGAATTTTAGTTTATACCCTTATCACTTAAAAGAAGCCTTATATCGCGTAGATTTTGATTCATATTTTAATAACTAACTATTTGCATTATGCTTGTCTTTGCTTAAATAAATTGTTAAGGTAATTTGATGAAAATTAAGAAAAATCACTTAGATCAAGCACTCCTCCTGCTTAGCAGCCTTAGCTGCTAACAATCACTCTATTTAATCTCAACGCCTTTAACTTTATATTTAACTTAAATTTATTTATTTCGGGATAGCGCCATGCAGCAAAGAAGTACAATCACTATTTGGTCAATGTGGCTTTTGGCTTCATTTTTTTATGCTTATCAATATATTCTACGCGTATTACCGAACATCATGATGCTCGATATCCTTGAAAAATTTCATATTGATGCTGCAATTTTTGGACAATATTCGGGTCTTTATTATATTGGTTATGCCGGTATGCATATTCCTGTTGGTATTCTATTAGATAGATATGGCCCTAAGCGCGTGCTACCCGCTTGTATGATTTTAACCGTATTAGGTTTATTGCCCTTACTATTTGCAGAGCATTGGATTTATCCCGCTTTAGGTCGCTTAATGATTGGCATGGGATCTTCGGCTGCTATCTTAGGTGTATTTAAAATCATTCGTCTGTCATTTAAGGAAGAGCGTTTTACCTTATTGCTTGGGTTTTCCGTCACGATTGGTTTGCTGGGAGCCATTTATGGTGGGCAGCCTGTCAATGCGTTGATTCATCTTTATGGTTGGGAAAAAGTATTACAGGTTATTATTGGCATCGGTGTATTTATGGCTGTCGCGACCTATCTGGTTGTGCCTAAAGAACCGGCTGCGGCTGTACAGGAAAGCTGGTGGATCAGCGTGAAAGCGGTGTTAACCAATCCAAAAATTATGCTGGTTTGTCTTTTTGCCGGATTAATGGTTGGCCCACTTGAAGGGTTTGCCGATGTCTGGGGTAAAGAGTATTTGAAATCGGTTTATCATTTAACCGATGCGGTTGCCGCCTCATTGCCTTCATTAATTTTCTTAGGCATGTGTTTCGGATCACCGGTGTTAAGTTGGGTTTCAGCTAAAACGAAATCGTATTTTGCCTTTATTATCTTAAGCGGTTTAGTCATGGGTTTTGCATTTGTTTTCCTATTAACTGGGGACGTGCCCGATCAATGGTTAGCGATATTGTTTGTGGTGGTTGGCGTATTTTGTGCGTATCAAATTCTTGCAATCTATTTGGCCAGTACCTTCGTGGGTGAGCGTTTGGTCGGTTTAACCACGGCTTGTGCCAATATGATCATCATGACATTTGGTTATGTCTTTCATAGTCTGATTGGCAAAATCATGACAGCAAATTGGGATGGACGCTTTATGACCGATGGCGTTCCTTACTATAGTGTTAGTGCTTATACGCAAAGCTTAATGATCATACCCGCAGGGTTATTACTTGCCAGCATTGGTTATGTCTTCTTGGCAATGTATGTGAAAAGAGGAAGCGCAGTTTGAAGACTATTGAGATTCTTGCAAGAGAGATTGGTGACAAATTAAAAAAACACGGGTTCTCACTGGTGCTTGCAGAATCGTGTACGGGTGGTGGCATTGCTTATGCCATCACCCACATTGAGGGTAGTTCACAGTGGTTTGATCGTGGCTTTGTTACTTATAGCAATGAAGCGAAGCAACAGATGTTAGGCGTGAGTCCGCAATTGTTGGCAACCTTTGGCGCGGTGAGCGAAGAAGTCGCAATTGCTATGGCTACGGGTGCATTAGCAACTTGCGAGGCAGATATCAGTTTGGCCATCACGGGAATCGCAGGACCTACGGGTGGTACGGTAGAAAAGCCGGTGGGCACGGTGTGGTTAGCCATTGCTAACCGACATACGAAAACGCAAGCACACTTGTTATCTCTACAAGGTAATCGCGCCAAGATCCGTGAAAGCGCTATCTCCATGGCCTTGGAAATGCTATCCGCTTCGCTCTGATTTTTAGCGGTAGATGTCTTGCACTTACACTTTTAATTTTTTTTAATTATGTTTAAATCGGCTGAATTTTCTTAGGGAATAAGAAAAACGTTCAGCAAGGATAGTGACATGTTAACAAAGATAAAAAGTTGGCTGAATAGCCAGATTCGATATACCCCACCATTGCTTTCTTTATTGTCACATTATGAAGACAGTGCAATTACCTTTATTGTGGTCAAAGACAAGGTAGGTAACATTTTTAAAGAAGAGCTCGCTAAAGTTGCTCGCAATCCTGCGCTCATTAAACAATTTTCAGCACAAGATGCACATTTATTAGGGTATCTCTTGGGCTATGAAGACAAGCTTGCATTGACGAAAAGATCTAAAAACCTTAGCAAACTAATTTAGCTTGAACCACTTTGCCGATTTTCCTGGTGTTGCGAGCAAGCTGCAGCGTTTCATATTTAGGGTTTAAGGGTTTTGCTAAGAGATCGTTATCGCTGGCAATCAACTGTGTAAACAAAGGTGCTTTGTGATCAATTGGCAAAATGACCGCAAAATCTTGTGAAACAGGTGTATCGGCACAGTCGACAATGATCACGGTCCCTTGTGGATAACGTGGTTCCATCGCATCGTTTTGCACAACCAGGGCAAAAGAACATGGACTTAAGTCTATGTCTGAGTAGGTGTATTTTTTAGTTTCAAGTAAAATACCTTTGGGGAATAAAGGCACTTCATTCCAATCGATGATGGGTACACGTCTGACGTGTTGCGCACTTTTAGGACCGATACCAGTCAAGAGCC
>CAZCXZ010000003.1:0-62472 GCA_964502705.1 Uncultured Candidatus Berkiella sp. | reverse complement strand
GGCATGCCTTCAGTCGGGCCTGTTTTATCACGCCTTATCCTTGCGTTAAGCACCTTCTTTTGCGGCAATGCCTGGGCAGACTATACCCTCAACATGACGCGTGGCGTATCGCCAACCAGTCAGGATATTTATAATCTCCACATGCTCATTCTCTGGGTATGTGTCGCGATCGGTATTTTGGTTTACGCGCTAATGATCTACGCGATTATTCGTCACCGTAAATCTACAGGTCATAAACCCGCCGCCTTTCATGAAAGCACTACGGTCGAAATTATTTGGACCATTATTCCTTTTGTGATTTTGATTGTGATGGCGGTCCCTGCCACGCGCGTCTTAATTGACATGGATGACACCAGCAAAGCAGAGGTGACCATCCTGGTTACAGGACACCGCTGGTATTGGCAGTATGACTATATTGATGAAGGTATAAATTTCTTAAGCATGTCTTCAACACCCGAAGATGAAATTAATAATTTAGTGCCTAAAAATCCGAATTATTTACTCGAAGTAGATAAACCACTGGTTGTTCCTGTTGGCAAAAAGATCCGCTTTATCATGACCGCCAAAGACGTTATTCACTCTTGGTGGGTTCCCGCGCTTGGTGTTAAAAAAGATGCGATTCCAGGCTTCACCAATGAAGTGTGGACCCTGATCGATGCTGATAAACCCGGTACTTACCGTGGACAATGCGCGGAGTTATGTGGTGTCAAACATGGCTATATGCCGATTGTCGTTGAAGCAAAGCCGTTGGCAGAATACCAAGCTTGGATAGCCGAGCAAAAAGCCGCGAAAGCCAAAGCAGCGGAACCACCTAAACCTGCTGCACCAGCAACAGAAGCACCAACACCTGCAGGAGAAACGCCTGCCGTAGCCGAACCCGCCGCAGCGCCTGCTGAAAATAAAACCTACACCAAAGCAGAACTCATGACGCATGGTGAAGAACAATATAACGGCATCTGCGCGATGTGCCATAAAGCATCTGGTGAAGGCATGCCACCCACTTTCCCATCACTCGTGGGCAGCAAGATTGTGACTGAAAAACAGCACATCACTGAGCAAATCCGTCAAATTATTCAAGGCAAAAATGCAATGCCTCCATTTGGGAACCAAAAGAGTGATTACGATATTGCGGCCATCGTGACCTATGAACGCAATTCATGGGGTAACGACACCGGAGACATCGTTCAACCTGCTGACGTTGCCAAAGTTCGCGAAGCATTAAAGAAGAAATCTTAAATAGGGAAAAGCCATGAGTTCCGCTAATACGATAACATCGCACGATCACGCCCATGATCACCATGATGATCACGATCATGGTCCTATCAAAGGTTGGAAGCGCTGGGTCTTTACGACCAACCATAAAGACATTGGCACCATGTACCTTTGGTTCAGCTTCGCCATGTTCTTATTTGCGGGTTCTTTAGCGATGGTTATTCGCGCGGAATTATTTAGGCCTGGTGAGCAGCTTGTTAATCCTGAACTTTTTAACCAGATGACCACGCTCCATGGTCTTATTATGGTTTTCGGCGCTGTTATGCCCGCTTTCGTAGGTTTGGCGAACTGGATGATCCCCGTGATGATTGGCGCCCCAGATATGGCTCTACCTCGCTTAAATAACTGGAGTTTCTGGATTCTGCCTATCGCATTCTCGATTTTAATCAGCACCTTATTTATGGAAGGTTCCGCTCCCAACTTCGGCTGGACATTTTATGCTCCACTATCGACAACCTATGGTCCCCCATCTACCGACTTTTTCATTTTCTCAGTGCATATGATGGGAATGTCGTCGATTTTAGGGGCAATTAACGTTATTGCGACGATTTTGAACATGCGCGCACCTGGCATGACCTTAATGAAGATGCCGATATTTGTCTGGACTTGGTTAATTACTGCTTTCTTGTTAATTGCGGTAATGCCAGTGCTTGCCGGTTGCGTAACCATGTTACTCACCGATCGACATTTTGGTACCAGCTTCTTTAATGCGGCGGGTGGCGGTGACCCCGTCATGTTCCAACACGTGTTTTGGTTCTTTGGGCATCCTGAAGTTTACATCATGATCTTGCCCGCTTTTGGCATTATCTCGCAGATCCTGCCCACTTTTACGCGTAAACATTTATTCGGTTACGCTTCTATGGTCTATGCAACCTGTTCTATTGCTTTACTCTCATTTGTGGTCTGGGCACATCACATGTTTACAACGGGCATGCCATTGGCTGGTGAGTTGTTCTTCATGTACGCAACCATGTTAATTGCTGTCCCAACTGGCGTAAAAGTTTTCAATTGGGTTGCAACCATGTGGAAAGGTGCCATGACGTTTGAAACGCCAATGCTCTTTACTTTGGCATTTATTTTCTTATTTACGCTAGGTGGATTCTCTGGCCTGATGCTCGCGATTACACCGGCTGACTTTCAATATCAAGATACTTACTTCGTAGTTGCTCACTTCCACTATGTGCTTGTTCCCGGTGCTGTTTTCTCGATTATGGCGGCAGTCTATTACTGGCTGCCTAAATGGACGGGCCACTACTATAGTGAAACATTAGCTAAGACGCATTTTTGGCTTTCATTTATTTCGATTAACGTGACTTTCTTCCCTATGCATTTCTTAGGGTTAGCAGGTATGCCGCGTCGAGTCCCCGATTATGCGCTCCAATTTGCTGATTTTAACCAAATTGTCAGTATTGGTGGTTTTGTTTTCGGTGCCAGCCAGTTATTGTTTTTATATATTGTGATCCGCACCATCCGTGGTGGAAAAAAAGCAACTGACCAAGTTTGGGATAACGCTGAAGGTCTAGAGTGGACGCTGTCTTCTCCACCTCCTTACCATAGCTTCTCAACCCCACCGGTGATTCGATGAGCGAAACGGCTAAACCCCGCTTAAAAAAACACCTTCTGATCATGCTGGCCGTTATTGCTGGCATGTTTGCTTTTTGCTTTGCACTGGTGCCACTTTACAATGTGTTTTGTAAAGTAACAGGTTTAAATGGCAAGACAGAGTCCACCGCTCAAACGGCAATTGCTAGCGCGAAAATTGATACCCAGCGCGAAGTCACTGTCGAGCTGTTGACGACACTCAATGAATCAATCTCAACGGAGTTTGCAGGTAAAGATAAAAAAATCACTCTTCACCCCGGTGAATATGTGACAACCTCATACCGTGTTAAAAATTTAACGAATAAGCCGATGGTTGTTCAAGCAATACCTAGCGTCACACCAGGCTTAGTGGCTAAACACGTTAATAAGATTGAATGCTTTTGTTTTGTTCATCAACCATTAAAGCCACTAGAAGAAAAAGAATTTCGCTTAGTGTTTACCGTGGATCCTGCTATACCTCAGCAGTTCCATACCTTAACACTGTCGTATACTTTATTTGATGTGACTGACAAGATTTAGGGAGACTCATCGATGGCACAAGCGACACCTAATCACGATCATTACTATGTTCCTGCGCAAAGCCATTGGCCAATTATCGGGTCACTGGGGCTTGGCGCGACAATGCTAGGTATTGTTAATCTGATACACGGCCATTGGATTGGTCATTATCTGTTTTTTATCGGCGCCTTAAGTATTGCTACGGTGATGTTTGGTTGGTTCCGCGATGTCATCAGAGAAAGCCAGAAGGGTCTATATAGCAAACAAATGGATCGCTCTTTCCGTTGGGGCATGGCTTGGTTTATCTTTTCAGAAGTCATGTTCTTCGCAGCCTTCTTCGGCGCTTTATTTTATGCACGTAATTTTGCACTTCCCTGGCTTGCTGGTGAAGGCTCTAAACTGGCAACCCATACCTACCTGTGGCCGGAATTTAAATTAACCTGGCCTTTACTGGTTAACCCTGATCCACAAGCATTTGTAGGCCCGCATGATGCTATGCCTACGTGGGGATTGCCGGCTATCAATACATTACTGTTACTTTCAAGTGGTGCTACGATTACCTGGGCGCACTGGGGACTTTACAAAAATAACCGCGTGCAGTTGATCCTCGGTCTATTTCTAACGGTTGCACTGGGTCTCGTCTTCTTATCATGCCAAGCCTATGAATATTATGAAGCGTATACCCATTACAAATTGACACTTGCTTCTGGGATCTATGGTTCAACCTTCTTCATGTTAACCGGCTTTCATGGCGCCCATGTCACTATCGGTACCATCATGCTAATCGTGATCCTGTTGCGTTGTATTAAAGGCCACTTCACCGCGGAACATCATTTTGGTTTTGAGGCGGTGGCATGGTATTGGCACTTTGTGGATGTGGTGTGGTTGTTCCTGTTTGTGTTTGTGTATTGGTTTTAGGCACAGGCAATAGGCTATGGGGTCTAACCCACCCCATGGCAAAAGCAACAAACAACAAGATAAATAAACCAATCGATAAGCTAATCCGCACTGTTAACGCTCTAACCGTCTTTTGCGAACTTTCTTTGGCGAAGAGCAAATAATACATCCCCGAGCCAAGCGAAAAAACAATGCCTAACATAAGGGCATAAATAACTAATTTGATAATCCAGTGATCAATCATGAAAAAACACCATTGGGCTTTTAAACCCCCATTATGGATAACACTCGTTACGCTATTAGGCGCCACTGTACTGTGCGGCCTAGGGTATTGGCAACTAAGCCGTGGTCAAGAGAAGCAAGCGCTACTTGATCAAGCTGCCGATGCTCGTGATTTACCGCCACTGAATTCAACCGCTCTTTTAGCAATGCCTGTCCCCTCTAACAAAGATCGTTATTTGCCTGTTAAGTTCAAAGGCACATGGATTAATCAGTTCTCAATTTTGTTAGACAACAAAATTGAGAACGGCCAGGTTGGATATCATTTGCTTACGCCTATCGCGCTTGATGAGCACCATTGGCTACTTGTTGATCGCGGATTTGTACCTTTGGGCCATTCAAGATCAAATTTGCCGAAAATTCCACCCATTTTAGGTGAAGTTTCCATTGAAGGTTATTTAGATTTCTCGTATCGTAATCCGTTCATTTCCAGCCCCTTAGAAACGCAAGAAATTCAATGGCCACTACGTATGCAACATCTTGATATCCCTCTTCTTAGCGCCCTATGGCACAAAGAAATTTATCCCATGGTTGTCGTACTTGGATCTAAGCCATCTAACTCTAAGTCATGGCTTTCTCCGGAAAAACATCGCGGCTATGCTGTGCAATGGTTCGCACTGGCACTTACCTTGATGCTTTGTTATGTCTTTACTCATTTACGCTGGAAAAATAAGTTATGTTAAAAGCCCCAAGCAAAAATCAACGACTGGTCATCCTTCTACTCTTTTTAGTTACATTAGGGCCATTTCTGTTTGCCTATACCCTTTATAAAAAAGGGAATGCTGCACAAATGAAGATGAATAATCATGGTGATCTCATTTCCCCCATGATTAATGTAGAGAAAAATCAAGCTATCGCTGGCAAAACCTTACTAGGCAAGTGGTGGCTCGTTTACGTGGGTCCTAAAAATTGCCGTTTAGAATGTCACGATATGCTCTATAACTTAAAACAAATTCGTACGGCACTTGGTAAAGACACACATCGTGTTGAACGTTTATTTATTGCTCATCCTGATTGCGAAAAGAGTGTTTGCGAAACCTATTTAAAAGAAAGCTACCCGGACATGAAGCAAATCACCATGAACACCGCTGAATTTAATCAATTATTTGCGGGCATTAGCCAACACTTTGAGCGTGAAATGATAGGCGAAGTTTACATCATTGATCCCAAAGGGAACATGATGATGCATTATTCTGCCGATATGGAAGCGCGCGCCATTTTAAGTGATGTTAAACGTTTATTGAGGATTTCGAAGATTGGATAATCAACGCAGTTCAGCTTGGCTTAAACACCTTGCCATTTTCAGTGTTTTACTCGCCTTTTGTGTAATTTTGCTTGGCGCCTATACCCGTTTAAAAGATGCCGGCCTTGGTTGTCCTGATTGGCCAGGCTGCTACGGACAGCTTAGCGCGCCACAAACAGAAGATGCCATTGAAAAAGCGAATGCGGAATATCCGCTGATGCCAGTTGATGTGGCTAAAGCACAAACAGAGATGACACACCGCTATTTTGCGGAATCTTTAGGATTCGTGATTGTCATGATGGCAATGCTTGCATTTTTTACACGCAGAAAGCATTCCTTACCATTATGGCTACCAGGATTGCTGGTATTGCTCGTCATTTTCCAAGGTATGTTGGGCATGTGGACGGTTACGATGCGCCTGCTACCTCTTGCTGTGATGGGACATTTACTCGGTGGATTTTGCACCATAGGTTTATTGTGGTTAAGCGTATTATTTATTACGCAAAAGCCTGCTGCCTTTTCACCGTCAAAAGGATTATCCCGTTTGGCATTAATGACATTAGGCATTCTCTTTTGCCAAATATTATTAGGTGGATGGACTAGCGCAAATTATGCAGCGCTTATTTGTCCTGATTTCCCAACCTGTCAAGGACAGTGGTGGCCAAATACGCATTTTGCAAGTGCTTTTAATTTCCTGGGTGGCATCGGGATGGATAACCCTCTCGCCTATCAAGATACCCCAGGACGCACTACCATTCATGTCATGCACCGTGTCGGTGCTTGCATCACCTTGTTTGTTGGTTCATGGCTTGTCATAGCCGCTTGGCGTTATATAGCACTTCGCAAAACTGCGATGGTACTAGCACTCTTTCTAGCCATTCAATTAGGCCTTGGCATTTCGAATATTGTGTTATCGCTCCCATTACACGTTGCTGTTGCACATAACGCGATGGGCGCTTTGCTGTTGTTAACATTGATTACGCTCAACTTCAAAATCCAACGAGCAAGGGGACAACATGTCTAAAGTAGCGCTCGTCAAAGCAGCCACGTGGCGTGATTATTGGGAGCTTTGCAAACCCAAAGTGGTTCTGCTGATGTTGCTAACGGCCGCAATTGGTATGCTACTTGCGTCTCCACCTGAAATCTTCCCATGGGGAGCCTTATTTTTTGGCACCGTGGGAATTGCTTGTTCCGCTGGCTCTGCAGCCGTAATCAACCATATCGTTGAGCATCGTATCGATGTTCATATGCATCGTACAAAACATCGTCCTGTTGCCAGTGGTAGGGTGAGCCCTTCTCAAGCCATGATGTTTTCTTTGTTACTGGGTGCTTTTGGTTTAGGCGTGCTGGTATATTTTGTAAACGCATTGACCGCTTGGCTAACCTTAATCAGCTTAGTCGGTTACGCATTGCTCTATACTATTTTTCTAAAGCGGGCGACACCACAAAATATCGTGATCGGAGGTGCCGCAGGTGCTGCGCCTCCTCTTCTTGGATGGACCGCCGTTACAGGTCAATTAGACCCTTCAGGTCTTTTGTTGGTGCTAATTATTTTTACCTGGACGCCCCCCCATTTTTGGGCACTCGCCATTTACCGTCACGAAGAATATGCCAAAGCAAAATTACCCATGTTACCTGTTACCCATGGGATCCGTTTCACTAAACTCTGTATTTTGCTTTACATCATCTTGCTGATTGCTTCGACTGTTTTACCTTACATTACCGGCATGAGTGGGATTACTTATCTTATTTTATCGCTCGGCTTAGGTTTACATTTTTTATATTACGGGATAAAACTATACCGCAGTGAAGATCCAAAAATTGCTTTAGAAACTTTTGCCTATTCGATTATTTACCTGATGATTTTATTTATTGGTCTGTTAGTTGATCATTATTTGCCATATTTTATGCATCTTTAAGGTTTCGCTATGAAAAAACATACATTATTTATTATTTTTATCATTGTTGTTGCATTGGCAATTGGGATCTGGCGAGAAAATCAGGTTAAAACGGCAACGAATTCTATACAGACATCGGCCCCCTTAAGCGCAGGCACCTCACTTGCTCGTGGTCACAAGTTACCTGATTTTGCACTTGTGGATATGAATGGCAAACCATTCACCCGAGCATCCTTTGAATCACGCTGGAGCTTTATCTTTTTTGGCTATAGCTCTTGCCCTGATCTTTGCCCAACCACCTTACAAGCCATGCAGCAAATTTCACAACGTTTACGTAACAACTCGATTCTGCAGTTTGTATTTATTACCATTGATCCAGAACATGACACGGCACAACGCCTCAAAGAATATCTCCAACAAGAGAAGTTCCGTGACACCAATTTTGTCGGCGTTACTGGTAAAAAGGCAGATATATCAGCACTCACCAGCGCTATTGGCGTGCATATGGCAGAGGAAAAAGCACCTGAAGCTGACCATATTGAACACAGCGGCACCATTATCTTAATTAATCCACAAGGCGAATTAGCCGCTGTCTTCACAGGCGGTGATAGACCTCATGCGATTGCGCATGATTTTAAAGAGCTGTTACATCGCTACGCTACCGCTTAAGCGTTAAGGGTGCAGGTTCTTGCGACACATTATTAGCATTTATTGTTTCAGCAGGCTCTTTTAACTGCAACGAAAATTGCGGCTGAAAAGGCTTAGCGGCGGTTAAAACAGGCTCCGGTGTCAAAGTCAGCTGTGACAGCGTGGGCCTGGGAGCCATCGGCGTGTTATCCATAAATTGACTGGTGAAACGCCACTTTTGATATAGCTCAAAAAGTCCTTTCAATGGCCAGGTCAATGCATAAGCTAATGCCGCACAAAGCCCTGTGCAAAACGGTAAAAATGACCAATGAGAACCCGCAACTAACACGCTATATAGTCCGAGTCCCGCGCCAATGGCAGCCCCCCAAAGTACGACACTTAGTGTGAAATTTTTAAATGCGTACACTTGCTTCAATTGCACTGCATTTTGATTAAAGGCTTGAGATTCCGTTTTGAGCTTTTCTGTTTTATCTTTTAAGGCTTGTAACTTTTCGCCTCTCGCAAGCATCTTATCGATGTTAGCTTCCATAATCTTTTTTGTTTCATCAACTTCTTGTTGAATGAGCTTTATTTTCTGATCGCCTGGACCTTGTTTCATGTTACCCTCTTTGAATGATTAGAAATGACTGACCCTTTCTAATCAATAGACCATATTAGGTCAAGATTGTAACTGTTGATTTCTCCAGTCTTTTTGATGATTTGAACATCTTGTTCAATACGATGGGCTCTATTTCATCGAACTCAACCAAAGGCGGCTCAACTCCTTGCGTTTTCCACAATTCATGGAATTTTTGTGACAGCACTGTCTTTGCCTGCAAAAAATTTTCTGCAAGAATTTTAACTACAACATGATGCATGGTATGTTGTAGTATTTGATATTGCGAAATCATATTTCTCAATGTAAAAAAGAGTTGGTTGAGCGTATCCGCATAAATGGGTTTTAAACCGCAAAACATCACTTCTTTAAAATATAAAACATCTTCACAACGTCCAATGATTTTTTCAACGCCCAAAAAGGGATTACCACAGGGGCATGGTAACTTTTTTAACATCAAAATATCATCCATTCTGTAGCGGATTAAGGGCTGTAAAAATCGTTTCAGCGTTGTGATTACGGGCACGAAGCGTTGCCGATTATGATCAATCCATTCCTTTTCAATATAAAATTCATCTTCATTAAGATGTAACGTTCCATATTCACAGGTTATCCCAAGATTGCCTTCAGCACATTGATAAAGTTGATGTACAACTTGCTTAAAAGTATAGGTAATGAATGTCTGGGCCATGGGTGTCAGCACTTCTGCTGTACTTATTAGCTTCTTGCAGCGTAAGGATATTTTCCCCATCTGTTGCAACCTAGCTAGTTCGCATAGAGTTTGCGCACTGCCAATCAGCACCTCGGGATCAAATTTCAGTAAATTTTCAACCTGGATATCAAAGGGTTTATTCAAATCAAGTAATAGCCAATTAATATTATCTGTGGCTATTCTTGTTGGCAAATAGGGTGTGGATGTCAAATGAAAAACGGCAATTCTTTTGCGTTGTGAAAAAAAGACAGGCGAAAATTTGGCTAACATGTTTCCAAGAGAAGCCATTTTCTCTCGAACTGAGTACAAATAAGTGCCTGGCGCACCCGAGGTGCCTAAAGACTGATGAATTTCCAATGGTACATTTTTATGTGATTCCACTATTTGTTGCGCAGAATTTTGCATACGATTCAGCGCTGCAAAATGCTCTTGCACAAATGTTTTATCAATAATGGGATACTCGTAAAGTGTTGCTTGCTTATATGACTGATAATAACGAATATCAGAACTGACCTTTTCTAATAAAACACGAAGCTTGTTGCTTTGATAAATTTTTAATATTTTTTCTGTTTGAAAAAAGTCTTTGTATCGTCCTTTCAATTGATAATATAGGATCCCTAAGTCGTGCCACATGGTGACTGCCCCTGCTTCTTTTTAGGGAAGTGTCTAACATGTGGCTATGCTTATCAAATAGCACTGATTAGTGGTAGCTTTCATTCGATGAACGGTAAACGTTCATTTAATTGTAGCTACACCAACCGACACTAAGAAAGAAACACTCTGGTACGTGTTTTTGTTTCAGATGTCGACACTTTCTCAACACTCGCTTGCACGTTACTTTTACGATATTGCTGCAATTGTGGGTATTGCATGAGGAGGGCTTTAGGGATCATTAAGACCTCTTGCTCAACCGATGGCTCTGCTAATAACGAATCCTTTTGCAGTGATTGAGCTTCAGCTTTGCTAAGCGCACTCTCAGATTCACTTGTCTCATCTTTAGCGGAAATTACCACTGCTGCTGCGGGTACTACTGCTGCTGCGGGTGCCACTGCTGCTGCGGGTGCCACTGCTGCCCCAGGCACCGCTGCTGTTGCAGGCACTAATCCTGCTACCGGCGCAAACTTCCATACCTTCGCATTACTTTGTGGTTCCGATCGCACTGTTCTAGCTATATAGGGCGGATGTTGTGAAGACGGATCAGACATTTTTCGCGCTTCTAGGTAAGCATCATAATAGTCCTTCGCATATTCACCATGGCTTTCGGCAACTTCTAGCAATGCATCGAAATTAATGCTGGAACCTCGCTTACCCGAATCAAAACCCCGTTTCTTCGCCAATGTCACGATCTGTTCTTTGCGAGATTTGCTTTCCGAGGTTTTGTTAAATTGTATGGTATATGCTTCTATGTATGCATCCATATGCTCCGCAGGGAATCGCTTTCGGCAACGTTCTCTGATTGGCGCTAAATTCAATGGTGCACCTGATCTTGCATTTCTCATTGCACGATCTTTAGCATCTCTCAAAGACCTAGTTAATAATAGCGACACAGGCGAATCATCTGCGTTGATTTTAATCGTATTATCAATCGACGAACCTGCCGGCGGTTTACCTTGTGGTATGCCTAATGGCAGAGCCTCTGGTTTTGCTAATGATATTTGCGGTGGCGGTGGTTCAGCCAGAACGCTTTGCAGCGGTGTTGCTTGTTGACGCTTATTCGCTAGTAGCATCAACGCGGCATCTTCTGCTTTTCTTTTATTATTGTACTTTAAGAGTTCTTTATCGAAAATCTCTATAAACATTGGCAAATCATTTTGCTCAACTTCACCTTTCACTTTTTCTAAAATATTTTGAGAATGCATCGCTTCATGGTTTGCAATCATCTGTTTGAGATGGTTTTTGGCAATCTCTTGAAGTCTACGTAATTTCTTTAGTTTCTCTAAATCTGCACCTAACATCATTTCACCCTATAGGCCTAACTTAACACTGATGCGATTTTATGCAAATAAATTTGTCGCGTCTGCGGTAATTATCCTGACGAAATGAGGCTTTATTACAAAATCATGAATATTTAGGCAAAAAAACGGCGCATTGCGCGCCGTTTTCATTGCGAAGAGACGTAAACTTAAGCTTTAACAGCAGAACCAGGGTGATTTCTGGGTGATCTGCGAAGTTCAACTTTTTGCGCTTCATTTGCTAAAGTTTTAGCTTGCTCTTTCTGGGCATCAACCTTGATAGGAGCGGAGCGAGCGGCAAATTTATCATGCAAGTTAGTGAAAGAGGCATTCACTTCTTTCGTCATCACTTCACGATCTTGCTCTGAAAAACCATACTTAGGTTTATCCAGTTTCGCTAAAATTTTGGCTTGCTGCTTTTCAAGTGCCGCTTTGAAACCTTTAGCTGTGCTGATTTCTGGTATTGCATCGGCAACTTTCTTATCGAGAGTGATTTGGTTGTCGTAAACACTCAAGCCCCAAAAGTAACGAACCGTGAAAGCCGTACCCAAGGCCACGCCTAAACCCGCAACCGCAGAGAACAAGCCAGCAAAACCAACTTGCGCTGCCGTAACTGCCGCTGCGCCAATGCCAGTTTTCGCTAATAAAGGCCAAACCCAAGGCAAGGCAAAGGTTCCAACCCATGTTCCGTATACAGCTAAGGCAACTGTCGAAGCAATGGCGAGTGCATAAATACCGGTGCCGATCGCATTCTTAAGGCTAAATTTACCAGTCGCCAGTTTTTTATTGGTCATCCAGCCCAAATCACGGAATAACGCTTCAGCGACATCATATAAACCAAAGTCATTACCGGTCTTTTTAGCTAAGTATGCGCCAACAACGCCGGCACCTAAGATCCAAGGTGAAGTCAAACCTGCTACCAGCATCACTTCGCTAATAAGACCGACTGCGCCTAATGCCGCACTGATGGTTACCAAATACGACATGTTCTGCGCTAAATAGTGCATGATTTTTTCACGTCGAGTTGGCGTTGGATTGATGATGTTGACCTTGCAGTTGCCAGGGAACTCTTTCTGTTCAAGGCCTGCGTCACCAATATTTTTTAAGTAATCAGGACCTACGCGAAATTTTGAAACCATTGCAGGTAACGGCAAGTCACGATCACGGCGGAATAAGTATTCTTTTTCAATAAACAACTCGATCGTACGTTGTTTATGTGAAGGACACATCGCTAATTCGAACGCCGTTTTGAGCACTGCTACATCATTTTCTTCACGGTAGAGTGCTTTATATAAATCTGGGCGATCTTTTTTCAGGTCAGCAGCTTCAACCGGCAATTTATTCGCTTCGCGCGCGGTTTTCCATTCTGCTGCTAAAATTTGTCAAGCAAGCGAGTCTGCATTAGCAAGAACAAAATGCTCTGGAAGAAATGTTCCAACATTCACTTTTGTTCCATCTGCTAATTTTCGCACTAACGGTGCATAAGCAACCGTAATATCACGATTTGCAGGGGGGGCTGTGTTATAGTCCACCGGCAAATTTGGCAACATTCCTTTTGCAATGTCTTTGATCTCTCCTAAGACATTCGTCAATACATTTGGCATACGCCCTCCAACAACCTTCATTATTTACGACCGACCCTGCTAATAATCAGACTGCTGCCATCAAATCCCCTTGACAACAACAATCAAAAACAGGGTTTTCAACACTATCATGTGCATTTTGAGAAAGCAAAGAAATTAGTTACTTTTCTTAGGCATTTTTTAGGGATGAACTACACTAAGTTTATTAACTTATTTTTCGATATAAACTTGAAATAACCAGCAAAAAGGCAGCGCTAACGACAATCGCAGGCCCCGTTGGACAATCCCAAAAATGAGAAACGAAAATACCTGCCACCACGGCAAGCAATCCGAAAAAGCTCGCAAAAAAAGCCATCTGCTCAGGGGTTTTTGCGAAGCGCCGCGCAGTCGCAGCGGGGACTAACAATAATGCCGTGATCAGTAATACCCCAACAATTTTGATAGCAATTGCGACAACAATGGCTAATAAGAGAATATACGCGGCTTCGACTTTCTTGGTATCAACGCCTTCCACTTGCGCGAGCTCTGCATGCACTGTCACACGCAGCATCTTTTGCCATAAAACAGCCAATACGCTAAATACAAAAGCGCCACCAACATAAATCGTTGCCACATCACGCCAGGTGATCGCTAGAATATCGCCATACAAAAAGCCGAGTACATCCACTCTTACGTTATCTAAAGCTGCCAATACCAACAACCCGACAGCCAAGGTGGTATGAGATAATAGCCCTAACAGTGTATCGCGCCCCACTAATACACGCGTTTGCAAACCTAACAGCAACAATGCAACCAGCACGGCAATAAGACAAACGCCGAGTGTGAGATCCCAATGCAACGCTAACGCAAGCGTTATCCCCAGCAATCCAGAATGAGAGAGCGTATCGCCTAAATAAGCCAAACGCCGCCAAACCATCAACGCACCCAAAGGACCTGCAATCAGTGCGACGCCTATGCCACCTAGCATGGGTGGCCATAAGTAACGAATATCGAAACTACTAAAATCAATCATGCTTGTGATCCTGATGGCCTTCTATCACTTCACCATGTACATCATGGTGGTGATCATGTCGATGCGTATAAAAAGCGAGATTCTGTGCAACATGTCCAAATAAAGCGGTAAACGCAGGATCTTTACTTACCTTATCTGGGTGGCCTGAACAACAGACATGCTGATTCAAGCACACCACAATATCGGTTTGGGCCATGACAACATTTAAGTCATGAGATACCAATAAAATGGCGCAACCTTGTTGTTCACGGATCCTGGCGATCAAGTCATAAAACTCACCCTGCCCTAAAAGATCGACGCCCTGAGCAGGCTCATCTAATACCAATAGCGCCGGCTGGCGTAATAACGCCCTAGCAAGCAACACGCGCTGTAGCTCGCCCCCGGATAAGGTATACAAGGGATTGGACAAGATCTGACTTCTAACGCCCACCTCATCTAAGGTTTTCTCTAAT
This sequence comes from Uncultured Candidatus Berkiella sp., assembly GCA_964502705.1. Lineage (GTDB taxonomy): Bacteria > Pseudomonadota > Gammaproteobacteria > Berkiellales > Berkiellaceae > Berkiella. Next base: position 47,829 of record CAZCXZ010000003.1, on the reverse strand, counting down.
GAAACAGTCGCTTGTCCGAGTTGTAAAAAGCGTTTCACGGAAAGCGGGAACAGACGATCAACCTCTAAACGCTGTGGCATGTAGCCGATACGTAAATTAGGGGATGTTAAGACTTTGCCGCTGGTCGGGCTAATTAACCCCAACAGAATTTTCAGCAACGTTGTTTTGCCAGCACCATTAGGACCAACGATCGATAGGATCTGCCCCTTTTTTACGACTAAGCTAACATCTTGGAGGATATGACGCGCACCCTCACGGTATTCGAGCCGTTCGGCTTGGATAAGATGGTCTGACATGGTGGTTTGGCTCATAACTTTGCATACTACCCGACAGCGAATAGTATTATACTCTTAACACTGGTTTTAATTGAAAAGAGTATACCTTACATGGCCCGGCTTTTTAATCGCATTCTCACTATCCTAGGCGTTAGCCTAAGCTTATGCTCCAGCCTCTATGCAGCTCCCAAGGTTACCGTTACACTCAAACCTATCCATTCGTTGGTGGCCAGCGTCATGGAAGGGGTCGGCGAACCCACTTTGCTATTGCCAGATTACGCATCTCCTCATACCTATCAGCTAAAACCCTCTACACTAAAAACGCTGATTGATGCCGATTTAATTATTTGGGTGGGGCCATCGTTAGAAACTTTCATGACAAAGCCACTCGCGACACTCAAACCTCGATATGGTTTTATTGAAATTGACCGCTTAACGCATCTTACCAAGCTGCCTTTGCGTGAAGGACGTGAATGGGAACATGCGGGTGAAGAGGACTCACATGGACATGGACATGGGCATGATCATGACCATAGTCAGCACGGCGATTTTGATCCGCATGTCTGGTTATCTAATGCGAATGCACAAACGATTGTAAAAGCCACCGCAGAACGTTTGATTGCTGTCGATCCTTTGAATGCAAAACGTTATCAGGCAAATAGAGATAAAACCCTCAAACAATTACAAGCCCTTAAAACAACTTTGCAATCACTTTTGGCAAGTGTTAAAAGTAAACCCTTCTTGGTTTACCATGATGGCTATCAATATTTTGAAAAGGATTTTGATTTAAAAGCTGCTGGCACTATGGTGATCAACCCCCATGTACCATTAAGCGCACATGGACTAGCGCAAATTAAAGAACTGATCCAAGCACGTGGCGTTAAATGTATTTTTAAAGAAACTGAATTCAGTGAAAAAATTATTGAAAACAGTCTGGGGAAGCTGTCAGTCAGTATTAAAGAACTTGATCCACTCGGTGCTCGTATACCGCAAGGCCCTTTGCATTATGAACAAACTTTATTACAACTAGGTAATACGATCCAAGAATGTTTGCAACCCAAAATCGAGCATGGTTCCCGCAAATAGTGCCAATCCCAACCAATGGTTGTTTAAAAATGCTTTGAAGAACTGAGCTTTCTGATTGTTTTTAATCAACCATTGCTGATAGCAGGCCAGCATAAACGCGACACTTATTCCTAAAAAAAAGAAAATACCTCGCTCTGCTTTTAGCCCTAAAACAACCATCAAGCCCAACATGGTCATATGAAAAACCCATACGATAAGTTTATCAGCATGTCCAAAAGCGATGGCAGTAGACTTAACGCCAATTTTTAAATCGTCTTCTTTATCGACCATTGCATAGAGCGTATCGTACGCTAAGGCCCAGAGTAAAGTTGCGGCATACAGTAACCAACACGTAGCAGTTAAGCCTGCTTGCAGAGCAGAAAATGCCATGGGTATCGCAAAACCAAAAGCCGCACCTAATACCACCTGTGGATAATAAGTATAACGCTTCATAAAGGGATACACGCTCGCCAATGCAACCGCGATAAGCGACATCAATATGGTTTGTCGATTAAGGAAACAAACCAGCAAGGCCGCGATGAATAATAATGCGCCAAATACCCCCAAGGCTTCGCGAGGAGAAACATCACCACTGACAATCGGACGCGCCTTTGTGCGTTGTACATACCCGTCTACGTGACGATCCGCATAATCATTGATCACACAGCCCGCAGCACGCATCACCACCACACCCAGCGTGAATATGACCACCATTTTAAGAGAAGGAGCACCATTTGATGCTAGCCATAAGGCAATTAAGGTAGGCCATAAAAGTAATAAGGTACCAATCGGCCGATTGAGGCGCATTAAGCGTGCATAATGGTACAATCGCTGAAAAAGGTGTGTTAGAATCGCCATAATAATTATTTAGAAATTCATTTAACTCAAAAAATTTTCACATTTTAAAATCATAACATAGTGATAGCGCAACAACGATGACAAATCCACACCCCATAGTTATTATTGGCTCCGGTTTAGCAGGTATCAGCGTTGCTAAAGAGTTTCGAAAACTTGATGCAACAACACCCTTAATTATTATTACGCAAGACGATGGCCATTTTTATTCTAAGCCCTTATTGTCCACTGCACTCCATCAAGCCAAAACGCCTCAAACATTAATGATCACCGATGTTGCCACACTACAGAATCAGCTCAATGCCACTTTCTACTGTTTTACGACCGTTTCAGCCATTGATCCTCTCTCGCAACACTTAACCATGCAATCAGAAAATGGTTTGCAAACGATTACTTATCAAAAATTAGTTTTTGCTCAAGGTGCGAAGCCGCGCCCCCTGCCGATCGTTGAAGCACTGCCGGCCCACTTTCGAATTAACAGCTTAATGGATTATGCGCAATTTATTGAAGCACATCGCAACTTTAAACAATTAGCGATTATTGGCAGTGGTTTGGTTGGTTGCGAATTTGCACATGATTTAACCAAAAGCCATTTAAGCATCGCTGTTGTAACACCGGATCCTTATCCTTTATTTGGTCTAGTGCCAGAAGCAATGGGACATGCTTTAATGAAAACCTTATCTGATCAAGGTGTGGTGTTTCATACCCAAACACAGGTCGTCAACGCGTCACAAAATAACCAGTGTCATCTTGAATTAGCCTCGAAAATTACTTTACAAGTCGATAGCGTGTTAATTGCAATTGGCTTAACTGCGCACACCGCATTAGCAAAATCTGCAGGGCTAGCAGTCAATCAAGGCATCATTGTTGATGAGCACCTTGAATGCAGTATGCCTAATCATTTTGCTTTGGGTGACTGCGCTGAAATTCAAGGCGAATGTCGTCAGTTTATCGCGCCGATTATGGCCAGTGCACGTGCACTGGCGCAAACACTTCATGGTATCCCTACAAAAGCGATGTTGCCCAATCTGCCTATTTCGCTCAAAGTAGAAAGCTACCCGATTATCGCTTCTCCTCCTAAACGCGGCATTGAAGGTGAATGGCAGCTTGAAAATACCGATAATCATTTTCAAGGACTGTTTTATGATAAGCAGGGGCTTTTACAAGGATTTGCGCTTAGCGGATCATATTTAGCAAAGCGCCAAGCACTCCAAACAGCACTTTTAGCTAATGTAATGTAATACAGGCGCCGATAGACAAACTAATACTTTGTCCTGGGATAAAGTATCGGGGGCGAATTTAAACCGACCTTCAAGAAGGTATGCACGACGACGGTAATGCCCCCTTTTTCTGACCGAACCTCTCCACACCAACACAAATTGATGCAAAAACCAACAACATACCGCAAAAGTCATACCATCCGAATCGCTCACCTAAATACAGGTAACCCAGCAATGAAGTTACAACAGGTAATACGCCGCCAAAAATAGCCGCCGTACTCGCTGGAATAGTATGTAACCCTTCTCCCCAAGCCCAATAAAAGAATGCACCGCATAAACTACCAAGACCAATTAACGCCCAGTGCGTACTGGGGATCTCATTTAATGAGGCCAAAGGTAAAGAACTGATGGCCAGAGGAAGCATCATCAAAAAAATCAACCAATTCACAATAAAAGCACTACCCAATGGTGTTACTCGGTTACTAATATATTTATTGAAAATAGAATAAAGTGCCTCAGGAAATATCGCCAATAACACTAAAAAGTCGCCCCAAAAGCTCCCTGTTATTGCATCAGGATCCGTTCCATTATCTAAACTAATAACAACAATACCCAAAATCGCGAGTATGATCCCTGCGATTTTACTAAACGTAAATTTTTCACCTAAAAAAACATAAGCTGAAATGGCTAAGAATGCTGGCAAGGTACTGCTAATAATACCCGCTGATGTTGCAGTTGTTGATTCCATGCCCCAGAAAAACAAGTAATTAAATAGCACACCGCCCGTTACGGCTTGCCCTAATAAAAACACCCAATCTTTCTTTTCGAGCTTGTGGGTTGGATGCGTTGGTGCAATCACACGCATTTTACCAATTAACACCATCATGCTTAATAGCAAACTACTGATCAAAAATCGTATGCCTAAAAACAAGAAAATGGGCATCTGTTGTTCAATCACAAATTTACCAACAATCACATTCACTGCTATGGCTGCTTGCGCTAAAGCGAGTAATGCGTAAGCACTAAATACCTTCTGGTTCAACATCGTGGTCCTTAACTGTGAATGCATGCAGCGAAAATAATAGCAATTGCTGCATTGCAAACTTAGATTAAACTTATAAAGTAGTCGCAATTAATGGGATAAATCATGAATCTACAAGCAAACAATCTTTTCGACCCTTTCAATGTCATGCAAAATGCTTTCCCAGCCTTTGATCAACATGCCAAGATCAATGACGCTTATCATCCTTACTCTTTTAATCAAAACTGGCTACACGATTTTCAATCGCTTCAACAACAGTTTTTGCAAGGTTATTGGGATTGGCTTACTTGGCGACAATGGTCTTGGCAGCAAGCATTTTACGATAACGCTCGCTGGTTTAACCACTGCTTAGAGCTCACCCAAGAACCTAAAACTCTCTATCGCTACAATCGCATGAATTGGCGCAAACCTTATTTAGGATTAAGTGCGCAAACACTGACCTCTAGCAGATTGCTTACCAAATTATGGTTTGATTCCTTTAGTGTTTGGCAAAAATACCAACATTAAATGCTATCAAGAGCCTTAGCAAACTGATCGACGCCAAACAGTAAGTCAGGTTCCTCGATGATCAAAGGAGGGGCAAAACGTATTACCGTTTCATGCGTCTCCTTTGCAAGAACGCCTAACTCCATCATTTTGTTACAGATCATTCGTGCGGGTATTTTGTGTGTATCCATTTCAACACCGACCCATAATCCCCTGCCACGAATAGTCTTAATAAGGGGATGCTTAATCGCTTTAAGCGAATTTAAAAGCACCTTACCCAGTTCATGACTTCTTTGCACAATGTTTTCTTCTTGCAAAACATCAAGCACAGCACTACCGACTCTCGCCGCAAGCGGATTCCCGCCAAACGTAGAACCATGGCTGCCTGGCACAAAAACTTCCATCACTTCTTTCTTGGCTAGGAAAGCAGACACCGGTAACATGCCACCACCAAGCGCTTTTCCTAAAATCAAGCCATCGGGTTTCACATTTTCATGCTCATAAGCAAACATTTTGCCTGTTCTAGCTAAACCTGATTGGATTTCATCCAAAATAAATAAGACGTTATTTTCTTTGCAAATCTTTTCACAAGCTTTTAACCAACCATCTGGGGGAATTTGTATCCCAGATTCTCCTTGGATGGGCTCAACTAAGAATGCACAAGTGTTCTCAGTGATTGCATTTTGCAATGCTTGGCTATCGCCAAAAGGGATTGAAACAAAACCTGGCGTTAATGGTCCAAAATGCTTTTGATAGTCTTTTTCGGTTGAAAAACTAATGATACTAATTGTACGACCATGAAAATTATTATTGGCAACAATAATTTCTGCTTTACCATCAGGAATATTTTTTTTCTCATAACCATAGCGACGTGCTGCTTTTAAAGCCGTTTCTACCGCTTCTGCTCCTGAATTCATTGGCAAAGCCATATCCATTTGAGAAAGCTTGCATAGCTTATCTAGAAAAGGGAGTAACGTGTCAGCATGAAATGCGCGAGACACCACACATAAGCGTTCTGCTTGTTCTTTTAAAACGGCGACTAATTTGGGATGCGAATGTCCAAGGCTAATTGCCGAATAAGCCGACATCATATCTAAATATCGCTTTCCCTCAATATCCCATAGCCAAGCACCTTTGCCTTTGGTCAGAACTACCGGCAAGGGATGATAATTGTGTGCACAATGCTCTTCTTCACGCTTGATCCATTCTTTATTATTCACCTTTAACGACCCCTTCTAAGATACCTTGGCTTAGTGCTAACGTTTTGTTATCAATATCGATACTTGGATTTAATTCGGCTATTTCTAATGCACAAAAAAGCGGATGCTGACTTAAACGTTGGATAGCTTGCAGCACTTCCATTTTAGGCAACCCATCTTTTTCAGGTGAGCCCACACCGGGTGCAACGAGGGGATCGAAAGCATCAAGATCAACACTTACACCAAAGGCTTTTGTACCATTCGTTACTTGCTTTAACGCTTGATCGAATACTGACTGGATGCCCATTTTTTTAACATCATCCATATAAAAAACGGTGACGTTCAAGCGCTTAAGCAGCTCTGCTTCTCCTGCTTCGAAACTGCGCACACCAATTAATACGACATGACGAGGATCAAGTTTTGGGCGATTACCCAACAGATGTGTCAAAGACGACTCTCCATATCCCATTAATGCGGCAAGTGGCATTCCATGAATTGCCTGCGAAGGTGTTGTCTGCGGCGTATGAGAATCCATATGCGCATCAACCCATATCAAACCAAATGATTGATAGGCATCTAAAGCTGATACTGCCCCACTCCATGTGCCAATCGCCATGGCATGATCACCGCCTAAAACTAAGGGACAATGGTGTGATTGAATGCTTTGTTTCACTTCATGCCCTAGTTGCTGCACCAAGCCATGAACTTGCTGCAAACGCTCAGCATAATTCATGTGCATTCCAGGTTCATAAGGTATCGATGTGCTTAAGGTTTTACGCCATGAAAGCGCGGGATTAATTAAAGAAAGAGAATTTTCAATACCAAAAGCTTGTAAAGCACTAGGCCCCAGTTGAGTGAGATGGTTTTGTGCTCCCCAACCTAACTCAACCCCAATGATATCGTATGATTTTTTTTGCATGATCTTTCCCTAATCTTGCATTCATATTATTAAGCTTTAGCGTAATCATTAAATCCTAACCACTTCGCAATCAGGCGATCTATAAAGTGCGGAGGTAAAGGCAAATCATCAGCACAGGCAGATATTTTTTCTAAAAGATCTTGATCACGTTGCAAATCAGCAACTTTAAAAGCGATGGCTCCTGTTTGTCTTGTTCCTAAGATTTCACCGGGGCCGCGTAAAGCTAAATCGGCTTCTGCGATAATAAATCCATCAATATTATCACGTAATATGCGTAATCTTTCTTTAGCCATTTTACTTAACGCGCCATATAACAAGATACAATAACTTGCTTCCTTGCCGCGCCCAACTCGCCCACGTAACTGATGCAATTGCGCCAATCCAAATCGTTCAGGGTTTTCGATAACCATCAACGTTGCATTGGGCACATTCACACCAACTTCAATCACGGTGGTTGCGACTAAAATTGCAATCTCATTACGGTAGAATGCTTGCATAATCGCTTCTTTTTCTTCTGGCTCCATGCGTCCATGAACCAATCCAACACGGCATTCTGGTAAGGATTCTTGCAACATAAGGGCTGCAACTTCAGCCGCCTGACAAGTTAAAATCTCTGATTCTTCAATCAGTGCACAAACCCAATAAATTTGCTGTCCCTTTTGACAAACGTGGCGGAGACGCTCAATCATTTCATCTCGTCGTGATTGTGAAATTGTTAACGTTGTTATCGGTTGACGTCCTGGAGGCAAACTATCAATCACCGAAATATCTAAATGTGAGTATTGACTCATCGCTAAAGTGCGCGGAATGGGTGTCGCGGTCATGATCAATTGATGAGGGTGACTCGGAATTTTTGCACTTAAACCCTTTGCTTGTAAGGCTAATCGTTGATGCACTCCAAAGCGATGCTGCTCATCAATAATAACTAAACCCACTTTCTGAAACTGGATATCTTCTTGAAATAAGGCATGTGTTCCAATAATGACACTTGTGATCCCTAAGGTAATATTTTCTTTAATACTGCGCTTTTCTTTACTTTTTAATTTACTAACCAACAATTCACAACGATATCCTAATGGCGCAAACCATTCTGTAAAATGCGCTAAATGTTGCTCTGCTAGAATTTCAGTCGGTGCCATTATTGCAACTTGCGAATGATTGGCAATTGTTTGAAGTGCCGCAAGTGCTGCAACAATGGTTTTACCACAACCTACATCACCTTGTACTAAACGCATCATGGGCGTTTGCTGGTTTAAGTCGCTTGAAATTTCTTGCCAAACAGAAGATTGAGCAGGGGTTAACGCAAATGGGAGCTGGTTAACAAAGGTTTGATGTATCGCTTCGTTCGGTGGTAATGCGCATGCTACTTGTGCTTTCGTTTGTTGGCGTAATTTACCCAAACTTGCGTGGTGAGCATATAATTCCTCCGATATCAAACGCGCATAGGCAGGATGCTTTTTGCTTACCAGCGCTTCGATGTCTGCGTTATTCTCTGGTAAATGTACCGTGTTCAAAGCTTCTACCCAAGTATGCATCTCAATAGCGGGGCCAAGATTTTTAGCAAACAAATCTGATTGATTCTGAAACCGTTGTCGGTAAGTTGTTAATAGATTGGCAATTGTCTTTCGGAAAAAAGCTTGAGACAAACCTGCAACTGTTGGGTAAACAGCCGTTAATTGTGTAGGCATAACGGAATTTGACGGATTGATAAATTCAACTTCAGGGTGCACCATTTGCATATGACTACCATGGCGTTTTGCTTGCCCAAAGCAACGAATAACGGTGCCATTTTCCCATTTTTTTTGTGCAAGATAATGAAAAAACACCACTTGCATCACGCTGCCTTGCTCATCTTTTAGTGTAATAACACAGCGTTTTTTACGGAGATTTTCAACTTTACTATGGATAATGGTGCCTTGAACCACGCAGACGGTGTCGGCAAGTATGTCTTGTATTGGCGTCAGGTGAGAACGATCTTCATAACGAAATGGACAATGAAGTAATAAATCGCCGATGGTTACAATTTGTAACTTAGCAAGCTTTTCTGCAACTTTATCACCAACGCCTTTTACAGAGGCAATTGGTGAAAACCAATCCCAAGCCATTTCCGTTTTTTTATTCATTTCCCACGAGTAATGCGCGTTACTTCGTTAACCATTCTTAAACGACGCATAATCCTTGCTAAGTGTGACCGATTACGAACCGAAACAATAAATTTAACGGTATTATGAGATCCATCTCTTTCATCAACATGAACATTAATGATATTAGCATTTGAATCGGCTATGGCATTAGCGAGCGATGCCAGCACGCCTCGACCATTCACAACATCGACCACGATGGGTACTTGAAACTCTCCCACCACTTTATCTTCCCAAACCACATTAATATATTCGTTATTCATTTTCTTGAGTTTAATCATTTTGTGGCAGCGTTCTTTGTGGATCACAACGCCCTGGCCTTGCGCCAAATTACCAATGATTAAATCGCCCGGTATGGGGTAACAACATTTCGCATAAGTCACCACGAGTCCTTCTGTACCCTTGATGGTGAGTGGCTTCATTTTTTTAGAATGTGTTTGTCCATCCGGCGTAGTTTGGTAAGCTAGTAAGCGTTTAGCGACCAAGGGAGCCATACGCTTACCTAATCCCACTTCTTCATAGAGCTCTTCAACCGTATGTAATCCCATATCTTTTACGATACTCTCGAGATTATTTTGTGTGAAGTTTTCTAATGATTGATGCGTTTCAAGTAAGGCGCTGTTTAGTAAGCGCTTACCTAGTGCTTGAGATTCCGTCACCTGTTGATTTTTTAACCAATGTCGGATGTTGTTTCGTGCTTTACCTGTGACAGCAAATGTTAACCATGCAGGATTTGGATGGGCTCCCGTTGCCGTAATCACTTCTATTGTTTGACCGCTGCGCAACCGTGAACTTAACGGCGCAAGACGCCTGTCAATTTTACATCCGACACAAGCATTACCAATATCGGTATGAACCATATAGGCGAAATCCACTGGGGTTGCACCTTGTGGCAAAGACAAAATGCTTCCCTTCGGTGTAAACACATAAACGGCTTCTGCAAATAAATCAATTTTCACATTTTCAATAAATTCGATCGGATTACCGGTATGTTTTTGCAGTTCAAGAAGGTCCTTTAACCACTCTTTGGTATGCACTTGCGATGTTTCTTTTTCAGTTGATTTATACAACCAGTGTGCAGCAATACCATTTTCGGCCAAGTGTTCCATTTCTTGTGTACGGATCTGCACTTCTATTGGAACACCATGAGGGCCAATCAATGTTGTATGTAATGATTGATAGCCATTGGCTTTAGGAATGGCAATATAATCTTTGAAGCGACGTGCTATGGGGCGATAAATACTGTGCACAACACCCAGTGCAAGATAAGCATCCGCCATCTTGTCAACAACAATTCTAAACGCATAAACATCCATCACTTCTGATAAAGATAAACGTTTTTGATGCATTTTTTTATACAGACTATAAAGGTGCTTCTCTCTGCCCCAGATGGCACTCTCCGTTAAACCCGCATCAATGAGTTTCTTCTTGATATCACTTTCAATGGTATGAATAAGCGCTTTGCGATTTCCGCGTGCGCGTTTGACGGATTCCTTTAATACGCGATAACGCAAAGGATAAAGCGAAGCAAAGCCGAGATCTTCAAACTCGACTCGCATATGGTTAATACCAAGACGGTGAGCGATGGGCGCATAGATTTCTAATGTCTCAAGCGCAATTCTTCGGCGTTTAGGAGCAGGTAAGCAAGCCAAGGTTCGCATATTATGTAAACGATCGGCCAATTTAATGAGTATGACGCGTATATCTTGCGCCATGGCTAACATCATTTTTCGGAAATTTTCAGCTTGAGCAAGCTCGCGACTTTCAAATTTAATTTGCTTTAATTTACTAACGCCATCAACAAGTTCAGCGACTTTTTCACCAAAGCGTTCAATAATGGTTGATTTATCAATCGGCGTATCTTCAATAACATCATGAAGCATGGCTGCCATGATGCATTGGTGATCCATGTGCAAGCCTGCCAAGATCCGCGCGACTTCCACAGGATGTGAGATATAGGGTTCACCCGTATATCGCTTTTGACCCTCATGTGCCTTTTCTGCTAGCAGATAAGCATGAGTAATCTCTTCAACTTGCTCAGGGGGTAAGTAAAGTGCCAGCTCGTCTCTTAAGTCTGTAAATGCAAACACTAGCCACCCCTACACTCTTCGTATTCGAGCTTTATGTGTTGTTGCCTTCGCCGTCTCACAAACAGTCATGTACCAGAGTACACTCCTGTTGTTCGAGGTCTCGGCGCCTAACCTAAAACTCGAATACTGTGAGTGACTATCTATCATTGGATTAGCTTAATTATCTGGCTGTGATAAAAACTCATGGCCAAAATGACCTAATGCAATTTCTCTTAATGCAACTACAGTAGGCTTGTCATTTTGCCAAGCAACTAAAGGCTCAGCGCCCGTCATGGCCAGCTGTCTAGCTCTTTTAGTTGCAACCAAGACTAATTCAAAGCGATTAGCGACGTTGTGCAGGCAATCTTCGACGGTAATTCGTGCCATCTTCCCAGTATCTCCCGTAAATCGTTAGTAAAACGTATTTTATCTCTTGTCTATGTTAACCGATTTGGCCAGCCTACGAATAGTGCACCCCCTCGATTTTCGAAGGCGTTACTTGCCGATTAATGAGTTAAACAATGGCTCATGTCTTATCTGTTGTTTTTGCGTCCGAAGGCGATTTGCGTGAATGATCGCCATCAAATCCTGAAGTGCGACATCAAAGTCATCATTCACAACAACATAATCATATTCGTTATAGTGAGAAATTTCTTGGCTAGCCTGTTCCATGCGTGTTGCAATAATGGCTTCGCTGTCTTGGCTACGGTTAATCAGTCGCTTTAATAAAATATCGCGCGAAGGAGGCAAGATAAAAATACTCACGCAATCCATTTGTGATTTGACCTTTCTTGCGCCCTGCCAATCTATTTCTAGAATGACATCAATTCCTTTAGCAAGCTGCTCAAGCGCCCAAGTTTTAGAGGTCCCATACCAGTGATTAAACACTTTAGCGTGCTCTAAAAAAATCCCGGCTGCCTGATGCTGCAAAAAAGTCTCTTCATTCACAAAAAAGTAATTCTTTGCTTCAACTTCCCCAACCCGCGGTGCGCGGGTGGTATGTGATATAGAAACCGTCAGGTTCGATAGATTAGCCAATATGGCATTAACCAAGCTGGTTTTACCGCCCCCTGAAGGAGCTGAAATAATATAGAGCGTTCCAGTTACGTTCATGGTTTACTCCACATTTTGAATTTGCTCACGCATTTGTTCAATAATCACTTTCAATTCAACGGCAGCTTTGGTGACTAAACTATCTGATGATTTAGCTCCCAGTGTGTTTGCCTCACGATTCATTTCTTGCATAAGAAAATCTAATCGACGTCCACTCGCTGGGCTTACTAATGCTTGCTCAACTGCCTTCACATGGGTTACTAAGCGATCGACTTCTTCTTCAACATCCATGCGTTGCGCATAAAAAACTAGCTCTTGCTCTAAACGCTCCGGGTCTACATTCGCCTGAATGTCTGCTAATTTTTGTACAATTCTTTGTCTTTGTGCCTCGATACACAATGGCAGCCTTTCTTTAACAATCGCAACCTGTTGCAAAACCTGCGCTAACTTTGCCTCAATCACCACTTTAAGAGCTGCACCCTCTTGGTGCCTGGTGGCTAACAACTGCTCAGCGGCTTTGGTTAACAGCGCTGTTAACGGTAATTTTAGCTCGGAATAATCTGCAGCGCCTTGACGTAATACTTCTGGCCAACGTAATAATTCCATCACTTTGATGCCAGGGGAAACAGCCTCTTGCGTTGAAAGGCTTTTAGCACTATTTAGAAGTTGATTAACCAAATTATTATTGATTTGCAAAGGCGGTGCTGTTTGGGCACTTGGCAAGAAGCTCAAATGACATTCAACTTTACCTCGCTGAAAGGTTTTTGCGAGCAAATTCCGCCAATCAACTTCCCACTCACGAAAGCTATCAGGCATCTTAAAAGTCAGATCAAGGTAGCGGTGATTGACAGAGCGCAGCTCCCAAGTAGCCTGCCCCCATTCCTGTAGAGCAGCAGCTCGAGCAAAGGCAGTCATACTGGCGATCATGCGTTATAGGCTCTCTCTAAATATAGTTAATTGTTTAACTTTCTTGGTCATGTTTTAGACAAAAAAGGGGCAATGCTAACATAATTGTTGTTGGCCTTCACGCTGACAAGCCCCTAGCATCCGCATATAATACCCTTCTTTTTTTGTTCGAGGTAATCCCCTCCATGCGACCCAGTGCCAGAAACCGTGACGAACTCAGAGAAGTCAAATTTACCCGTAATTATGTAAAGCACCCTGAAGGATCTGTGTTAGTCGAGTTTGGAGAAACAAAAGTCATTTGTAATGCTTCCGTGATCCCAGGCGTTCCTCGCTTTTTAAAGGGGCAAGGCAAAGGCTGGGTAACAGCAGAATATGGCATGTTACCTCGCTCCACCACAGACCGCATGATGCGCGATTCCGTAACAGGACGTCCCGCAAGTCGCTCACAAGAAATTCAGCGCTTGATTGGCCGCTCTTTACGATCCTGTGTGGAATTAGAAGCCTTAGGCGAAAATACGATCACCATAGACTGTGATGTTCTTCAAGCTGATGGCGGAACACGCACCGCGAGCATTACGGGTGCTTGTATTGCATTAGTCGAAGCATTCAATTGGATGCAAAAACGTAAAATGATTAAAAAAAATCCGCTTAAATTTTTAATCGCAGCCATCTCAGTTGGTATCTATCAAGAAGAAGCCGTGCTTGATTTAGATTATGCTGAAGATTCTAATGCCCAAACTGATATGAACGTGGTCATGAATGCCCATAATGAATTCATTGAAGTACAGGGTACTGCCGAAGGCAAACCCTTTAAAGGCAATGAATTAAACAACATGCTGGCGTTAGCACAAAAGGGTATTCAAGATTTAATTGCCAAACAAAAGCGTTTATTGGACTTACCCTAAATATTCAATGAGTAGGGGCCGACGGCCCCTACCATTAAATGTCATAATCAATAGTCAAAGGCGCATGATCAGAGAATTTTTCTTCTCGGTAAATGCTAGCACTTTTGATGCAATCTTTTAAATCTGGCGTGACAATTTGATAATCAATTCTCCAACCCACATTATTATCCCAAGCCCGCGCACGATTTGACCACCATGTATATTGATCTGATTCTTGATTCACCACACGAAATGCATCGACAAACCCGATCTTATCGAACAATTTGTCTAGCCAAGCGCGTTCTTCTGGTAAAAAGCCTGAATTCTTTTGATTGGTTTTCCAATTTTTTAAATCGATCTGTTTATGAGCGATATTCCAGTCACCACAGATAATATGAGGACGTTTAGTCACAAGATAATCTTGTAAAATGGCTTCATACGTATCCATAAAGTGATATTTCAATGCTTGCCGACCTTCGCCACTCGTACCTGAGGGCATATAAAGCGAAATAATTACGAGATCGCCTAGCTCTATCTGTAGGTAACGCCCTTCGTTATCAGCTAACTCATAGTTCAACTGGTCAACCACTTTATCCGGTTTTTGACGACTATAAATGGCAACGCCGCTGTAGCCACTTTTTTGCGCACTTTTTGCATAACAGTGATAGCCGGGTAGTTGAAAGGCTTCTTGCTCAAAGATTGAATCGGGTGCACGAACTTCTTGTAAACAAATAACATCGGCATCTTGTTTAGCAAGCCACCTAAGCGCGCCTTTTTTCTCAGCTGATCGGATCCCGTTGACATTCAAAGTGATAATGCGCATTCTTAGTTTCCAAAATAAAAACAGGCATTTTAACGCAAAGAGGTCGTGTGATGGAATCCTACCGAAAAACCTTTATTGAACTCGCTTTAACGCACAATGCATTGCGATTTGGCGATTTCACGCTGAAATCTGGCAGAAATAGCCCCTATTTCTTTAATGCAGGTCAGTTTAATACAGGTGAAGCGCTCAAAACATTAGGCGAATGTTATGCCGCAGCTATCTCACAATCATCCTTAGCGTTTGATATTATTTTTGGACCTGCCTATAAAGGGATCCCACTGGCTTGCACAACCAGCATCGCTCTTCATGAACAGTTTCAACGCAATGTTCCTTATTGCTTTAATCGTAAAGAAGCAAAAGATCATGGTGAAGGGGGCATTATTGTTGGTGCACCATTACAAGGACGCGCCTTGATCATCGACGATGTGATCACTGCAGGCACGGCAATTCGTGAATCCTTGCAGATCATTCAAGGTGCCAAAGCAGAAGTTGCAGGTATTATTGTCGCACTTGATCGCCAAGAAAAAGGACAATCTGACAAATCCGCTATCCAAGAAATTGAAGTCTCCTTACAAATTCCCGTGATCTCAATTATCACATTTTCCCATATCATGGCATTTGTTGAAAATGACCCTCAATTTAGCGCTTTTCGTCAACCCATGGACACGTATCGCAAACAATATGGTATTTCCTAAACCTTAACTATAATAGTGATAAAAGGTTTGACATAGGTGCGTCATGAAAGCCAATATCTGGATAAAGATCCTGTTTGTAATAGGATGTCATTTACATACAAGCGCCGTACTTGCCGGTCAAGATAATTACTATCGTTACAAAGATAAAGACGGCAACACCGTGATCTCCAACAGCGTACCCGCAGACGTATCCAACTCCGGTTATGAAATTGTGAGCCCTATGGGTAATGTGATAGAAACGGTATTGCCTCGTAAATCGGATGCAGAAATTGCTGCTGAAGCTAAAGCGATTGAGCAGCAACGCGAAGCTCAAAAACAAGCTGAAGCAACTAAACTTCAAGCTGAACAGCAAGCCCATAAAGACAACATATTACTTAAATCTTTTACGAGTGTTGCCGATATCAATCGCGCCAAAGAAGATAAATTAGCGTCTATCGCAGTGCTTGAAAACATTGTGCAAGAAAATTTGGGCGGTTTAGAAAAGCAATTAAATGATGCAAAAGCAGCCGCATTAACTTATGAATCTAAGTCGCAGCCAATGCCTGCAACTTTACAAAAAACCATTACAGAAAGTGAACGCCAGATTAAAGATGGAAAAGCGTTCTTAGAACGAAAGAAAGCTGAAAAATTAGAAATTGAAACCAAATATAAAGCACTCACAGAGCATTTCTTAGAATTACAATCAACGCAAACCAAGACTCCTGGTGAAATTCCACAAGCTCAACCTTTGTCTAGCCCTGCTTTGCCAACAACCCCGTCTACGACCCAACAATAGTCTTAAACAACTGGCTCGCTCCAATCCGAAACAATTTCGGAGTTAGCCAGGGTTGTCCCAACTTGGCTTCAACTTGTTCATAAAAGGCGTTAGCTTGTTCTAGTGTGCGCACGCCACCTGAGACTTTCAAGCCAACTTGGCGTTCTTGAAAATTCTTGATGGCTTGTAATATCGCGCCGGTTGCTTCCAAGGTTGCACCGACTTCGCCTTTTCCTGTTGAAGTTTTAATGAAATCGACGCCACCTTCGCAAGCAATTAAGCTGAGTTCATAGATAGCCACTCTATCTTCAATTTCACCTGTTTCTAAAATCAATTTAAAAATCGCTCTGCCATTTATTTGTTGTTTGCAGCTTTCAACAAACACCTGCACATCAGCAAGTTCTTGATCATCTAAAAAAGCTTCATACGGCATTACAATATCCAGCTCTGTTGCCCCAAGCGATAAAGCAACATCGATTTCAGTTTTAACCGTCTCAATCGATCCCATACCATGTGGGAAGTTAATCACCGTTGCAAAGCCTAGCGGCTGTTCTGACAGTTGTGATTTAACGAAGGGAAGATGCTGTGGGTAAACGCAAATTGCCGCAGGTTTGATAGGCGCTTTACGCACTTGGTCACATAACTCGGCAAGTTCTGATTGTGTGACCTGCTCTTCCAAGCAAGTCACATCAAGGAAGGGTAATAATTGCATATTAAAAGGGAACCTTTAATTCAGGCGCAAGTTGTAATATGGCTCGTTTAAATTCTGCTTGGATCCGCTGTAATGCGTGCAGATTTTCTGCTTCAAAACGTAACACCAAACAAGGCGTTGTGTTAGAAGCGCGCACTAATCCCCAGCCATCTTTAAATTCAGCACGTAAACCATCTACTGTTATTAACTGACTGTCGTGAAAGCCATGTTGTTCTTTCAACGCATCAATGAATGCGAATTTTTTTTCTTCCGCAATCGCGATGTTGATTTCGGGAGTGTTCACGCTGTTAGGGATATCGCTAAAGAGTTGGTCTAGCGGTTTACTCTGTTGGCTGATAATTTCAAGTAAGCGTGCCCCAGCATAGCATGCGTCATCAAATCCATACCAACGCTCTTTGAAAAAGAAATGCCCGCTCATTTCACCGCTTAACGCCGCTTGAGTACGTTTCATTTCACGCTTAATTAAAGCATGTCCTGTTTTATACATAATCGGCTCGCCGCCCAATTCGGCAATGCGCTCACCTAATAATTTTGAACATTTCACATCAAAGATAATTTTACTGTTTGGCACTCGTTGTAACAAATCTGCCGCAAATAACATCATGACGCGGTCTGGCCAAATAATCTCGCCACGATTAGTGATAACCCCTAAACGATCGCCATCACCATCAAAAGCCAATCCCAAATCGCACTGCTCTTTGACAACGGTTTTAATTAAATCTTGCAGATTTTCAGGTTGGCCCGGATCGGGATGATGAAAAGGAAAATCTCCATCAACTTTGCAGTAAAGGGGAACCACATCGCAGCCCAATGAGGCAAAGAAATCTTCGGCTAGGCAACCTACCACACCGCTACCACAATCGATCGCGACTTTTAAGCGACGCTTGATCTTAACGTCTTGTTGAATTTTAGTGATGTATTCGCCAATCATGTCTTTTTTGATTAAGCGCCCATTACCACTTGCAAATTGCTCTGTTTGGATACAATGATAAAGAGCTTCCACTTCTTTTTCAGCCAGCGTATCGCCAGCCAACATCATCTTAAAGCCGTTATAATCCGGCGGGTTATGACTACCCGTGATCATGATCCCCGTGGCCGTTTTCAATTCATAGGTGGCAAAATACACCACCGGTGTAGGCACTTGTCCTAGATCGATTACATCGCAGCCACTGGCCATTAAGCCTTGACTTAAACTTTCACTTAACCAAGCACCAGAATGACGACCATCACGCCCCACCACGACTTGCGATTGATTTTTTTGCAAAGCGAGTGTGCCAAAACTTAAACCCAGTAAATAAGCCACTTCTTCAGTTAAGGTTTTACCCACCACGCCACGAATATCGCAGGCACGAAAAATTTCAGGTTTAACCGCTTGAATATTGTATTTCATTTTTTGTTCAATCATTTAAATCCCCTGAACTACCCATGTCCAGTGTGGCCAAAACCACCAACACCACGAATGCTTTCTTCGAAGCTTTCGACAATTTCAAAAGCACAGCGCATAACAGGTACAAATACTAATTGTGCAATACGCGCACCAACTTCAATGGTAAAAGGGGTTTGGCTGCGGTTCCAGCAGGAAACCATGAGTTCACCCTGGTAATCTGAATCAATTAAGCCAACGAGATTGCCAAGCACAATACCATTCTTATGACCCAGCCCTGAACGTGGCAAAATAATGGCAGCAAGATCAGGATCGGCAATATGGATCGCCATACCGGTTGGGATCAAAAAAGTTTCGCCTGGTGCTAATATTTTTTCGCTCTCTAAGCAAGCACGTAAATCTAAGCCTGCTGAACCATCGGTTGCATAAGCGGGCAATGGAATTTCTTTACCTATTTTGGCATTAACAATTTTAAGCTTTATTTTTTGCATGATAGTACTCGTTAATAAGATGTAATAACTTTAGAGCGATTTGATATTTCGGTTCTTTTGCAAGTTGATGTGTTGCTGTGCTGCTGATAACGGTTAAAGCATTATCTTCCGTATCAAAACCGATGTCTTGACGGCTAACATCATTCACTGCAATTAAATCAATTTTTTTGTTCAGTAATTTTTGTTTGGCATTTTCAAGCGAATGTTCTGTTTCAGCCGCAAAGCCAACACAAAATGGCGAATGACTTCTTGAGGCAACAGACGCCAAAATATCCGGATTTTGAACCAATGATAATTCCCAGGTATTGGCTTGGCCCTTTTTCATCTTTTGTGTCGCCATCTCTTGGGTGCGAAAATCGGCAACCGCAGCAGCACTAATAAAAATATCGGTATTCGCAATTTCAGCATCAACTGCATTTAGCATATCTTGTGCACTGATTACCGCGATGGTTTTCATATTGCTTGGCACCGCGCATTGAATGGGACCATGAATGAGTGTGACATCTGCACCAAGGGACTTGGCGGCTTCTGCTAGTGCCATGCCCATTTTGCCAGAACTGCGATTGCTAATATAACGCACCGGATCAATGGCCTCTCGTGTTGGGCCTGCGGTAATTAAAATACGTTTCCCGTTTAAGATTGCCGCCGTTGCTGGCTCTATTTTTGCAAATAACTGTTCAACAATGGCAGCAGGCTCTAACATGCGACCTAACCCCACTTCGCCACAAGCTTGCTCACCCCAATCGGGGCCTAACATCGTGATACCTCGTTCCTTTAAAATCGCAAGATTGGCCTGTGTTGCGGGATGCTCCCACATTTGACGGTTCATCGCAGGGGCAGCATATATCGGGGCAGTCGTTGCTAAACATAAGGTGGTTAATAAATCATCGGCAAATCCATGCGCTAAAGCGGCTAAACGATTTGCACTCAAGGGGGCTATCAAAATACCTTCGGCCCAACGCGCCAACTCAATATGGCCCATGGCTGCTTCAAAATCCGCGTCCAGCAGTTCGCTATAGACAGGATGTGCAGAAACCGCTTGTAAGGTTAATGGGGTGACAAAAGCCTTTGCACCATGAGATAAGACAACGCGCACGTCCAGACCACGTTTTTTGAGTAAACGTACTAATTCAGGGGTTTTATAGGCGGCAATGCCGCCTGTAATCCCTAATAACCATCTTTTTGCTTGAATCATTTACATTAACTAACTAAATTAGAGCGCCAAGAGCTCTAAGATAGCATGTTTTAGACGTGCAAATCATGTCTTATAAGCCACCACCACTGGGTTTGAAGCTTGCTTTTGAAACCTGAGGTATACGATCTAAAAGGCTTCGTGCCTCGGTCTTCATGCTCTCGTCCAGCGTATAACCTGCTGGTTTCTCGCCTTTCAAATGACTATGACTTCCTTTGGTAAGCTCCAACAGGAATTCCTGCAAGCTATCTATTTGCTCTGCGGGTGAAACAGACTTCATTTGCTCCAATGCATTGCAAATCTTCTGTGCATTATCATAGACGCGCGTTGGATTTTTATAATCGACTTTAAAATCAAAATCACCGTGTGCTTTATCACGTATGGCTTTAAATTTCATTATGACTTCATCGAGCGTCAACTCTGTGGCAGCGGCACTAGGCGTAACTGGAAGAGCGGGCATGACGCGTGCGCCATCAGATGGCAAAAACTGCTGTCTATTGACGGCAGCGGCAAGGGGTGCCGATGGCACAACCACTGAAGGCTCTGCAGCCTTTGTTAGCTTAATGTCAGGTGCTAATGCAGAGGCTTTCGCTTGTAAGCTGGCAACCGTAGCTTGATTAAATGCTGACGTATTCGTCTGAATATCCGCTTGAATCGATTCTAAATTTTTCAGAAATGCTTGCGCTTTCACCGCATTATCCGTTGGGGTACTACTCAACCCAAACCATTTGGTTTTTTTAGATTCCTTTTCTGCCTCTGTTTTCATAGCGGCTAAATTATTAACAGATACATTAACGCCATATTTAAGCAGCATCTGCGCAAATTGCTTCGTTCGCTCTTGATCATTCACTTGCCTATCGCGACGCAAAAAGCGCTTCTGGGTTACTTGGATTGGGTTAATCTCAACCTGCGGCATGGCTCGTCCATTTTGTTTTTCTATCGCTAACTCTTTGACATATGCGGCTTGAGCAGTTTCTGACACACCTAAAATACTCATGCCTAATTGATTGGCTAATTCAATGTTATATTTTGCTGTCCCCCAGCTATGACCATGAATGGGTAAAGCAGGATTGTGCTTTTCACTGAATTTTTTCATCAATGATGTCTGTTCAGGCGAAAGTTGAATTTTCAAGCCAGACATTGAACAATGCTTCATACGTTCCCAAATTATTTTCGGGTCATTTCCTTCAATACGGATAAAAGAACCACTCGCAGACAACTCTGTAATACGACTATTACACGTTGGTAGAAAACCTTGGTTTAAATATTTTTCAAACATGACACGCAAATGCGCAGGATTTTTTGATTTGATTAAAATATTCTCACCTTGCTGCACGGGTGCTGTGAAATTAGCAAATATACCGTATTCCGCCATTTGCTTCGCATAATCCATCTGTTGTTTGGTTGAGATGTTTTTTAAGTCGATGACATGCAACTCGCCTTTTGCGGTTTCTGTTCTCATCTTTTTCGTATTGACAACTGAAATGCCGACTTTCATGCCTAAGTCTTCTGTCGCTGCTTTTAGCACATGATAATCTCGCGCTTGACTACCACTATCAATGATCAACAGTCCGGGGTTCGCTAAGGCATTTTCACGCATTAATTGGCGCAATTCTCTGCCATCGCCGAACACTTCTTTTTGAGGGAGTAGACCTCTACCAATCAAACTATTTACCAATTCTGCAGGGTGAGAATGGCTTAACGACAACGCATATTCCAATGATGGGTCATCCGGTTGTAGCGTACTAATATGTGCTTTTAATTCATTTTGCGCTTGTGGGTTTAAGGTTGAGACAAGACCTTCATTGCTCGCTAGCGTGAGGCGTCGCAAAACATCTTCACCTGAAATTTGTGTCGAACCGGGCGGCACATCAATACTTATTTGAGTGTCATTGCGATTATTATTGAGTTGTTTTTTTAAAAAACCCTCGACCATTCGTTTGGCATCTTTGGTAAAGGTTGGCGTCATTCCTACCGCTAATGCCGCTTCATATTGCTTAATGGCCAACAGTGGGATATCCGTCGAGATGACCACATCGCCAGACAACAAGGTCAACTTATTGCTATTGGGATTGACCAATTTGGGGACAAACGAACCCTGCATGATTACCTTGACAAATCTTTCTTTAACATCTTCAAGTTTTTTTCTGTCAGAGGCAATGTCAATACTAGGGTAGAACAAGCGAGATGTATGGCTGCTAGTATCATTTTCAATTCTTTTGTGCAGCTTTATCTTATCTTTCGTTGATTGTGCATAAGTATCGCCATGTGCATTAACGGCTATCTCATTTAAACGTCTAATTTTATCAGGAGCGTCTGATGTCACAACTGGCTCTGCGGCATCGCTTTTTACCGCATGCATTAAATTATGCATTAACGCCAACTTGTCATCATCACTCATGTAATCGCCCTTTAACTCGCGAATACTGAACTGATCTCTATCAACAATAATCTGCAATACATTGTTATTGTTTCTATCTTGAACAATAAAATCAGCTCTTACACCCAGCTGCTTTTTAGCTGCGGCAATTTTAAAGCCAGCCGGCAGCACGCTCAGAATATCTTCATCACCATAACGTAAACGGGATTTAATGGCTTTTCGTTCTGCTGAACCTCCCATCGAGGCACTGACTTCAATATCGCTGTACGTGTCACTGGTTGGTTTTTCCAATACTGACGTTTCTTGCGATACAAATGAAGGGAATTTCACATCAATTTCATCAGCTGGTTTGAATAAATCCGTTCTCCAACCTAAATTGACTTCTGAAAATTGATGGAGAACTTTAGGTAATGCGGGATTAGCGTCCTCAAGTTTTTTTATTTTTTTTAAGATTTCCTTCGTACTGCTTTCATTGGTTGATCTTTCTTCATCGATTTTTGCTTGCGCGTATTCTCGCAATAAGGGTAAACTGATTTTCCCTTCATAGATACTGTTTCGCAATGATTTATTACGTGCCATTCGTAATTTGTCATTAGCTGCTTTAATGGTCTCTTCTATTACTGGAGCAATACTTGCAACAGCATTATGATAGGGTATTGATTGATCTATTTCTTTTAGAAGCGCTTTAAACATATCGGCATAGCGAGGACCACGTTGTATCGGCATAATAAAAGCAGAACCTAACGATATGTTCTCATTTTTCACTTGACTCAAATTAAAATTTCCGACAGCATCTAGTGCGTCCTTAAATATAGGATCTCGCTGCATCGAGCTGTATTCTTTCTCAAACATAGCAAAGTATTGGGTATGTAATTGCGTTGATGGGCCAATCAACTGAGCTATCGTCCCTAAAGTTTTTTTAATATTTTCTGCATTTTCTGGATCTTTGGCAATATCAGCATGTAATTGCTTAAATGCGACCTGCAGCGATTCGTTGGTTTTCACTATTTGATCAATTAAATCAAACATTTCTCGAAGCAGTTTCTTTTGCGCAGGTTTTAAATTTTTGAATGCGCCATCTTTAAAAAAGCGCTGCTTGTTACCTAAGGCGAATTCTAAACTGCTTAAATAGGAGCCTTCTGTTCTGCTAAATTCCTCTGCCTTTGAAACGCGCAGCATTTTTGCGAGTTGCGGATCTTTCTCAGCCACTGGGGCTACATGAGGCGAAACAACAGCTCTTGGCGTCGCGGGTAGCGGTGGCAACATCATGCTTGGCACGATGGGTTTGGATGCAGCTCTAGATTCTGGATTCCCAACAAAAGGCGCAGGTACGGGTGGCAAATCCACTTTCGGTTCTTCTTCTCCTGCTAGGGCCTCTCTTCTGCCAATAACGCGGTTACGTTCTGAATCTGACAGGGGTATCGGTGCTTGTGCCGCAGCGACAGGTTTTGCTGAGGCTTTTGTAACTACCGGGGTCACGTCGACTTCTTTTACTTCATCGACAATTTCAGAAGGAACCGCTGCATCAAGCTTTACTTCGTTTAATACTTCAGCAAGCGCATCTTTAAATGCATTTTGCTTAGCCTGATCGTTAATCCATTCTTGCACTTTTAAGGGATTGGGAACCTTTTTGTCAATCAAACCATGTTGCCTCAAAATTGCATTGATACGAAGATTATTTGCGAATTCCTTAGCAATATTGATTTGTTGTGCGTCATTAAATGAAATCTGAATGTTAAATTCAGCTAAGAGTTGTTCAATCGTGCGTTTGTCTGCTGCGGTAATTTGACCTGCGGGTGAAGCCTCTGCCGCTTTCGGTATAGGCTTGTCTTCAGCACCCTGTATTTGTTCTTGAAGTCTGGCTCGCCCTAGACGCATCGCTTCTTGCGGAGAGAGATTATTACTTTTAGTGGGCTCATCATCATCCCAGCCATCATCTTTTTTGCCATTATCGTTTGCCATAACTACACCCTTTATGCCCGCTATTCAGTTCATTTCTAGAGTTATGACTAATATATTGTCCTTATGGTTCCAAAATAGTTTATTGACTAAACATATTTAAATTATCAAATTAACTTATAATTGAAGAACTTACGTTCCAAATCCAGGGATTGTTTGCTCTCTTTACAAGAATTTGATATAAAAGCTGGCTCAATAGGACCTTAAGGGGAAAGACCATGTCTAAAGTGTGTATGGTCACGGGAAAGGGTACAGCTCGTGGCAATCATGTGGCGCACTGTAACAAAAAAGTGAAACGTACGTTTCAAACCAATGTGCATTGGAAAAGATTCTGGTTGGCTGGCGAAAACCGCTGGATCAGCTTAAAAGTTTCTACTCGCGGTATGCGAACCATTGATAAGAAAGGTATTGAAGTCGTTTTAGCTGAGCTACGCGGCCGCGGCGAACAAGTTTAAGGGGAAGCATCATGGCAGCAGATACAATTAAAATTATTATGCGCTCTAGCGAGTCACACTACTTCTTTACTACCACAAAGAATAAGCGTAACAAAAAAGAGAAATTGTCGATGAAGCGTTATGATCCCGTTGTGCGTAAGCATGTGGAATTTAACGAAGAAAAGATGCGCTAATAACGCCTTTAGCGAAAACAAAAAACCCGCCAAGTGCGGGTTTTTTTATGTCTGTAATTTTCGCTAAGAAGCTACGACAAGACAGGCTGTGTCGGCCCAGACAAGGGACGGCACAGAGGCCGTCCCCTACACAATCACTACGCGGTCTTCAGGGTTAAGCTTTTGATATATGCCGCAAACTCTTTAAGTCCGCTTACGCCAGTCGCTTCAGCTTCCGCACACCACTTTTGTAATGCTTCGACCATTTCCTTTTCTTTCAAGCTGGTCTGTGCCCATAAGTTTTGTAAGCGCTCTTTAAACTGATAGACCACTTGCATAGGCTGATGCTTTTCCAAAAATTGCTCTAAACGTTGTTTCGCAGCCTCATCAAGCAATGATGATTCACGCACTAACAACTTTTTAGCGCGACTATACAAGCTGGCATCTTGGTTAGACTTTTGTGCTTCTTGCGCAAATACGGGCGCAATCACTTCACGGGAATAACGCGCCATCACTTGAAAACGATTGAGCAGTAATGCCTTCAAAGTTTCCATATCAACCTGGGCTCGCCCTGGCTGCAAATGAGGCATTGGTGCAACACGCTTTACTTTTGCCAACCCTAACATTTCAAACAAACGAATATAAAACCAGCCTGAATCCACTTCCCACCATTTAACAGACATTTTGGCAGACGTTGGATAGGTGTGGTGATTATTGTGCAGCTCTTCACCACCAATAAAGATGCCCCAAGGACTCACATTGCGCGCTTCATCTGGGCATTCGAAGTTACGATAACCCCAGAAGTGTCCCACGCCATTCACGATGCCCGCTGCCCAAAAAGGGATCCACGCCATCTGCAGAGCCCAAATTGCAATACCCGGCACACCAAAGAGCAGCACGTCGATAATAAACATCGAAATAATGCCTTTCTTAGAATTGCGTTGATAAAAACCTTCTAGTGCATCATCAGGAGTGCCCTGACCATAGCGTTCCATGGTTTCTTGATTACGTGATTCGCGTCGATACAATTCTGTGCCGCGCCACATCACCAACCCTAGGCCCATCACTTGAGGACTATGAGGATCATCAACCGTTTCGCATTTTGCATGGTGCTTACGATGAATCGCCGCCCATTCTTTGGTTATCATCCCAGTCGTCATCCATAACCAAAAACGGAAAAAATGACTGAGTATAGGGTGCATATCCAACGCGCGATGCGCCTGATGCCGATGCAAATAGATGGTGACACCTAAAATGGTCACATGTGTCAGTGCGAGCAAAACAAGTGGGTAACCCCACCATGGTAAATTGCACAAACCGTAATACATATCATCACCCCTGATATTCAATTAACTAACAAACAAAATATGTGCTTCTCTATCTATCGGGCTCAAGTATACTAAAAATTAAATTTACTTGCTTGGTTCTCATGGATGAAAGGACTACAACTTAAGGATTTAACCTTCACAATACGGGGGCATGCGCTCTTTAGCGATCTTAATGCGGACTTTGCTCTTGGTAAAATGATTGCCATAGCAGGCCCCAATGGTTGCGGCAAATCGACTTTGCTCAGCATCCTTGCGGGCCACAACCAGCCGCACCAAGGCAATGTCTGCTTTGGTGGTCACAACCTTTATGAAAGTAATCTGAAATCTAAAATTGGCTATCTGCCGAATTTACCCTGCCTTTACGCACATTTAACCGTTGAAGAAAATTTACACTGGCTACTCACCTTGCAACAATGCAAAGCACCTAAAGCGAAAGCGTTTCGCTTTATGGAACAGCATAAAATAATGGATTTAAAATGTCAGCTTTTTGGAAAATTATCGGATGGACAAAAAAAACGCATCCACCTCCTTGCCATCCTTATGCATGATCCTGATTTGTTGATCTTGGATGAACCTTGCAGTCTGCTCGACCCTTCACAGCGTCAGGAAATTTGGCGATTACTTGAGCACTGGCGCCAACCAAACAAGTTGCTGATATTTTCAACACATCATGTTAGTGAAGTTACCACTCTTTGTGATGAAATCATTTTCTTACATGGCGGGACGCTTCACTATGAGAAGCAAACAACCCCGAGCAAGGTGCCTTGTTTATGAACCTATTGATTGCACGTTTAGAAATGACCAAATTATTTCGCCACCCTATTTCGTTAGGATTAATCGCACTAACCATCGGCTTATTGTGG
This sequence comes from Uncultured Candidatus Berkiella sp., assembly GCA_964502705.1. Taxonomy (GTDB): domain Bacteria; phylum Pseudomonadota; class Gammaproteobacteria; order Berkiellales; family Berkiellaceae; genus Berkiella. The sequence goes on along the minus strand of CAZCXZ010000003.1, from coordinate 20,527 downwards.
CTATTTTTCTATCGATTATTGGTTGATTATTTAACGCTCATGCAAAATGCATTGGTTCAAGGTTCAAGACATGCGAGCCTAAGTTTAGAGCTTATCAAGCCATTCTTTGGCTGGAGCTTAGTGGTGCTATCTTTCATTTTACCTTTGTTTACCACATTCGCTTTTAGCAGTGAGTTTCAAAATAGAACTTTCTATCTATGGATGACACACGAGGTGCGCCCAATGCAACTCATCATTGGAAAATACTTGAGCCTACTTGCCGTCACGGCTCTTGTTATGTGCGCCATGTTACTCCTTTGCATCACGCTCTATATTGAAGCGAGTTTGGATTGGGGTATGGTTGTCGGTGGCTGCTTGGCCATCTTGGGTGTCGCTTCAAGTTTGATTAGTTTTGGGTTGTTTATCTCATGTATCGTAAACTTTCCATTGTTAGCGATGGGGATTACTGTCGTGGGAAACATGATGTGGCTGCTGTTGGAATGGTTGCTACCTGGTATCGAGCTTTCTCTGCTCGGACATAGCTTTCATTTACTACATGGCTACTTTCAAGGCGTTGATCTAATTTTCTACCTATTGTTTAGCGGTTTCTGGCTATTCTTAGGTTCTCGAGTACTAAGTTATAAAATGAAAAGAGTGCCAAGATGAAACTTACCTTTACATTTCTTCGTGAATGCTTTCTGGCTTTACTGCTGTTAATCGCATGTACTGCAGGTTATCTGTTGGCAAAAAAATATTCCTTTACTTACAACTTAGCGCCCTCTCAAACGTTATCTGAAACGACGTGTTCATTGTTAGAATTGATCTCAGATCCTATCAGCGTTACCTTGTTTAGCACGGATATTGAAACATATCATCAAACACAACTCCTTATCACAAAATATCAAGGGAAAAAACCGAATATTGCACTAACCTGGCAAGCAAAACCTTATGCTCATAGTGGTGACTATCAAGGGCCAGCCCTTAAGGTTACCATAAAAGATAAACAACACATTATCGATTTGCTACAATTACCTTTAGGCGAACAAACCCTAACGCAAACACTATTTAAACTGCATAACCAGCACAACCAATGGATTGCTTTCTTACAAGGCCATAACGAACCCGATCCATTTGGAACGCGCGCAACGGATTACAGTCTGTTTCGTATTGCGTTACAAAATCAAGGACTCAACCTTCAAACACTCAAGCTAACCCAAACGCCTATTATTGCAGATAACACACGATTATTGATTATTGCTTCTCCCAAAGTGGCACTCCTTCCTTTAGAAGAAAAGCTTATCACCGAATATGTATCACGTGGTGGCAGTTTGTTATGGCTTATGGATAACGAAATGCATTCTCAGCCATTTTTATCATCACTTTTTCAGGTAAACGCGTTACCTGGCACGATTGTTGATTTACATGGCCATCATTTAGGTACACCGCACCCTGCCATTACGGTTGTTGACGCCTACCCGACGTTGCCGTTCACAGCACCTAAATCACTGACCGCGTTCCCCTTCTCTGTTGCATTAAAGCAGCAACTGCCAAGCACTTGGGATACAAAACCCTTGCTGGTAACCGATGCAAAGAGCTGGACTGAAACGGGACCATTAACCGGTGTTATGGCGTTTGAGTCAGAAAACAACGAAGTCATGGGCCCTTTACTATTAGGTTTAAGCTTAAGCAAGCAACATCCAACAAATTCGGAATTATCGCAACGCATTGCCATCATCGGTAATAGTCGATTTTTGAGTAATGGCGTCATCGAAAATTATGGGAATTTAGCCTTTGGTTTAAATCTGATCCATTGGCTAGGGCATGATGATTATCTTGTCACATTAGCACAGCCCACTAATACCGATGAAATCGTGCAAATTCATCTATTGACTGCACTTTGGCTGCAATATGGCTTTCCATTACTCATCCTGTTAGGGCTCATCGCGGTTATATTGAATCAGCGCCATCGCTTACGATTATCACGTTAGAAACCACTGAGCATATAGCTAGTTGCGCAGACTATGCGCTTTAGAAAAAACGCCATGCGTCGACATAAGTAGAAGATAAGACTCAATTTAAAGGGCGAAGTCATGGAAAATAAGCTTCCTTTATCCAAACCATTGATCATGGTAGTACTCGCGGTGATCTTTGCTATTACGATTGGCGGATATATCCTATTCTTTCAATCCCAAAAGCGAATTGCCGAAAAGGACAATGAATATAATTTATTGAAAACCAAAGTTTCTCAAACCGAAGAAGGCTATAACGACGTTCAAAAGAAATATGATGCTTCGGTTGAAAAAATTAAGCAGTTAACAAAAGACAATGAAGCCATGGTACAAAAAGGTATTGAGTTGAAAACCAAGAATGATGAATTACAACTCAAATATGATGAATTAGTTGCCACGCATGAAAAGCTTGTGAAAGAAGTGAAAGATAAAACAAGTGTCTCAGCGCCCGCACCATCAACCGCATCCACACCTAGCGCGGTAGAAAAACCATCTGATGCTCATCCGATTCAACAATTACAACAAAATGATGCACCTAAAGCAGAGCCTAAAGTAGAACCTAAAGACATTCCATCTGCGACCATTACACCACCTTCACCGCCACCTGATCCTGAAAAGAAAGCAAGTCTAGATCAATCCAGCGCTTTAAGCGCTGGTGTTGTTTTAGGGGGTGAAGAATTTAAATGCCCACCACCTGAAACGGTCACAAAACATCTAGCAATCGGTAATTGGGCAGAAGGCAATCTAACCTGGTTCGTAGATTACACAAGACGCCCTCTGTATTCCAATGAAGCAGTGCAGCAGCTATTTCAAATTCTTTACAATGGACAAACCATTGCTTGCTATTATGAGCTAAAACAAGGGGACGACAACGGTTGGATCGTCATCAAAGGTGTCAGCAAAAATAACAAGATTGTGTTGAAAGAAGCAGATGGCTGGGCACTTTGCCCTACAAAAGAATGCGAATCAAACTGCGCTAAAGACAGCCTTAGCAAGTGCCACTTTATGGTGCAAAAGCGCTAATCAACTTTGCTTTTCGACCAATGTAGCGTTAGAATCGCATAACCTTATCAAAACCTTCATTGAAACTTCACATATGCGCAAATTAGCCGTTAAATCATCTTGGGTTGAAAAATTAAAAAAGGGTTACCCGTGGGTATACACCGAAGCCCTTAAAGCCCCACATCTTGATGGCAAGCAAGGTGAGCTGGTTCTGTTAACCGAGCCAAACAACCAACCCTTTGCACAAGCCTACTATAACCCAAACAGCAAATTAGCTTGCCGCATCTTAACGCGCGATCTGAATGCCACCATCAATGAAGATTATTTTATTGAACTGTTTTCAACAGCACTTAAACGCCGTGAACGGTTTATCAACGAACCTTATTATCGGTTAGTCCATGCTGAAGGTGATAATTTACCTGGGTTAGTGATCGACCGCTTTGGTGATACTTTAGTTTGCCAAACCAGCACCGCTGGCATGGAAAAGCTTAAAGCACTTTGGGTCAAGGCTTTGCAAACGCTTTTAAACCCACAATATATTATTTTTCGCGACAACATAAAGAATCGTGCTAGCGAAAATTTACAACTAGGTATCCACACCATTGGCAAGCCTCCCTTTGAAGGTGAACTGCTGCAAGTGAAAGAGAATGATCTCACCTTTTATGCCGATCCCATCAATGGTCAGAAAACCGGTTGGTTTTACGATCAACGAGCAAATCGCTTTTGGATACGAGGGCGCTCAAAAGGCAAAACTGTGCTTGATCTTTATACCTACAGTGGTGGATTTGGTGTTTCAACCGCCAAAGGCCAAGCCAAGCATGTCACCTTTGTCGATAGCTCAGAACAAGCATTAGCACTTGCCAAAAGCGCGATGACGCTGAATGAACTAGCAACACCCTGCGAATTTATCCAAGAAGACGTATTCGAACTGCTACCTAAAATGATCGAACAAAATCAAACTTTTGATATCGTGTTGGCCGATCCGCCTGCTTTTGTGAAAATTGCCCATCAGAAAATGGTAGGCTTAAAAGGCTATCAAAAATTGGCCAAACTCGCCGCGCAAGTCGTTGCGAAAAATGGCATATTGATGATTGCAACCTGTTCCCACAATGCCTCAACCAATGAGTTTCAAGATGCCATTGTTAAAGGGATTGCCAAAGCGGGACGTGAAGCCAGACTCATTCGTAAAGCCGGTGCTGATAAAGATCATCCGGTTAATCCGTTTTTGCCTGAGAATCATTATCTGAAGTCGCTGGCATTCCGATTGGATGAATAAAGTCGCGCTAGCGACAAATAATCTCCCTTTGTAAAAGGGAGAAGCCCGCAGGGCAGAGGGATTTTATCAAAATACATTAAAATCTCTCTTATGCTCCTCGCTACGCCTTTCCGACTTCGCAAAGCTATGCCAGACGTGTCCGCTACGCAGGACTCGGCGTGGCATAAATCCCCGACTTAACCCATTCAACATTAAACTGCTCTTTGCAGCAAAATATGGTATTATTTGCCATATAGTGTATTTTGCTATAAGATGTAATATAGTGAGTTGGAATGTTAAGCTAAGCCTCAAGGCTTCTAAACAGTGCATTAAGCTACCCATAAAAATTCAATCAACTTTAAGGTTGCTTGTTAAAGACTTGCAAACAATCGGACCTGCAGTTCCTGATTGGCCTAATTACGGTAAATTAAAAGGACAAAAGGGTGATAAAAGACATTGTCATCTCATTAAAGGCAAGCCAACTTATGTTTGCTGTTGGGAAATAATGGACAAGTCTATTAATCTTTTAGAGGTTTACTATGTCGGAACACATGAAAAAGCACCTTATTAGTAAGAGCATCTACTGCCTTTCTGAACAAGGCCGCATCTTGCGCATTCCAGCTCGCATGGTTGAAAAATATTTGGTTACCCAAAAATCATTAGAAGCAAAAGCCAAAAAAGCGATTCAAAAAGCGCATTTGGCAAACGCCATTAATGCCGATGCTTTCTTTAAAAGCATGGATGAAAAATATACCCAAGCTGGCGCCCTGCTTCGTGGCACCCGTCACCGAGAAGGCTTATCACAAATTGACTTTGCCAAAAAGCTTGGAATCACCCAGGGCGATTTATCCAAAATGGAAAATGGTAAACGGGCAATTGGTAAACTTATAGCCAAAAGAATTGAGAAGAAGTTTGGCGTGAACTATCGTTATTTTTTGGAATAAGATACGGGGTATTTATATTAAATCGCTTCCAGGCTTCGACCATTAGCTTCGCTTGATGGACTACGCCGACAGGACCGCGCTTGGCGAATATGGGTGTCCTTTTACCCCGGGTAATACTCCAAAATGATTAAAAATTACAGATAAAGAATATGGTGTCAGATATCTTGACGACCGCAGTTCAAATTCAACATAACTGTTTATAACGAGGGTTTTAATTTTCTGACAATTTACTATAGCAACATAGTGTGATTTTTTCCAAGCAATCGCGAAGAATGGCGATATTTAAATGATAAGAATCCAAGGGTAATTTTTGTTTTATACTTTTTATTAAAATAGGGATAATCATAACCCGCGCTGCAATTGTTTGGCCTCATGCTTCGCGAAAGGTACGCATGAGGAAATCACTCAACAACCATACGCGGTTTATCCGGCGAAGCTTCTTAGCGTAGGGGTTTCATCTTCGAAAAGAATGCGATTATCAGTATTATTTTGATTGAAAGATAAGAATAAAGGTACTATGCAAAATTCATAGAATTGATAAATTGTACTAGTTTATATGAATAGTGGTCCTTCAAACAAAAATCCAAACAGACTAATTGCGGAAGCTAAAGATATTTTTGCTATAAATATGGAATTGGGTGGGCAATTAGAAGAAGCTTACCTACACGTTAGTGAACACATTTTAAATAATCTTGCAAACATGGAAGATGTTTTGAAGCAAGATTCATTCAATTTATCAGGCTCATCAAAGTTACTTTTGTTAACAAGAGACATTTACTTTACCAATATTGAATTTGAAGTATCATCAGAGCATGCTCATATAAATGCGGGTCAATATTTTATCGAACACTCCGATAACCTGGCAAACGCATCAGAATCTAAACTTATCCAAGAAGAACCAACTCCTGAGCCTTTAAAAGAAAAAAGAAGCCTTTTAACATCCTATGAGAGCCAAGGCTCAAAAAGAGCTAAACAGACTCATGAAAACAAACCAACATTTGCAAGTGAACATTCAGCTGGTTTCAACGGGCAAGACTTTTTTTGGTATCAGTATGAAACTGAAGAAAATGAACGTAACCTATATTCTCGGTGTGAAGAAGATGATTTAAATGACCATTCATATAGTGAATACGATTCTATTGAAGATTACTCAGATGAATACCCCGTTGATCACGAACTTCCTGAAGCCTCTGTTTCAAGAATAATGACCAACGAAGAGCACATTACACAACTTAAGTCTGTCATCAGGAGTGCTGACAACTATGTTCAGATTGCTTCCTATGGTATTTGCATGGAGGTGCTGAATCAGATCAAAGATGACATTATTAGGCTTAGATCAAAAGGGGTAGTTATTCATTTTTTTAACAGTGATAAAAAACCTTGTTCATCAGAGGTGATGCAATTTATTAAGGACAATAAAATTTGCTATGAAGTCATACAAACGCATGCTAAATTTCTTTTTGCTGACAGTCATATTACAGCGATTGGCTCATTTAATTGGTTAGCTTCAGATTCTTCTAGATATCAAAATGGAAAAAACGGTACATTAGTCATTTCTGGAGATCAAATATGCGCAGGTTTAACAAGCCAAATAGGGGTTTACATGCGCCAATACATTTACAGAAGGCAAGGCAACTTGGCTGCAATGTCTTCATTTAGAGGCCTAGAGACGACAAATACGCCTATTTATTTTGAACTCAAAGATGGATCAAAATTGACTTACCTAGCAACTTTAGACGCACATAGATTGTTCATTAACTCCGCATTTGAAATTGCAAAGAAAACCTTAACGATTTGCTGCCCATTTATAAATCCTTTTTCCGGCTTTTTAACTGATTTGCCACCAACACTGCTTGCCAAAACCGCCAACCGAGGGGTCAAGATCAGATTAATATGTAACAGCGCAGATGTTTATAAATTGAATAAAGCCTACGGCCATTTACTTAAATTACATAGAAACATTGAGGTAGTGGCCACTGAACATCTACATCAAAAAACACTCACTGTCGATGATGATATAATCGCTGATGGATCCTTTAATTGGATGAGCGCATCAAGAGACGAACAAAGCACTTATCATAACTGTGAGTTGACGATGGTTTATGAAGGTTCAAAAGCTAAGGTTTTAATCGATGCGTTTAACAAGAGTATGAGCCTACAAGAAAAGCCTGAGCTACATGACAATAGAGATCCTGATGTTAAGACAAATTCTAGAATACGCCCCAAAGCTACTTAGCGTTTGCGGACCGAGGCCAGTGCCTACAATAATACTTTGATCATCAGCTCACTTTGTGACGATGCTAACAGCCTGCGCTTTTATACTTTATTCATCACGCCAGTGTTGCTGGATCACTTAACAATGGCCGTGGGGTTACTTGAGCATTTTTCCTTTAATATTGTAATTTCAAAATATTATATGCAGCCAACATCTCTGGCATAAATTCCCGGCCACAGCTTGTCCGGCGTCTTGACTTGCGTAGCCTCGTAGAGGCAGAGCAAGTAGCTACTTAGCGAAGTCCGAAGTGACGCGATGGGGGAAACGCATCAACCACAAACCTACCGCCCCGGTAGCACTTTAAGTATCTTTAGTATGAAACATCACAATCTATGAAAGGATAAAATATAATTTTTTAAACTATCTATAGTAGGTTACACAACCTGCGAATTTAAGCTTATCTAGAAGATTTTTAATTTTTTTATCATTTTCAATTTCAATATCAATAAATAAAAAACAAATTTCGTCTGAAATATTACTAATTCTGCTAATAATTTTTGAACCTTGCTCAAGATCTGAAACGACATGATCACTATCTTTCAATTCAAATAAGTCATTTATTTTTTTATGGTTTGCTGTAAATTTACACGAAACAAGGATAGGATCTTTTTTACTTTCATAACACTCAGGCACTATCGGACTGTTAAGGGAAATCTGCCAAGATTGATATTTTTTGTTTTTATCTTTAAATTCTTCAATTATTTGCGAAGATATAAATTTCTTTTCTTTTCTCAGTATAAAAGCAGCTGGCAATTTTCTGTTTAGTAATCGATTGCTAATCTCTTTAAGTGAGGATTTGGCAGCCTTTGGTATATTTAGATCGTTAATTTGGCGCATGAGCATGTAAACGTCTGCATCAACAATAACTTTGTAGTCATCAATACAAAAATCTAATATTGATTCTTTAACTTTATCTGCATCTTTAGATTTTGAAATTATATTGTGCAAATTCTCTAAAAAATTTATAAAATTATTATTCCACAAAGTTGACTTCAGATAATTTCTAACTTTGTCATTTCCATATATTTCTTTTATAAACTCCATAATAAGGTATTCTGCCGATTGAACCTTTTTATTTAAACAAACATGTCTACGCATTAAGTATCTGGCCAGCAATAAATTCTCTACAACTCCAATTCCTTTAGGTGTTATAGTTAATTTAGAACTTCCTCTAATGTCTACTTTTCTAATTGAATGTAGTAGCCAATCTATGTCATAAGTGCCGTATTCAACTCCACAGTAATAACTGTCTCTTAACAAATAATCCATTCTATCAACATCCAATTGACTGGAGATGAGGCTTGAATAAAAATCTTTTTCAATTTTTTCATCAAAAATCTGTTTTATGCGACCATGTATATCTTTTAGCTCTTTTTTGGCTGCTCTTTTTTTTAATTTGTTTTTATCAGCATATTCGTCCAGTAAATTTTCATCATTAAGGAAAAGGTCATCAATTATTTTTAAACTCCAATCTTCATGCGTAAGAATTTTTGAATTATCTTCTTTTACATACAGCTTTTCAAATGCGTGTGAATAAGGTCCGTGACCGATATCATGGAGAAGCGCCGACAAAATAAATGCCTTTTCATTGATTGTTAATCGATCTTCATTTTTCTTCCCCACTAAGTAAATTATAAATGATGCAAGATGACACGCTCCCAAACAATGGCTAAAACGCGAATGGACTGCTCCAGGAAATACAAGATTTGCAAGTCCCATTTGTTTAATGCCACGCAATCGCTGAAAAATTGGATTATCTAAAAAGGGCTTTATTAAATTTTTTTCTTCAGTGGTAAAGGACATTATTTTATGAACAGGATCGTTTACCTGATGCCAAACAGCGTGCATATCATTGGATTTAGTATTTTTTTCAACCATAAATATACCACCTGGTATCTATTTTATATGGTATTACAGCAAGGATAGACCTACCAACAGACATGATTTTAAAATACAGCAAATCAAACTAAATGATTGAAATTATTCAAAAAGTTATTTGATGGAAATCTCATTTGAAAATTTAGAGTTGAATTATTTTCTTTTGCCACTTGAATCTAGCATGCGCAAAAACTCGTTATAAACTTTATCTTCTTTAAACATTTGTTCTAGCTGACAAGTAGTTAAAGTTACATCACTTGAGTCATAGCTAGCAACCTCCAATTCCACACTGGGATTCGAAAGCAAATAAGACATGTACCTTAGCGTATTATGTAAATTGCTTAAAGCAATATATATTTTTTTATATCGCAACCTGAAAGTTTAATTTCGCAACATTCTAAATGTGCATATCTCTTATCTCTTTGCTCTTTTAAAGGCGCTATAATTTCTTTTATTAACTTTACTCTTTGGTTAAACTTAGTAAATTTAAATAATTTCGCTTTTTGCTGGTTTGAAATTATACCCTTCAAGAAATCATTCATGTAAATATCGGCTTTAGATATATTTATTCCTATCAAACACATATTTGGTAGAGTTTAATATTGCACCCAACCCCAATAGGTATCATGCTATACTCTACCTATTGCTAGCCATATTTTTATATGACGAGCTTGATTTAACAATTTGTGACCAAGAAGGTAAAAGTCATCTTGATGTTTTTCAAAATTATTCCTGATAAAGGTGGGAGTATATTGATCTTGGGTAGAGGTTTGTAAAGTATCCACTCTACTTCTCTTGCTTAGAAATTAATTCACAACTATTTACAACATAAATTACTTTTTGCTACTCTACGCAGTAACGTGACTGCAAAGTGCTTGCAACACTCTACAGCCACTAACCACAAGTAAAACTTAATGTAGGAAGTTTAAACTCATGGCTACGCGCATTTTATTACATTCATTCTCAGTTAAAAAGCTCTCATACCCGAGATCCGTCAACTATTTGGTTCATAAAGGCCAATTTTTCACTTAACAGCCCCCTTTTAGGTTGTTTCGGGTGAAATTTTGATTGCTTACTAATCTGTAGGACGGTATTGCTATGCAAGCTTATTCGCTAACGCGCATCTTAAATGATGCTCGCTCACTCACGCGTTCAATTCATGTTTCGCTCGCTGAAATGTTATTTGTTTTCAGCCATTCGCAGTTAAACGAAGTAGATAAAATACTTTGGTTAACGCTTGCATCACATGCTGATCGCGGATCTTTTTCCTGCACATTTTCTTATGCTCAACTTTCATATTGCATTTCACAACCACACGAAAATGTGCACCGTGCTTTAAAGCGTTTAGCAGCTATGGGTTTTATTGAAAGCGGCGGCCTTGTTGAAACGTTTACTCCCCTTTTATTGCTACAACAATTTTCTTTTACGGTGAAGTTACCGTTGGAAGGTTTGTTGGCATTGAAGAAAACCGTGAAGGTTAAACAACCAGAGGCGTTACATGTGAAAGGGATTTATAAACGGCCGCCGATTTTAATTAATTTGTTGAATAGTCGATTTAGGTGAAATGTATTTCCTGCGCCCCTTCCGTCTTCGCCTCGTAAGTCTCGACTACGCCGGACAAGGCTGGGGCTTGGGGTTGTGGGGAAATCAAATATTTAAAGGAGTAAAAAATGTCCGAAGACCAATTAAAAAGCGTAAGTGGCGGTTACCAAGAATTTCCACTCGATTATACCGAACGGGGTGCGAAAGATTTTGTGAATTATCTTCATTGCACCATTGTGAAGGATATTGATATTCAAATAATCAATTTATAAGGATGTTGTCGATGTTAGTAATTAATAATGATTCTCTGGATGATATTAGTGGTGGTAAATTTCATATTGGTGCGGTTGTCTCGGGATTGGTTGTGGGTTTTATCACAGGTGGTCCAATCGGATTAGGGTTTGCAGCAGGTGGAATTATCATGGCCAGTGGGATTGATAATTTGCATGATCTGGTGAGTAATTAATTTAGATAAAATCCCCCGGCTCATTTCGCTTTGCTAAATGAGCCGCCCCCTTTTATTCAAAGGGGGCAATATAAGGAACACAACCATGAACAAACTCCATCTCAACCTCTTCGCCTTTATTGCTGCCTGGGTGTTAGCAGAAGCCATTTCACCAGGCATAGGTTATGAAGGCAAACGACAAGCAGGGTTTATTGCGTTATTTGCCACCATGCTAGCCAGCGGTGCTTATCGCGATTTTATTCGAATGTTGTATTGGTGGAAGCGTTAGAAAGAAAGGGGCAAAGTCGTGCATCTCTCCTTTTACAAGGAGAGATTTATAATTGCTGCGCAATTGATCTTACTTTGATTGAAGTTTTTGATATTTCTCGAGCAATTCTTCTTTCGTTTCAATAAAGTCTTCATTCACGGGAATACAATCCACCGGGCAAACTTGTTGACATTGTGGTTCATCAAAATGCCCAACACATTCGGTGCATAAATTGGGATCAATCACATAATAGGATTCACCTTGTGAAATCGCCTGATTAGGGCATTCAGGCTCACAGACATCACAATTGATACATTCATCAGTAATCTTTAATGCCATCTTATTTTACCTTGAATTTTTCACTTAAGGCTTTTGCAACCGCAGGGGGGACAAATGAAGTAATATCGCCGCCTAATTGTGCAATTTCTGACACCAATGAGGAAGAAATAAATGAGTTATGTTCTGCCGGCGTGAGAAACAGTGTTTCAATGTCTGGTGCTAAACGCCGATTCATATTCGCCAATTGAAATTCATACTCAAAGTCAGAGACCGCTCGCAAACCTCGAATAATGCCTTTGGCATTTTGTGAGCGCACAAAATCTGCTAGCAAAACACTAAAGCCTTGTACTTCAACATTCTTAATCGATTTTAGTGCTTCTTTCGCTAAAGCAACACGTGTCTGTATATCAAAGCTCGGTGCTTTGCGTGCATTTTCTGCAACCGCAACCACCACAACAGAAAACATTTTTGCAGCACGCTCGACCAACTCTATGTGACCATTGGTAATAGGATCAAATGTTCCTGGGAAGACGACTTTGTAATGATCCATGTTGAATATCCTTAGCTTATCAAATATTAGAGATGATACTGTGGACTAAATGCTTTTACCGCTTCAATCATCGCACTAACGTGTTCAGGATCTACGTCAGGGAAAATACCATGTCCTAAATTAAAAACATGGCCCGCGCCCTTACCATATTCTGCTAAAACGCGTTGAACTTCTTGACGAATGATCTCAGGTTTTGCATATAAAACGGTAGGATCTAAGTTGCCCTGGATGGCCACTTTATCACCAACGCGCTTTCTTGCGTTCGCAATATCTTGCGTCCAGTCTATGCCAACAGCATCACATCCTGAATTTGCTATCGCTTCCAACCATTGACCACCTTGTTTGGTAAACAAAATCACTGGCGTGTCTTTCGTGAGTGGTTTTGATTTAAGATAATTCACAATTTCTTGCATATAGTGAAGTGAAAATTCGTGATAAGTTGCACCTGACAATGCACCACCCCAGGTATCAAACACCATCACTGCACTTGCGCCAGCTTGAATTTGTGCCTCTAAATACAAGCAGCTCGCCTTCGCAACTTTCTGCAACAGCGCTTTTAGCATCGCCGGTTCATTCATCATCATTGCTTTAATGATGCCAAAAGTACGGCTGCCTTGGCCCTCGACCATATAAGTTGCAACTGTCCACGGGCTGCCACAAAAACCAATCACTGGGGTTTTTTGATTGCATGCCGCGACAGTAAGACGCATCGCATCCATCACATAGCCTAAATCCGTTTCAGGGCAAGGAATGGGTAATCCATCTACCGCCCTTTGATCCCTAACAGGATGATGAAAATGGGGACCTTCACCAGCGGCAAAATGCAAACCCAACCCCATCGCATCTGGAATGGTTAAAATATCGGAAAAGATAATGGCAGCATCTAAAGGAAAACGTTTAAGCGGTTGAAGCGTAATTTCGGCTGCGATGTCAGGCGTTTTACACATACCCAGAAATCCACCCATCTTTTCACGCACCGCGCGATATTCTGGCAAGTAACGCCCTGCCTGGCGCATAAACCAAACAGGGGTGGAGTCGACGGGCTGGCGCTTTAGCGCTTGGATAAAACGAAACGAAGAATTCATGATATTAAACTAACTTAGCAATCAATTATTGCCTCATTTTACCCGTTTCTTGGCAAAGAAAATACCTCACTTAGCCCTGCTTGTTAATATCGCTATGAATGCTAGTGAATTCGCGGATCCAGGGTTTTGCAGCAATCTGAGCTGGTAGTTCAGATGCAGCCGCTTTTGCTTCATCCATCGTCGCATATTCACCTAATACCACCACATACCAATCTTTACCTGACAATTTGGTACGATAGGAATAAGCGTGTTCTTCAAGTTGATGCTTTTGAATAAATTGTTGCACGCTCTTTTCGTTCCTGGCACCAACTAATTGCAAGGTATAATACTTTTTATCAATCGAGAGCAAATACTCTTCTTCTTTACTCATCTTCTTAGGCTGCTCTTGCGTTTTAACGGCTGCTTTAGGGGCTTCTGTTAATACTTGTGTGACAGTGGCTGTTTCTGTTGTCGCAGTCGTTGCGGTTGTCGTTACCGCAGGTGCTGGTGCAGCCGCTACTGGCATAGCGGTTGCCGTTGTCGGTTTTGTCATTTCTGCCAGCGGCGCTTCTGGCATGATAGTTTGTGATTTGCTAGCCGCCATGGTGGTGGTATTTGACTCATGTGCTGCTGCTATTGTTTCAGCAGTAGGCTTTAATGTTGTTGCCATTTGTTCTAGCACAACGGGAGCGGGCTCTTCTTCCATCGCCATTTTTTCATCGCTATTATCAAGTCGATTATTTTCAACTTGCGCAGCATTAACCGGTGCATTCACCATTTCTTCATCTTGGGTGCTGTTTAATAGCAAATAGCTGCCCCCCAATAAAAATCCGGCAACGGCACCCAGAGCAATAGGATGTGTCCAACGCTTTGCTTGTTGCTTTGTCATGGTATTTGCCTCTTCTGTAAATGGATTCTGTAATAACTGTTGTTCTTTAACAACCTTCCCTGGCAACCCTTCGGCACGTTCAAAAATTGTGGCAATTTGCTCAGGGCTAAAATGCATTGTTGTCGTTGCGCGTGCAAAATAACGTTTTGTATCATGCAATGTCCAGGGTTCAAGCTCGATACTATAAACTTTGCCTTCAGCATAAGTAGCGAGCGTTGGCGCAAATAAGCGAGCTTCTAATGAAGGTTCTCCCAACAGTACCAAGTGCAGCTGTTGTCTTGCTTCATCATTAAACTGTACGAGCTGCAGCAATGCGGCTAATTGCATGTCATCTAACAAATGTGCATCATCAACCATCAGCATCCAGGTTTCATGTGCATTTTGATAAGCAACGATGGCTTGGGTTTTCACTTCTAGGGTTGTGCTGGCCGCATTTCCCCAGTTAAGCTCAAAACCGGTTGCGACTTCTTTTAAAATATCTTCGACCGTGTGCTCTGGGTTCGCTTTGAGGCCGCAAACTTTCAACCCCGCGCCAGGTACACTCAAAAAATGTTCAAAAAAAGTACTTTTTCCAGATTCAGCTTTCCCTAACACCAAAAGGATGTTTTGGCTAAAGTGGCAAAGATGCGTAATGAGATCCGCGTGCTGCTGCCAAGCAGAAGAAATATAAGCGTGCGTGTTTATCAACTTACTATTGTTCAGCATACGGTATCCTTACCTCATTTTACTAAGTAGCACCACAAGCTTTGAGCACCGCTCTTACTGTGGTTTCAGGCACGTCTTCGTTGATACGTGCTTGGCCCAATGATTCTGCCAACACCCAGCGCGTTTTATTGCCAGAATGTTTTTTATCTTGTTGTATATTAGCTAATATCGCTTCGATCGTAATGTCATTCGGCAAGCATATCGGCAAACCTGCCTTTGTTAGCATAAAAACTAATCTATCTAACAAATGCGCACTCGCCTGTCCCAACTCTAAGGATAAACGCAATGCGACCAACATACCCATTGCAACAGCCTCTCCGTGCAAATATTTTTCATAGTGATAGTGTTTTTCAATGGCATGTGCCACCGTATGACCAAAGTTAAGCACCATGCGCTCACCCCGATCTTTTTCATCGACTGACACGACACGGGCTTTGATCTGGCACGCACATCGTACAGCATGCTCTAATGCTTGCGGCTGGCGAGACAAAATAGCGGGAAGCTCCGCTTCCAACCATTCAAAAAGGCTCCGATCTAAGGCCACACCATACTTTATTAGTTCGGCAAGACCTGCGACAAACTCTCTATCTGGCAATGTCGATAAGGTACTTAAGTCTGCGAATACGCCTTTTGGCTGATGAAAAAGTCCTATTAAATTCTTGCCCATCTGATGGTTAACGGCGGTTTTGCCTCCAATCGCCGCATCAACTTGCGCTAACAGAGAAGTGGGACATTGGATCACGTCAACACCACGCATATAACAGGCAGCGCTAAAACCCACTAAATCGCCTATCATGCCGCCCCCTAAAGCAATCAGCGTGGTATCGCGATGATAATGCTGATTTGCAAGGAATGACCAAATTTTTTCGGCGTATGGGAGTGTCTTGTTTGCATCGCCAGATGGGACAAGGAAAGTGGTTATTTTTTTGGCGCCCGCATTCACGAGCGCCTTTTCAACTTGTGGAAAATAGTGCGCAGCAATTTCTGCATGACTGATAATGCAAACAGAAGGCTGCAAGCAATGCCGGAAAACCGAAGAGCGCGCAAATAAGTCATAACCTATGAAAATAGGATAGGTGCCACCTGGCACATTGACCCATATTGGCTCATCACTCATCACTTTTTCCATCGTCATTAGAGGCTGCTGTGCCCGTCATTTCGCTATAGCTGATCGCGCTCTAGCATCTTGACGACTTCGGCGGCAACTGAGCGCACCGTACGGCCATCGGTATTCACAACAACATCGGCAACTTCTCGGTAAAGTGGATCACGAAAAGCCATCAATTCCCGCAGGGTTGACTCTGGCGTTTCGGTGATAAGCAACGGACGACGTTTGTCGCGCGCAGTTCGTCGCATTTGCTGTTCAACGGTAGTAAACAAATAGACCACTGTGCCACGCGCAGCCAATCGATTACGATTGTCGGCACTGAGCACGGCTCCTCCACCTGTGGCTAAAACAATCCCTTGAAGCTGGCTGAGTTCATCAATGACATGTACTTCCCTTTTGCGAAATCCTTCTTCTCCCTCGACATCGAAAATCCACGCAATATCCGCTCCTGAGCGTGCTTCGATTTCTTGATCCGCGTCATAGAACTCTAGCTTTAACTCTTTTGCCAGTTGTTTACCAATCGTGCTTTTTCCAGCCCCCATAGGGCCAACTAAAAATAGATTCACTGATCGTTTCATTTTTCCAACTTGATTAAACTCACATTAACGGCCTCACTATAGTTGATTGGGGCCGGCCAATGAAAGCAAGAGATTTAACTATTAAGCAGTATCGAATTCCAAATAGCAAGGCTACAAACTTATTACACTTAGCCTCGACTGGGTCATGAGTATACCATTGGAACCAGACCCGAATCGAGGAAAGACTACGACATCCCGTCTTGAATAATTTTGGGCGTTACAAAAATAAGTAACTCGTTTCGCTGATCGCTATTCGTTTCGTTCTTAAACAACCACCCCACGACTGGCAATTTACCTAAAAATGGCACCTGAGTCTTGTTTTGATTTTTTTGCTGTTGGTAAATACCGCCCAACACCACCGTTTCACCATTGGCAACTAAGACCTTGGTATGAATTTCTCGGGTATTAATCGCCGGCACACCCGCAGTCACAACGCCCCGTGAGTCCTGGTTAACCTTTAAATCTAAAATGATATGGTCATCTGGGGTGATTTGCGGCGTCACTTCGAGCCTTAATACGGCTTTTTTGAAGGCAATCGAGGTTGCACCACTAGAAGAAGCCTCTTGGTAAGGAATTTCTTCACCGGACTCAATATAGGCTTGTTGTTGATTTGAGGTCACTAAACGAGGGCTCGCAACAATTTTACCCAACCCTTCATTCTCTAAAGCCATCAACTCTAAATCAAGAATGGTGCCACCTGGCAGACGTGCTATCGCCAAACCAAATTGTGCAAACCCGGCAGCGCCACTCGGTAAGGCGGCAGGTAAGTTAACATTAAGTCTATCAACTAAGGCTTGAGAAGCCGGTGTTGCACCTTGCGCAATATTATCAGCACCTAACCTGTCACCCGCAAAACCTACCACGGGCTCGTTGCCTGGTCTAAATTTAGCTGCAGAACTAAATGTTACCCCTAACGCATCTTCAAAGTCATCGTTAGCAAACACCACGCGCGATTCAATCAACACTTGGCGCACCGGCACATCTAAACGTCGAATCAACGAGCGGATCTCTTCAATTTTATTTGCCGTATCTTGCACGAGCAGTGTATTGGTTCTTTCATCGACCGACACCGTTCCACGTGAAGACAACATCGAGTTTTTGTCCGTTTTTAGTAAAGCAGCTAATTCACCAGCCTTTGCATAATTTACTTGCATATATTCCGAGCGCAAAGGAGATAAATCTTCGACTTGCTGTGATGCTTGCAACTCTAGTTTTTCTCTTGCCGCAATTTCTTCGCTTGGGCCAACCATTAAAACATGACCCACTTGGCGCTTAGCCAAGCCTTTCGTTTTGAGAATAATATCTAGCGCTTCATCCCAAGGAACATTTCGCAACCTGAGCGTAACACTGCCTGTCACCGAATCACTGGTCACTAAATTTAAACCTGTAAAATCAGCAATCAGCTGCAATACCGCTCTCACTTCAATATCTTGGAAATTCAGTGATAGCCTCTCGCCTGTGTATTTGAAATTTTTGGCCTGTAATTTGTCTTTTTCGTCTTTTGTTAATGGCTTTACTTCAATGGTAAAGCGTTTATCTGCCTGATAAGCAATATTTTCAAAAAAGCCACTCATCAGAATGGTCATTTCAACATCGTCCCCTTTTTGGACAGTGTTGATTGAGCTAACGGGGGTACCAAAGTCAGTGACATCTAACTTGTTTTGCAAATCTCTAGGTAACTGCGCTCCTGAAAAACGCACACGGATCCTTTGACCTTCTTCTTTTAAATCAATCGGTATATTGGTGTGATTTAAATCCACAACAATCCGACCTTCACCATCCTTGCCTCGATGAAAATCAATCCCTTTCAAATTAAATTTGCTATTACAAACACGTGATTCGGATGAGGTGTACACCTGCCCATGGAACGGGTCAGATGCAGATTGGGTCGTCGGTAAACCACCGCCCATAACAACAACTGCTTCATTACCTTCCATTTTAACTTCAAAGGGAACCGATTCTTTAAGGTCAATCACAACGCGTGTGCGATCATTCGCTTCTACTACAGCAATACGCTTAACCATACCGGTATTAAAATCACTTCGTGCTTTATCGCGTGGCAATCCATTTTTGGTGCCTGGAAAATCTAATACCACTCGAGCAGGGTTTTCTGTGGCAAAACTCTTTGGCGCATTGGTTTTGCCATCGAATTTCAACTGAATGCAGATCCGATTACCATCAACAGCAGCTACCTGGAGGTCTCTAATTGTGCTCACAGCCAAAGCAAACTGCGAAAATAACATTATCAACGTTATTAAGCATGCTTTTGTTATTTTTACCATTGCTCGCTCCAGCCTTTCATTACTGCTTTACTTGTTGATGTTGATTTAGCTTCGTTTTGCTTAATGTGTCCACAAGGCTAATTGATGCTTTTCGTTCGCGCCATCCGCCAGTCGGATCAGGGATAATTTCCGTAATCATCACTCTTTCATCCGAAATGTTGTCTATATGTCCGTGATTTTGACCAATATAATTACCTTTGGTGATCCTAAATACCGTTCCACTTGGATCAACCACCAATACCCATTTTTTGCTGCTTTTTTCTAGCGTACCAACCATACGCAATGAATCTAATGGAAAGCCTTCTAGCGCTTCTTTGCGTCGATTAAGATCGGGTTGAATACCATTTTCAACGACAGTCTTTTTTGCAACTTCTTGAGTTATAATTGGCACAAACGGACTATGCAAATTAGCTGCTGAATAGCTAAAAATTTCATATGGCTTAATTTCTGGCAAAGGTTCAATTTCTTTAATCGTACGACTCTTAATTCTTTTAACATAAGATTCCAATTCAGTGCGCCGCTCACTGTTACTGCAACCTGTCAGTAACAAACTAAGCAGAATGGCCCCCCAGATGGGATATCGGACTCTATTGTTTAGGCGCATTTTCTCGATCATCCGCTGTATATCGATAAGTTTTTGCCGTAATGTTCATAATTAAGTTATCGCCAGTTGAATCGACTGTAACAGGATGAATAACAAAATCATGCAAAGTTACAATTCGCGGTAAAGCGGCAACGTTACTCACAAATTCACCAAACTGATGGTAACTCCCTATCACTGAAATTTCGATCGGCAATTCCACATAAAAATCAATTTCTTTTTCAGGCAATAGTCTAATTGTGCGAAACTCCAGCCCAGCTGCCAGTCCTTGATGCGATATATCTTCAATCAAGCCAGGCACTTCTGTTTTTTCAGGCAACTGTCGTAAAAGAGCACCAAAAGATGCTTTCATATTGGCCATTTGCTCTTTATAAGCATCTAGGTTTGCAGCCTTATGTTGCTTCTCTTCAAAAGTCGTTCGCAGTGTTAACTCTTCTTCTTCAGATTTGTCTAAATAAGACAATTGTTTTTTGGTGTCGGTCCAATATCCTAAAAAAAGAATCATCAAACTGATAATACCAATAGTCACTATCTTGACCGGTAGCGGCCAAATTCCAACATCATTTAAATCTAGTTCATTTAAATTAACGTTCATTTTGTTGTCGTACTCGTCGGTGTTGGACTCGGTTGATTAGCAGGCGGCGGTGTTGCTGATGGTGGCGCACCAGGCACACTCGGTATTGCTGATGTTTTTGCCACATTCGGGAAACTCACCACTTCATCTGCTTTTAAATTAAAGCCAATTAACCTATCAATAGGTCTTGATTGAATTTTACCATCTGCTTTAATATCGTCTGCTTGTATCAACGTTAAGTCTGGTGTTTTAAATAATCCTGAGGCTTCAATATTTCGCATAAAAGTGGAAACTCGCGTA
>CAZCXZ010000002.1:31877-73936 GCA_964502705.1 Uncultured Candidatus Berkiella sp. | reverse complement strand
CATGATCATGATGCACGTTGTAAATTAGTTAAGGATTTATGCCGGATAGCTTTGAAGCATCCTGAAGTTGCTCATCACTTGCTGAAGCCGGCGTTTTATCAATTTATTGACGCACGTATATTATTATCGTTTGGAGAATCACATTTATCTGTTGCAGAGCGTATCCTTAATGAAGCGGAACTTTTCAACATATTAAAAAGTGGTAGATTCCCCGATAATCTAATTAGATTGGGCGATAAACATATTAGTATTGCTGAACGTCTTCTTAATGAAGAATCTTTAAGGGGGATGATTTCAGAAGTAATTATATTTGCAAACGGAAAGCCACTCCCAGAGTATTTCCAATTTATGAGTTTTTCCGGAAAGGATGGCATCTTGAAGCAAATAAAACACTTAGTTGCAGCCAAAAGCTTAGTCTGTCATGCTAAAGTTAGCTCCAAGCCATAAAGGCGGAGGTAAGTCTATCTGTAGTCTCTGGGGGCATCCCAATTAAATAAATTTCCTGATAATTTATAGGTCAAATTTATAAAATTGATTTATGAAAGGGCTGTCCCAAGCCATCAAAAAAACAAATTGTGCCTTTGGTGCCATGGTATCGAGCCTGGTAGTGGGTCAGGCTTCTCTGATTGCTTTGATGGCAACAGCGTTTGCGACTAATTCGCCGAAGATATTGTGGACGAAATTGAGATCGTGGTTAAGATAACCTCACCCGCTCGTCTTTGACGAGCCGCCCTCTCCTTCTCAGGAGAGAGTAAGATCCACGGGTGAGGATCGGAAAGGAATTAAAGATCTAAAACTTCCATCGGTGAATACGCTTTATAACCTAAAGCCGTTGCCACTGCAGGATGCGTGATTTTACCGCGATGAACGTTTAAGCCTTCACGTAAACGACTATCTTCTAATAAGGCACGCTTGTAGCCTTTATTTGCGATGTCAATCACATAAGGAACGGTTGCGTTATTTAATGCAAACGTTGAAGTACGTGGTGCACCACCTGGCATGTTCGCAACACAATAATGAACAATACCATCAACCACATAAGTAGGTTCAGCATGTGTAGTAGGCAAGCTGGTTTCAAAGCAACCGCCTTGATCAATGGCTACGTCAACTAATACAGAACCGGGTTTCATGTGCTTTAACATGGCTCTTGAAACCAATTTAGGTGCAGAGCCACCAGGAACTAATACCGCACCAATCACGAGATCGGCTTTGCATACATAACGATCGATCGCATCTTGGGTTGCATAAATGGTATGCAAGCTATGACCAAATTGCGCATCGAGTTCTCTTAAACGCTTCAATGATTTATCTAATACGGTCACTTGTGCGCCAACACCAATCGCCATCATTAACGCATTGGTTCCCACAACACCCGCACCTAAAATAACGATATGACCAGGTTCAACACCCGGAACACCGCCAAGCAGAATACCGCGGCCACCTTGTGCTTTTTCTAGCGCATGTGCACCCGCTTGAATCGACATACGGCCTGCGACTTCACTCATCGGTGCCAGTAACGGTAAACGGCCTTGATCGTCGGTAACGGTTTCATAAGCAATCGCGGTACAACCGGATTCCATAAGTAATTTTGCTTGATTGGGGTCTGGAGCTAAATGAAGGTAGGTAAACAGAACCTGCCCTTCACGGCACATGAGGCACTCATTGGGCTGTGGCTCTTTCACTTTGACGATTAAATCGGCGGTAGCGAAGATTTCCGCAGCGGTATCAACAATAATGGCACCCGCATTGCGATAATCGTCGTCACTGATATCAATGCCACTGCCTGCGTTTGTCTCAACAAACACTTCATGGCCATTGCCAGTTGCTTCACGAACGCTGCTTGGGACCATGCCCACTCGATACTCGTGATTTTTTATCTCTTTTGGTACACCAATCCGCATGAAATTAAGGCTCCTAGGGGGTCAAAATTGAGGAGAACATTAAGGCTTAATCTGGCAGAAGTCAAACATATACCCCCGTAATTTATTTAGTTTTTTAACATATTTCGCGCCTCAGCCAAAACGGATTCTGTTGTGATCTATTCGCCATCAAAAACGCGATCAGCTTGATTTCCTCAGACAATTTTCTTCTGATTTAGAAAAGATCCATAAGCTAAAAAATTAAATTGAAATAATGATCGTATTGGGTTGCCCAACTACACATTATCTGTCTTACTGGTTATACCCTTCAGTAAACAAACATCGACAAGGAATGTCATGGGTAAGTCAACAGAAGGTGTTGTCTTAAAAGACGGCCAAATTGAATCTCTATCAGACGCTCTAGCGCAGTTAGACATCTCGTCTGCTGTTAATGGACGTGAGATAGAGGCTCGAAAACTATTCGTCCAAAATCTTATAAAGGCGATTGGTGATCTCACCAATAAGTTAATGCCTATTGGCATTAAACCTACCTTACAGCGTTTAATTTTAGCAGCTGACTTTTACATCGAACATGGTAATGAAAATGAATTTGTTCGCTTGTGTGATGATGCGGTTGAAGTAACACGCCAAGGGTGGAGCATTTTAAGTCATTGGATGTCCTCTTCAGATAATATGTCCTACACCATCCATTGGGGCTTAAAACAAGCGATGGAAAGACACAAAAAAGAAATTCTGAAGGTAACAACTCAACAGAATCATGCTTCGAAGAATGATGCTGTTTCCTCTTGTTCTGATAATCCGAATGCAACAAGAAACCAACCAGAAACGAATTGCACGACAAAAGAGTCATTTCAATGGTCAAAACCAGGATTGCTCAAGCAAATATTGACGCAATACAGTTTAGAACGTTCGAAAAAAGTCTCTTTAAATGTTGTGAGAGTCAATTCCGATCCGTTTGCTTCTTGCCAAGAGCTATATAAAAATAAATTTTAAGCATTTCGTTATCTGATGTAGCAGTTGAAGTGGTAGTTTAGGTTTACATTTTGGTCGTGCTAAAAGGCAATACTAAAAATAATAATACCTTAAGAGATCCTGACACTGCATTCATAGATGAGCCCCTTTTTAGGGGCTTTTCTTTATCCGTGAACGAGGTGCTTTGCCTTGAACGGGAAGTAATAATTGACTAATTTCAGTGCAAATCGATTTTAGCGTTTTCAAACACGGGCAAGTGCTACACGTGCCGCCAAATGCGGTTAAACCTACCGAGTTCACTTTTGAAATCATCTGTTTACAAAAATCTTGTAAGGTTTCTTTTAACAGATGCAACGATTGGGTTTTTTCAACGTCAGCAAAAGCCGTTACCAGAAATACATTCACTTCTTTGCGTGAACGATACCTTTCCAATGACTGCTTAGCCTTTAAATAAAAGGCATTAAAATCACTATCATTTAACATACAACACTACTCCTTGGTTGATAGCTCTTTCTCGGTCATTGCCAACTTTTCCATTAAATTATAGAGTGTCGGACGAGTAATGCCTAGCAGTTCGGCAGCTTTTGACATGTTGCTATCGCAATAATTCAATGCGGTGGTGATCGCTTCTTTTTCAGCGTGATCACGAATTTGTTTTAAGTTAAACGGCATTGAATGTAAATTGTTAAATGGCAAATCAAGATCGGCCAAGGTAATCTGCGAAGTATCCGCCATGACTACCGCACGCTTAATTTTATTTTCAAGTTCTCGAACGTTGCCTGGCCAGGAATAACTATGAATCGCATCTAGTGCTTCTGGGGTAAAGCGTTTAACGGGGCGTTTATATTCTTGCGAAAAACGGCTCAAGAATAAACGCGCCATAACCGCCGAATCGCCAATTCGTTCACGCAGTGGCGGGATCTGAATGGTCACTTCGCTTAAGCGATAATATAAATCTTCGCGGAAAGTGTGCGCTTGAATGGATTCTTGTAAATCATGATGGGTTGCACAAACCACACGCACATCCACCGAGATCTGACTTCGCCCGCCTAAGCGCTCAAAGGTGCGTTCTTGCAAAAACCGTAATAATTTTGGTTGCAATGAAAGCGGTAAATCACCAATTTCATCTAGGAACAGCGTTCCTTTATTGGCCATTTCAATTTTACCCAGGGTTTGTTTTACTGCCCCTGTGAAGGCGCCCTTTTCATAACCAAATAATTCACTTTCTAATAAGTTTTCAGGAATGGCCGCGCAATTGATGGCAACAAAGGGCTCTTTAGCGCGATCACTGTGCTCATGCAGCGCATTGGCTAATACTTCTTTACCGGTACCGCTTTCCCCTAACAGCAAAATACTAATATTATTGGGTGCCACTTTTTGCACTGTGCGACACACTTTTTGCATCACAGGGCTGCTGGTTAAAATGCCTTTAATGGAATGGCTAAGCGACAGCGTATTTAATTGGTTGTACTCTTTTTCGAGCGTATGCAAATAATACGCGCGATCAACAATCAAGCTTAAACTTTGCGGCTCAATCGGCTTAACATAAAAATCATAGGCTCCCAGATTAATCGCTTGCATCGCGATAATGCGATCAGATTGACCGGTAACCATAATCACTTTCGTGCTGGGGGATAAGGAAACAATTTCTTGTAGAATGTTTAAGCCTTCTTCATACCCACAAGGATCAGGCGGTAACCCAAGATCGAGCGTTACCACCCCTGGTTCAAATCGTCTTAATTTCGTAATCGCTTCATTTTTGTCTTGAGCTGTGATGACTTCATAATTGCTAAAAGCCCATTTTAACTGTTCTCTTAAGCCTTCATCATCTTCAATCACCAATAAATAGGGTTTATCTGTCACTACAACTTCCTTTTATGTAATTAAGCGACACTTTGCTCTACTGTGTTCTTCACAACTAAGGGGAATTCCAGCGTGAAGGTTGATCCTTGATCTTTTATGGTTTCTACCGAGAGCCTTCCGCCGACATGGTGAACATATTCCTTGGCTTCATAAACACCAATGCCCATACCCTTTTCACCCTTGGTGGTAATAAAAGGTTTGTACAAGTCGCCATGTAAAAATTCCGCATCCATACCACATCCGGTATCGCGAATGGCAATCGACAGTTTTTCATCGATGAGCGCCACCGTTAGCACCACTTCGCCATGTTCTGGGGTTGCTTGTTGCGCATTTTCAACCAAATGGCAAAGTACATTTACCAATTGATCTTCATTACCTAGCACTTGAATATCGCCGTTCATGATCTGCCAATCCATACGTGGAACGGGATGCCGGTGATTCGTTAATTGAATAACCTTTTGTAGGGCAGAAGCCACATGAATGGTTTGTGGACTCAATAGTTGTTCGCGATCACGCATTTGTAACAGCAAGCGATCGATTTTGTCGGTTGCATGTTCAATGGTGTTGAAAACACTTCTAATAAACGCCGGATTATTCTCGTGCTTCTCGCGGTTACTCTGCATCAGTTTCAACTGCGATTGCACATTTTTCAAATCGTGCACCACAAAAGCCGATAAACGATTAAAGCCTTCAAACTGTCGAGCAATCGCTAATGCTTCTGCATTGCGCTCTTGCACCAAACAAATCACCGCTTGGCGACCTGCCATGGAAAGTAGATCTAATACTTCCCAATTCACGTTGAAAAAGGCCACCCGTGGATGCGCTAAAATAACAAAGGCATGCAAGCGATTACCGTGAAGTAAGGGAACCAATAACCATGCCCATGAAAATTGTCTAATGGCTTGTGGCACGCTCACAAAAGAAAATGCGCGATCATTTTCACTTAAGTGTGAAGGAATTTCTAAAGCGCGTTGTGACTGCTGCAAGTAATCGGTGAAAGGCCCTGGCTCAATCACCACTTCTTGATTAGGGAACGGGCTATGCCAACAATCTTTTAGTACATAACCGCGTTTATCTTCCCATTCAAAGAGCACCCCTTTACGGCTTTCAACCATATCAGCCAGGGCTTTAATGACTCGGGTGGTTAATTGTCTTTCATCGTCATTTGCGTACATCAGTAACGAGAACCGGATCCATTCTTCACGATAATCGTAACGTAGCTTAAAGAAGTTCTTTGAAATGAAGACTTTTGTCCAGGCACGTGCACGTCCTGAAGAAAGCATCATGGCTAGTAGCACGAGTGAGCCGGTAAAAAATAAGATTTGTAATGCGTCGCCCCAGGTACCTGCCCATTCGCGAATAAAGTAACTCACCATCATCATGGCTAATAGATAAACGCCACTGCTGACAAAAATGGTGGTTTTGAAAATCACCGCGCGTGAGGGCAATATTTCAGCTTGCCATTTGTGGTGACGCAGTGCACTTAACAAAATCAAGGGTGCAACCAGGGTTGAAATGGCGCCCCGTGCCTGCCAAATACCAATACTGATGTTATCCAAAATGGCCGCATTGGCGTACATGTAAAAGTCGTAGCTATAAACAATGCCCATGCCGATGCATAAGAACTTTAAGCGCCAACGTTGATGGCCAATCGAGCCACGATAGATTTGTTCTATTAACGACAATGATAGTACGGCTGTCAGCACTAACGCGCTGTAACAGTAAGTATTTAAATATACGTTATAGCCAATTTTTAAATCCAATACTTGGATAACGGCAATGGCCAGTAACGAGAATAATATGCATCCGGTAAAGGCATAAAAACCACGATGGAAAAACCAACGCTTCTCTTTGCTTTGGC
The DNA here is from genome assembly GCA_964502705.1 of Uncultured Candidatus Berkiella sp. Lineage (GTDB taxonomy): Bacteria > Pseudomonadota > Gammaproteobacteria > Berkiellales > Berkiellaceae > Berkiella. Next base: position 67,360 of record CAZCXZ010000002.1, on the reverse strand, counting down.
GTCCAAATTTCAGCAATTTAACAAAGCAGACAATCCATAAGGCATTATTGATTACTTCTGCAACGGTGACATAAGCATAATTTGCAGTAAAACCAGCAGCATAAGCTGTGGACAAAATGGCCCATACCATCGCTGAAATGACACAAACCGGAAGAATGGGGAACTGCAAACGCGTGGGGCGGTGCAAATACAAGACGAGCGCGACTAATGCAAAGGCAATTGCGCATGATAGGTAGCTCGCAACTGCAATCTCCGGCATTCGTTCTCCTGGATAGTTCCTATGAGGATAGTTACCTTATTTGTCAACAATTAATGCTAATTGACTAAATTCATTCAACAATGACTGGCACAAAGCATAACTGCGTTGCTCTCGTTCAACGACATCTTCGACTTGTTGCCCGTCTTCGCGTATTAATCCTACCTTTTGTTGGGTAAGAAAATCAGTAAGCTTTTGGCTTAATTCCTTTACAGAGATTTGCCCGTCGCAGTTAAGTAACAAAAATCTTTCAATATCACTTAAAGAAATGGTCTCATGCCGATGATTGGTTACCCATGCTTGGTGTTGCAACTGGTAATGTATCCACTCTGTTGTCAGAGGATTATTCCCAGGTGCATTCGCATAACGTCCACCATCGGAATGAATTTTTACCAACCCACCTAAAACCAATCGCATGAGGTTTAAGTCTTCAATCAGGAAGCGTTCAACATAGGCACGATCACTAAGTGAAGTTTCTTTCATGACACTACCACATAATTCACCAAAAGCAATCGGCTTACCTTTAAGAGCTGATAATTTAAGCATGGCAGCCTTTGCAATCGGATTGGTTAGCGTCAAAGTGATATGCTGCCCTACACAATGCATTTCTTGTTCATTCATTGCTTGGGCTTCAGCTGGGCCGTCGATTTTACCATTGAAGCTTAAGTAAAATGCGGTGATCTGTGAGGTAAACAGGCTGCGGTTGATCGTTGCAGCTTCATGGCAAAGCAAGGTGCAACGAAAACGTTGGTTGCGAATAAAATCTAAATATTGCCCACAGCTCACAACGTCATTTATTTTGCTCATTTCAGTCGCCAACCCTGGCGGCAAATTACTAGGGTACATGTCGGGTAATTCAGTATCGGATAGATAAGCGAGTTGATATCGTTTGGCGTGCTCAACAAATTCATAGAAATAACAAGGTTCATTCACTTCGCCTAAGTGATCGTGAACCAAATAGGAATCAGGTTGCTTGGCTAATATTGCGATCTCGTTTCGTAAGAAATTGGCGTAAGGTGCTTGATCGTTCCCTAAGCCTGTCACCATAAATTGTAATAAGTTCCGCGATTCTTTTGCTTTTTCAATAGGTGAATCGATACCCTTGGTATGATAGAGCATCATCTCACGAATGCTTTTTACCACATTCCAACCAGGTAAGGTGTTATAGCTAATATAAGCAACACCTTGCGGTGCAAGATGCGCTTGGCACACCGCCATAATTTTTTCGCGGATCGCTTCTGGAACCCAGGAATAAATACCGTGACAAATAATGTAATCAAATTGTCCGAATTCAGGCGTTATTTGCTCAATTCCAAGATGAAAAACTTCGATGTTAGTTAGTTTTAGTTCACGAATTGTACGCGCAGCTTTTTGCACTTGCACCGCACTTAAATCCACACCCACAATATGAGCAGAAGGCGCCTGGCAAGCCATGGGAATAATATTGCCGCCACTGGCACAGCCTAATTCCAAAATGCGCGCATTGGCAAAAGCAGTGGGCTTTAAACCAAATAATGTGGCCAAGGTAAACAAATGATCGGGATGGGTTTGCGCATATGAGCGACTTTCATATTCTGTGATATCGTATGAAAAAGCTGCGCTGAGTGACATATTTTTTCTCAAGCCAAAACCAATACTATTTCAGTTAAGTAAAATGGCTGTCAACTTATAGCTAAGATGTTGTCGTTTGAATAATTAGTCTTCTTACTTGGAGCTGATATGATACAAATTTTGGTTGGTAGCGGGATCTTTATCAGTGCCTTCCTACTCTTCTTTATTCAGCTTTTACTCGCTAAGCATATGCTACCGCAATTTGGTGGCGGCGCATTCGTGTGGATCACGAGCATGCTCTTTTTTCAGGCGGCCTTACTCCTTGGCTACCTCTATGCTTACCTCTTAGCTAAACTCCCTTCTCTGCGAATACAAGCATTCATTCATTTTGGTTTAATTCTGGCGTCGCTTTATTATATTCCGATTCATCTGGATGCCTTGGTCGTTGAAAGCCAGGTGTGGCCACCGTTAAGCGTTTGCCATTTATTAATATCCATTATTATTCTGCCCTTTGTTATTATATCGGCTTCTAGTCCTTTGCTTCAGCACTGGTATAGCTACGTCGAAAAAAGTGAATTCCCCTACTATTTTTATTCGATTTCTAATGCCGGCTCGCTCATTGGGTTACTAGGGTATCCTTTTTTCATTGAGCCATCATTGGGCCTAAAGCATCAAGCGACCTTATGGAGCATGATGTATATAGGCTATTGTGTGCTGTGTGCTCTTTTTATGGCAACTTTTGTGTTTAAGAAACAGGTGCTGTTAATTAGCGAAAAGGTGCGCGATGTTACGGCGCTAAAAGCCGCCGAGTGGATATTTTTGAGTTTCATATCCAGCGCCCTGTTGTTATCGATAACACAATTTTTAGCACAAAATATTATTAACCTGCCCTTGATGTGGGTGGTGCCTTTAGCGCTATATTTAATCTCCTTTATTGTGACGTTCGCTAATGACCGTGTCTATGATCGCTCTTTTTGGCTCTGTTCCTTTTTTGTATTTCTCTCATTAGTGTTATGGCTAAGCTTTATGCAAAGCTTAGTGGGATACGATATTCTTATCGTGCTGCTCGGACTACTGTATTGTGCCTGTATGATCTGTCATGGCGAACTTATTCAGCGCAAACCTTCAAAAAATGGCTTGACGACATTTTATCTCTTTATTGCGCTCGGTGGGGTGTTAGGTAGCCTTTTTGTTAATTTGGTTGCATTCGTGCTACTTGGCAAATCGTGGGATTTTTATATTCCCCTCATTCTCATCTCCCTGTTTGTGGCAAAAATCGCTTATACCTATACGAAAGAAAAACAGCCCTCGTGGGAATTTAAGGTTATCACTAGAACCGCTGCGGTCATTGTAATCGTGTTAACGACTCTGAATGTGTTTTCACCCCAGCTATCTATCGTTGCTGAAAAAAGAACCGTATACGGGTTAATTCGGGTATTTGATCATGGAAAAGCGGAGCAGCCTAATCGTTATCGAGAAATGCGTAATGGCCAGATATTGCACGGACTACAATTTTTAAGCCCTGAAAAAAAGCGGATCCCTACAAGCTATTATGGCGAATCTTCGGGTATTAATTTAGCCATTCGCTATTTAATTGAGCACAGCGACCACCCACTGAATATTGCCGCCATCGGATTAGGCAGTGGCACTGTTGCCACCTATGGTCGCAAAGGCGATCGGATTGATTTTTATGAGTTAGACCCTACCGTTATCGATTTTGCAAAAAAATATTTTAGTTTTCTTGAAAGCTCACCTGCCAAAATCAATATCATTTTAGGTGATGCAAGGCTATCGTTAGTAAAAGCCAGATTTACTCCCGACTTTTCCCATTATGACTTGATTATTGCCGATGCTTTTAGCGGCGACGCCGTGCCATTTCATTTATTGACCAATGAAGCCATGAGCTTATACCAAAGTTTATTAACCAAAAATGGCTTTATCGCCATTCATGCTTCAAATACCTTTATTAACTTTATGCCGCTCACCAAAAATGAGGCCAAAGCATTTGGGCTACAGCATTTCTGGATCAAAGCAGCTGCCAATGGCCAAACAGCACGTTTTGCAAATACCTGGGCAATTATGACTCGCGATCCCCATTTTAAAGCATGGCTTGAAAAACAATCCGGATTTACGATACAAGATTCACGACAAGATACCAACATCAATTGGACCGATGATGATAATAGTGTTTTGCCACTATTAAGGATTTGGCGGCTCTGATTTGCCGTTTAATTCGTTTTTTTACTTGGAGTTAATATGATTCGGATGCTAGTCGGCAGTGGCATATTTATTAGTGCTTTCTTGCTTTTCTTTGTTCAACTCCTGCTTGCTAAACATTTGCTCCCACAATTTGGCGGAGGCGCCTTTGTCTGGATCACCTGTATGATCTTTTTTCAAACAAGCTTACTCCTTGGCTATTTATATGCTTATCTATTAGCAAAGCTTGCTTCTATTCGAATACAGGCAATGATTCACTTCGCTTTAATTATAGCGTCACTTTATTTCATGCCCATTAATCTTGATTCTTTTGTGATAGATAGTCTTGCGTGGCCACCCACTAGTATTTGCCTTTTATTAGCATCGATTATTTTACTACCGTTTATTGTGATATCAGCTTCTAACCCTTTACTTCAACATTGGTATTGTCACGTTAAAGAAAGTGAATTCCCTTATTATTTCTATTCAATTTCAAATGCAGGTTCGCTTATTGGACTGCTAGGATACCCATTCTTACTTGAACCATCGATAGGATTACACAAGCAAGGGCTGTTATGGACCGTGCTGTATATTGGCTATTGCAGTATCTGTGCGATTTTCATGTCCCTTTTTGCGTTTAAGAAACAAGCCAAGGTCATTGAAAATCAAAAGCAGGATGTCACTCTCTTAAAAGCAAGTCAGTGGCTAATGTTGAGTTTTTTAACTTGCGCTTTGCTGTTATCGATAACGCAGTTTCTTGCACAAAATATTATTAATCTGCCCCTCATATGGGTGCTGCCACTGGCACTATACCTCATTTCATATATTGTGACTTTTTCTAAAGAAAGTGGTTACCAGCGTTCGTTTTGGATTTGTGCTTTTTTCGTATTACTTACCTTAACTTTATGGCTATCCTATCAACAACGTTTAGTCGGCTTTGAAGCACTACTCGTTTTACTGGGATTACTCTTTATTGCTTGCATGATTTGTCATGGTGAATTGGTAAGACGCAAGCCTTCAAAAAATTCCCTAACCACATTTTATCTGTTGATTGCGCTTGGTGGTGTGTTAGGTAGCGTGTTTGTGAATATGGCTGCTTTTGTATTTCATGCCCTTTCATGGGATTTTTACATTCCATTAGCACTTATTACCGGTCTTACGTTATTTTTGGCTCATCAACTCTATAAAGATGAGGATCCCGTTTGGATATTTAATTTCTTGACGATTACCTGTTCGGTTATCATCGTTATCTTATTTTCATTGATTCTTTTTCAACCGAAAATATCGGTATTGGCACAAAAAAGAAGTGTGTATGGTTTAATCCGCGTGATACAAAATGGTGCGTTTGACGACCCCTACCGCTTCAGGGACTTGCGCAATGGTCAAATATTGCATGGTATACAATTTCAAAGCGCCGAAAAAGAATTAACCCCCACCAGCTATTATGGTGTCTCGTCTGGCGTTGAGTTAGCATTTCGCTATTTACATCAACAACATGATCGGCCACTTAACATTGCGGCCATCGGGTTGGGTTGTGGCACGATTGCTGTTTTAGCAAAAAAAGGCGATCATGTTGATTTTTATGAAATAGACGAAAATGTAGTTGATTATGCAAATCAATATTTTTCATTTCTAAAAAAATCGCCGGCCAATCACAATATTATTCTAGGTGATGCAAGACTGTCGTTAGTCAAATCACGATTCGCTCCTAACTTTAAAAAATATGACTTGATTGTCGCCGATGCTTTTAGTGGTGATGCCGTCCCATCTCATTTACTAACCCAAGAAGCTGTAGCGTTATATCGCAGTTTACTTAACCCCAATGGGATCATCGCCTTCCACACGACAAACACGTATATTGACTTTATGCCTCTCACGAAAAAGCTTGCACAAGATCATTCGTTAAATCATTCTTGGATACAAACCGCGTTAGACTTAGAAACCTTTCGGTTTTACTCAGATTGGGCGATATTAACCAGCGATCCGCATTTTTCCGAGTGGTTACGCAAAGTAGAAGGTATCAATCTCTTAGACACTAAAACCGAATTAACAATTGATTGGACAGATGACTATAATAGTGTTTTGCCATTATTCAAATTAAAGTTACTTTGATTGATCATGATCATCTTTCTGGAATGTTTCCAGAAAAATATCTTTTAATCTTGAATGCAACTTGATAAACCAAGTGTAAAGTAGCGCAATTAATATCAAGGCGACAAAACTGATAAAAATAAGCAATTCAATCGGTGGTAGAATACTGATACTCAATGCACTAATAAATAGCATGATGCTGATTAGTGAAAAAAGCGGAATGAGCTCAGCAACAATTTTGTGCCATTTTAATTTTAAATTTGATTTATCATCTTTAATATTCAGCTCAGTTAACAGCAAACAAATGAATTGAATTTTTCGGTATGCCGCAATTAAAAATGGCAGTGACACAATGAAAGCCAAGGCCCAGAATATTGCTTTTTGAATGTGGTGATTGGTAAATGATAATATCCAATCGCCCCATGCCGTGCTTGCAAGATAAGCGCAGGTAAAGAAAATACCCATCACGATGAATAAGTTAATAATCACCTGAATAATATTATATAATTTGTAGCGATTGATGCTGACATTGTGATTGGGGTGTTTTGCATGTAGCCAATATGAGTATCTTTGAAACTGATTGCTCACAGCAGTTGGAATAAAAAAGGACACGCCTTTTGCAATGGTATCGGAGTATTTGATTAAGAAAGGCGTTAATAAGGTGGTAATTGCAGAAATAGTCACCGCAATCGGATATAGAAAACCACTGGTTACCCCTAAAGTAACCCCCAGTGTCGCAATAATAAACGAGAACTCCCCAATTTGCGCCAACCCCAAGCCAACACGCATGGACGTTTTACCATTTTCACCCGTTAATAGAATACCAAGACCACTACTTATCACTTTGCCAACCACCACCACAATCGTAATGCCAACAATTGGCCAGGTGTGTGTCATTAAAACACTAGGGTCGAACATGAGCCCAACAGATACAAAGAAAATCGCACTGAACATATCGCGCAGCGGCATGATAAGCGTTTCAATGGTTTGTAACTGTCGAGATTCAGCCATGATGGCGCCAATAATAAACGCGCCTAAGGCAACACTGTATCCTAATCGAATGACAAGTAAACAAAAACCAAAGCAAATTCCCAAAACGGAGATCAACAGAATTTCACGGCTGTTAAATTTAGCAATGTAGGAAAGCACGCGCGGAACAATCATAATCCCCAAGAAGAGTGATACGACAAGAAAGGTCGATAGTTTACCTAAGGTAATGATAAAATCTTCAGCATGCATAGAGCCGGTAATAGAAATGGTCGACAGAAACGCCAAAATGGCGATGGCAAAAATATCTTCTAGAATCAATATGCCAAAAATGAGCTGAGCAAATTTTTTGTGCTTCAACCCCAATTCTTCTAGTGCCTTCAAAATAATGGTGGTAGACGATATTGCCAGCATGGCGCCCAAGAATATCGAGTCTGTTTGACTCCACCCAAATAGCCGCCCTACCCAATACCCCATCCCTGTCATGACAACAATTTCCATCAGCGTTGCCACAGATGCTGATTTGCCAACTTTACTGAGTTTGCTTAGGTTAAACTCCAAGCCTAGAGAGAACAGGAGGAATATCACGCCTAATTCAGCCAATGTTTGAATGGTGTTGATATCTTGGATAAATGAGAATGGCGGTGTATAAGGACCAATAATCATGCCCGCAAGAATGTAGCCCAAAACCACAGGTTGCTTAAATCGATGGCACAATACAGAAATGAGCCCCGCCACCATCATAATCACTGCTAAGTCTTGAACGAAGACTAGGGCATTACTGTGCAATCAACCACCTTAGCTTTTAAAAGATTTCCATATATTCAACTACAAACTTAGCAACGAATTCATTCTATTGATATATAACGCAGGAGCGTGCATATCAAAGATTCGCATTTTCACTGTATAAATGTCATGTTAATAGCACGTTGGTGGAAGCAACCTGTCTATACTTCTTATTAATGCCCTAGGAGTAAATCATAATGCAAACACCATTAAGCATGCTGTTAAAAGAAAAGAGCAGTAAAATTCAAACGTTAACTGGTGAACATACTTGTTACGAGTGTGCAGCATTACTCTCACAATTCGGCATCGGTGCTTTGCTGGTTATGGATGGCGAGAAAGTACAAGGCATTATCAGTGAACGCGACATTATAAATAAACTGGTGAGCAAGAAGCTTGATGCAGCTACCGTTAAAGTTAGTGATGTGATGACCAAAAATGTACTGACCGTAACCTCTGATACGACCGTACAAAGGGCCATGGAAATCATCACCGAAAAACGATTTCGTCATTTACCGGTTGTTGATAATGACAAACTCGTTGGGATCATTTCCATCGGCGACATCACACGCTGGGTCATGTTGCAACAACAACAAGAAATCTCCGCGCTTACCGGCTATATCCACGGCGGCTAACGAAGATTCAAATTTCCACTTCCTTTTGGTTTATTGGCATCAGAAGGATCTACCGGCGTTGTGACGGTGGTTGTCGTTGTGGTTGTCGTTGTGGTTGTCGGTACGCCCGTCCTGCCACTGGAACTCTGCCGCGGGCTTGATGGTGATGATCCCACTGCTCGAATTAAACCATATCCAGGTAATAGAGACGTGCCAGGTTCGCTTACTGTTCTTGCCACTACATGGCCTTTATCTACCTTAGCTGCTGAGTATGAGCTCTTTCTTTCAGCTCTTGTTGGAGCAGAGCTCGAAGAAGAGCTCGAAGAAGAGGAAGATGATGAAGAGGAAGAGAGACTCAAATTACGAAATTTGTCTAATAAGGAAACATGTCGCGAAGTACTACTTGACGGTGGTTGATAGGCTTTCTTATCTTTAGAGTTTGGTGCTGCTGCGACCGGATCAGTCCCCAAATATAAGCTAACATCAAACGGCTTTTGAAAGTGTGGCAGAGCGATAAGTTCCATCATGACTTTTTTAAATAAAGCATATTCGCGAGTATCGGCTTGCATATTGTGCAACTCATCACCTGTTCTTGGAATGATCTGTCCAAATATGCCTAAACCTTGGAATAATCCTGGCGCTAAGGTCATTGCTATTTTAGTGCTATCAAAAACGTTGCGCTCTGATTCCGATAATACCCATGGCGCTAATGACATATATCGATGAATGGCATGTGCACTACCAATAAAACCCGAAGCACAGATTTTTGCTATCGTCTCTACGAAAACGTCTTGCAAATAACTGAAATCACAACGCAAGAAGGCCGCACCTTCTTTATAAGTATCACTATTGGTGATTTTATGAATGAGCTGTAATTGTTCGACTAGACCCTGTATTGCAGCACGCCCTTCATGTGTTTTGGGCAAGAGATCTGAAAACTGCATTGATAATTTGCATACCACCGCCCATTCGAAATCGCCAATCGGAACCAGTCTTTGTTTCAAATCTTCTATTTCGACTTCAATTTGCTTATAAACCTCGCTGGTGCCATTACGAGGTGACAACAGATTTGCATGTGCTAGTGATTCTCTTAATTTATCACTTTGATCACTAAAGCTCGGAATCATTGCTTCGTGTTGCGCAATTGCGTGACGAAATGCAGCAATGGGATCGTCGTTGTTCCACAAATCTTCATTTTGTAGCAATTCTTGCAATACAGGTAAGGAACTACCAGCGGTTAGCACAAAAATATTTTTTTTACTTTTATCGATAAAATGCGGCGCAATATCTAAAATTCTTTGCAGCTCTAAAACACTGAAGCGTCGTGATTGGCTAGATGGACCTGCTTGCATGATATGCCCTCAATTATTCGTATATGATCATGATTCAGCAAGTGTATGGATCCTGACTTTAAATGCAAGTAAAACCACCCAATATGCGAAGTTATCTAGCTTTATTCTTATCATGACTGAGATGATAAATAATAAACGCAAAAATAACCCCTAGCGCAATCGGTATAGACAAGTTTGCCATGGTTTTATCGTTAGTGAGGGTTACCAAGATAGTCGCAAACACACCAAAAGTGTTCATATAGGTTGAAAATATTGCCATTCTTCTTCCCATGGCCTCTTCACACGCGTCAATGGCACAGCGACTTAATGGACCAAATGCGATGGCAGCCCCCGTTGAAAATACCATCAACAGCAATATCAATGAAAAATAGGCTTGGTTGTCTAAGCTACTCAGCAAGACCAATAGCAACACTGCGGCTAAAGCAATGCTCATGCCCACGTTGATTAAATACTGTGGTGAGACTTTTTCCGCCATAAAATGGACAATTTGAGCGCCAAGCATGAATGAGCCAAAAATAGCTAACTGCACGTAACCATATTCTAAAGGCGATTTTTTGAGTGTCTCGATAATGACAAATGGGCTTTCAACTATCCAACAAATAAAGGCCATAAACAGTAAGCAGTACGGTATCATGTAGTGAAGAAAGGCTTTTCGCTTTGCGATAGTCATAAAATCACTAGCGATCTCTTTAAGATGGATGGGCACACGCTTAGGGTTGGTTTCGCGCATGACCTTAGCCAATAATAACATTGCCACGAATGACCATAAGGCTAGTAAATAAAAGATGGATCGCCATTCTGAAAATTGTAAAATCACCGCGCCTAATAACGGGCCAAATGCGGGTGCTAAGATGGTAACCGTCCCCATCATAGCAATAATTTTTATCGCTCGCGTGGTATCGTAAGTTTCATGAATGGCGGCATAACCTGCAACCACCATGGAACACACCGCGGTGCCTTGTACAAACCTTGCAATCAGAAAAAGATAAATATCAGAGGTAATGGCGCAAACCACGTTTGCCAACACATAAAATAAGCCACCGGTCATTAACACTATTTTTCGACCGTAACGATCGGACAAGGGCCCCATCAACAACTGCATGGAAGCCGAGCCTAAAAACCAAAACAATAAAGTATATTCCGCCAAATCCTGGGTGATGCGCATATCGCGGGTAATTTGTGGCAGACTCGGCAGATACATATCATTCGATAAGTAGGTCGAAATTTCATAAAAGACCAATGCTGCCGGAAACAACCAAGATTTATCTATTTTATTCATCTTAATAATTATATGTTAAGAACATGACCTTTGAATAGCGCTAGTAAGCCGTTATAAAAATAACTTAGTAGGCAACTCACTGGGCTTTCTGAGACGAGCGTCGGTATGGCTGCCCTAATGGAGCAGCCACCCTTTGATTAACCTTGAGGCTTTAACATGAGATCAAAGGTGATTTTGACTTCATCTTTCACTTCATCGGTGCTCGCCCAATCGCCTTGGCCCACACCAAACGCTGTTCGTTTAATAGTAGTCTCACCATTCACGGTTAAAGAATTCTTCAAAGATTCTTTTATTGTGAAACCCACTTCAAGAGGCATTTTCTTATCGCGTATTTGTAGGGTACCTGCTGCTAAGTAATCATTGTCTTTCACTTTTGATATCTTGTCGGAAGTAAAATGCGCTTCTGGAAATTTTGCAACATCAAGCCAATCGGCCATTTTTAGAGTATCGACTAATTCTTTGTAGCTGGTATGGACTGAGTTCATGTCAATTTTTATATCGACTTTGCTGTCTTTTAGATCGTCGGCAGAGAAATTGATTTTTCCTTCGACTGTGCTAAAACTCCCTTTCACGGGAGCACTATTCTGTGTTGCAGTGAAGCGTACAGCACTGTCACTTGGTATTATTTGCCAAGAAGTCACTTCAGCAAACGCTATTGCAGGTAATATGAAAGTCGTAGCTAATAAAGTTGATAAGGTCTTCATGGTAACATTCTCCGCAATATGTCGTCTTTATCAATAAAATGATGTTTGATTGCTGCCGCAAAATGACCACAAATGGCAGCAATCAGCCCATAAGCCAGCCATTGATGCACTAGCGTCAGTTGTAATCGTAAGGGTTCACTCGCGCTCACGAGATCTGGCAACACAAATAAACCAAAGAAGGAAACAGGTAATCCTGCTGCACTTGAGAGCATCCAGCCTGTAATGGGCAAAGCGAACATAAACACATAAAAGACATAATGCACGCCATGCGCCGCAAACTGTTCCCATTTTGGCATTTGTGGTGGTAGACGCGGTGTTGTATTACTAAAGCGCCATGCTAATCGCGCTGTGACCAGCATTAACACCAACACACCAAATTGTTTGTGCCATCCATAGTACTTCAACTTTTTAAGACTGATTGGTAACTCCACCATATATAAACCTAGTGCAATCATTCCGATAATGATTAGCGCCATTATCCAATGGAACAGCATACTCACTGTTCCAAATCGGTGCTCGGTGTTTTTTAATGGCATAAATGTATCCGATTATTTATTTGCTTCAACTTCAATGTCAAGCTGCACGTCATCGCCTAAACCTGGCAAAAAGGCCGTCATGCCATAGTCTGAACGCTTTAGTGCGGTTTTAGCTCTAAAACCTGCGGTATCTTTACCCATCATATTTTTATCAATTTTTTGTGAGATCACTTCTAGTACAACAGGCTTGGTAACGCCTCGTAAGGTGAGATTACCATGCACTTTAGCGACCTTGCCATCTTGCACTTCAATTTTGTCGCTAACAAATGTCGCTTTAGGAAATGTTGCGGTATTAAAGAATTCAGCGGTTTTAAGATGCTTATTGAGTTTGTCATTACCTGTTATCATATCATTTACTTTTATGACAATATCCACTTTGCTATTTTCTGGCTTTTCTTTATCGAGCCATAATTTACCTTCAGCTTCCCATTTGCCAAAATAATGGGAAAAATCAAAGTGACTGATTTCCCAGTTTACGGAAGTGTGGCTTTTATCAATTTTGTATTCAGACTTTTCGCACCAACCTGCAATTGGCATCAGTAATGCGGGGATCAAAAAAAGTGATTGTGTCAGTGCTTTCATAGGATAATTACCTTCTAAGTAAAATGACAATGATGGATCTGTATATTTTCTCAATGGTGTTTCAAACAGGCATTATTCAATATCAAGAATGCCTTCGGTTGTTGAGATATCGTTATCTGCTTCTAAAAGGCATTCCACTACATTCTTATCATGCCAATCTAGTTCTGACCAATTTACCCCATGAATGGTATTTTTGACCTTGGTTTTCATTTCAAAGGCATTTTCTGCAACTTCACGCGCTCTCTGCTCGCTAACGGCTCTTATTCGTATATAGCCGTTGGGTTTGCTACTGCTTTGCACTGTCGGTGATAATTTCCAGACCTTCATGAACGCTCCGCTCAGTTATTATGATTGGCTTAATGCTTATATATTATAGACGTTCACCGTAAATGGATAAGTGAAATAACTGCTTAAATGGCTAGCGTAACGCACCTATTTGATGGTATAGATAGGGAGAAACAAAGGAGATATCCAATGGCTCAAGCAGGACCTGAATCAAAAAAAGAAGCAACCTTATTTTCTGATATTCTTGGCACCACCATTGCCGCATTCGCCAAGTTAACCCTTTTTCAACCAATTGATACAGTTACCACCAATGCCATGATGGGCTCAGAAAACCTCAAGCATTTCAAAGATGAATTAAAAAAGGCCCCTGTGAAAGATAAATTGCGTAAGTTATATAAAGGGGGCTGGGTTGAGCTTTTAAAAAAGGGCCCTTCTAATGCTTACCGCTACCCTACTCAATCTGCCATGGCACAATATTTACAAAATCACTATGGCGAAAAATTTGTCGAAATGTTTGGAGACTACTCCGACACTGCGGTAGACGCCGCTTCCGGCGGAGCAACGGCTTTTGTCGAACCATTTTTGTTTCAAGGCTTCGACACCGTGCAAATTCAACAACAAATTTACCAGAAAACAATGCTGCAAACTTATCGCGGCTTAACTTTAAGCCAAATGTATCGAGGTGTTTTCGTTACGAGTTTGTTTAGGAATTTACCTTCAGGTCTGATACTGTTTGGTGGCTCAAACGCATTCAATAAAGCAATGAATAATGAAAAGGGTGAAAATGCTTATATCGACCTAGCTGCTAAAACGGTTGCAGGGTTAGGTAGCGTCGCCGCTTCACAACCAGCCGATGTACTGAAAACACAAATGCAAGCTAATCAATGGTCATTTAGCCAAGCTGTACGTAACGTGACAGCTCGCCAGTTGTTAACCAATGGCTCGGCATACCGGTTTTTTGGTGTTGGCATTCGAATCGGCGTTGGGTTTTTCCTTGCAAAAAAAGCGATGGAAACAACGGCTTACTACTTTGGAAAAGAAGAGCCATGTGCTGGCCCTTCTGAGAAAATACGACGCCCATAAGTATTCGAATGGGTTATTTCTTTTTGGCACGACTCAGCAAATAATGCTGATGAATGTGATTATCGCTGTAATATTGTGTGGCGAGTGCGGCGAGTTCTATTCTAAATTGTTTGAGTCGTGTATCGTCATTTTTAGATTCTTGAACTAATTTAAGCACGGGGCCAAGTGTCGTTTCGATTGATTGTTGGTAGTGTCCTAAACTTAAAGCAGGAAAGCGCATGAGATCTTGATCGAAAATCAAATCTTCAACGGCGTCGCCTAGTTGTTGACGAACAAAATGCGGGTCACCCCAAAGCGGTGGTGGCGAAACGCCTTCTGGAGCGGGTGAGAGCTTTCCAACAAGACTGAATAATCGTCCTACATATAAATCAGGTGGCCAAGTGGAAAAAGCGATAACACCACCAGGCTTTAATACCCGTAGCATTTCTTGAATAGCGATTTGTGGTCTTGGCGCAAACATATGCCCAAATTGACTCAGCACTGCATCAAATGACTGATCAGGATAAGGCAAGGCTTCGGCATCACCTTCTTGCAATGTTACTTCGACATTGGCTATAGCAGCGTTTTGTCGCGCATGTTCAACCAATGCAGGGCTCAAATCAAGCGCACTTACCTTTGCTCCTAATCTCGCTGCCGTGATGGCCACTACACCGGTGCCACATCCAACATCCAGAACCACATCAGTAGACTTAATCTGCGAGAATTTAACTAAGGATGCGGCACAAATGGTTGTAACCACTTCAAGCGGGGCAAATAACCCCCAACTTTGCTTTTGCATTTCTTTAAATGCAATTAATGAATCGTTTGTCATTGCTGTCTCCCATAAAAACTAGCACCGCTTAGTCCCGAAATTGCGGCCGTATTGTAGTCATCCCACCATCAATCAGCAAATCGGTGCCCGTGATGTAGGTCGATTTAGCTAAAAATAACGCAGCATCAGCAATCTCTTGAGGTTCGGCAAAACGTTTGAGTGGCACCAAGTTAGCGATTTTTGGGATCGCGCTACGATCTTCAAAAATGGGCGTATCGGTAAATCCAGGTGAGATTGCATTGACTCTAATGCCGCGATCAATCAGATCTGCTGAAAAGCTTTGCGCTAACGTACTCACTGCAGCCTTTGCTGCTGAGTAAACGGATAATCCTGGCCAGCCGCCATGACAAGCCATCGATGAAATAAGAATGATTGAGGCATTCTGATTTAAATAAGGCACGGCTTTTTGCACGGTGAAATAAGCACCTTTTAAATTGGTGTTCATAATGGAATCGAAATGTTGCTCATCGACTTCATCTACTTTCATATTACCTGCGATGCCTGCATTCACAATAAGCGCATCGATCTTACCGTAGGTTTTATTCACTTCTTTATACAGTTTATCAATATCCGATAATTGACAGACATCGCCTTGAATAGTCATAACACGATCTTTCAATTCTTCAGCAACCGCATTTAATTTCTGCTGATCGCGACCAAATAGCGCCAGTTTTGCGCCCGCTGCATGAAAGGTTGCAGCGATGGTTTTACCTATACCACTATTGCCGCCTGTCACAACAACGACTTTATCTTTAAAGCTTTGCATCTGATGTTTCCTTGTCTTTAATCAAATAAATGCGCTACACGAAAAGAGTAACGCATCGAATGTGGCACAACCATGCATGATAAATTGTTAGCAGCACCTTTTTGGCCATAGACCGCATCATCGAGGAATTGGAATTCGTCTTCTAGCGCTTCTTTATTTAAGATTTTCCACCAACACTTCGGGAATTTCCCGTTACCATTTGACCAGCTATATTGGCGCTTTTTAAAGATATCGCTTTTTTCAAAAGGCGCATTCACTGCGCAAACCAGCAACTTGGCTTTTCGCACATTTTCTTTTAATTCATCAAAAGCTAAAGGCGCATTCACCAAGATATTGAATATAGCCCAGCATTCGGTTAACCCTAATGCTTGATAAAAATAACCCAATTCAAAATTAATATATTTCACTCTTGGGCTCTCGTTACCTCTCAATGCCCAATCAATATCGAGCATAGTACAAGCAAACGGTAACCTTTTAATGCTATCTTGAATAAAGGTTGGGGTTTGCAACTCTAAAAAATTTCGATGTAATCGGCTGTTATGGCAAATAACGAGATTACAACCATCAAGCAGCGTTGACACTTGTTCCCAATTAATAGGGCTACCTTCAAAGGTTTCGTAAGTACCCAGTACTTCGATAATCCCCTCTTCATTGGTAAAGGAAAATTTTAAGGCAGCAATTTCGATAATATTATCTTGTTTAGGATTTGATCCCGAGGTTTTGAGATCAATGATAACCGCAGAAAACAGACGGTGTTCGAAAGCATCGCGCTTTTCATAAGATTCAGGAACACGTTGTAAGATCTTGGTATGGTTATCAGGCGTTACCACGGGTTGTTCTGAAACAACCGCATCCGTTTTCTCAACCGATGTGCCGGTTGCCATTTGCCATATTCTTTTTGCAAAACTCATTCTATCACCTGATTTTTATAATTGTTATTAACCCAGCACATTGCATAGGTACTTGATAGTTAAAAATTTATTGCCAAGGATACACGGATGTTTGATGGCGTTCCAGCAAGTTGATTACTTAGAAGATATCGACTCTGCTAAAAAATGTCCTTAATTGAGTAAGGCCTCAAGCTGCTGAACATATTTTGCTCTTTTTTTATCTCCCATGTTCTCAAGATTAATCAATTTAAACTTTATTCCTGGGAGTTCTTTGATATCAATCGGCAAAGAGAGTAAATCCCACTTCGGCGCCATTTTTACAAGTGAAAGTAAAAATTCTTTTTCATTAATTGATAACATGCTAGTGATATTTTTACATAAGTGATCTCTAATCTTTATTAACTCCGCGGTGTCTACTACAACATTGGTCATTCCACTAAATTCTGATGCATAAGTAGCAGAGAAATCTTGTAAATTTGGACTTAATAATTCATTGATTGGTCTAGAGTCAGATGCAAGATAAACAACGAATGCTTTCCGCATGTCATCAGTAAGCCCTTCCTTTTCTAAAAGTAGTTTCATATCAAAAAGGTCACGAGGATGTTGACGATTCAATGTGGCGCAAAGCTTACCTGCATATAAATCTTCAAAAGAAAGTACTTGCATTTTTACAGTACGTTCCAAAATCTCGGATACTTTTGGTTGAGCTTGCATTTCGCCAACTGGATATATGGCACCTCGAAAAACAAAATTGGGTTCGATCTTAATTTGCGCTTGTCTTAACTGCACATCTATTTTTGAAATGAACTCACCCCTTTTATCCCTTTGTAAAACAATATGCGCACCCAATCTTCTTTTTAATTTTTCAATGATTCTATCAAATGCTAAATTGGAATTTTTTAGTGTTAATTCTCTCGATTCAATTGGACAATAGGTCAAATCAATATCGACACTTAAACGTGGGAGATCACGAATAAAAAAGTTAATTGCCGTGCCGCCTTTTAAGGCAAAGACTTTCTCTTCTGCAATGAAAGGTAAAACATCCATAACGAGTTTTGATTGTGCCAAAAAAACTTTATTCATAAATCATACTTCTACATCTTCATCAAAATTCTTAGGAACTGTTATATGATATTTGGGTTCTAAATAACCATTTTTGATAAATTCACGTTTTCCTTTGCCAAAATCTATCTTGGAGAGATCTAATTCATTTACCCAAGAGTAATTATATCGTTCAGCCATCACCATAAAAGCTCTTTTCACCTTTATGGAATTACACTTTTCAAGAAGGAATTGAACAACCTGCGGTCTTATAGCAGAAAGAGATCCCATCAGTTGGAACGCCTCTTCATATGTTTCTCGCTTTGGAACAAGATATATTACTTCCATGATGGCTCTTTCAGCAGAGGAGGCTTTAACACTTATTCCATTAATATCAATTAAGGTTAACTCTTCATTCAAACTGGACTCAAATAGATTTGTTTGTGTGTAAACAATTTCTACTTTCCATGGGTAATTTTTAAACCAGGCAGGGAGTTTAATGTTTCTATATCCAAATAAATATAATGGGTAATTCTCTCCCAACGGCAAATAATGCCCATAACCTTGATATTGCAAGGCGCTTTTACCACCAAGGTGGATATTCAGATTTGCTTGGTTTTGTATTGCTTGCAAGCCACTTGGCCATTCAATCTTTTCACCAGCACGCTTAAATGCACCAGCACCTACTCTTTCAAGCCAGCCTGACTGCAAATATGTGAAGGTTAGAGGTTGAGAAACTCCCTTTTCTTCAAGCCAACTGGAAAGACATATAGCCCTTGAGGGCCATAATTTCATCAGATTGTTTAATTTTGTTCTATTTTCATGAGTCATACTTATTATTTTATAACATTTTTAAACCATTTCCCAATATTTAGTTTAAAAATGTTGTAAATTAATAAGTTAAATTTATTAATTTAGAGCAAAATTAAACCAACTCCAAATAATAATAATCTCAAATTGATCTAAAAACCGCACCGGCCTGCTCGCCTACATCATTGATATCAGCCAGGTCAAAATTCGCACTGGTAACAAACAACGTTTTAAAATCATTTCCACCAAAACAGCAGCTGGTTACATTTTTTGCGGGTAGCTTGATGCTTCCAATTAACACACCCAACGGGGAATACTGGTAAACGTGATAACTTGCCCAACCTGCTACCCAGATATTTCCTGCTTTATCGACATGCAACCCATCGGGGTAACCTTGTTCCTCGGAAAAGGTTATTAATGATTCTCTTTTTTCTATTTGGCAGGATTTTTTATCAAATGCATATTGGTAAATGGTGCGCGTCATTGAATCGGAAAAATAAAATTTGGTTTTATCAGGGCTCCATGCCATCCCATTTGAGGCAATAAAACCTTCATCCATAATGGATATCTCACCATTTGGGTTTATTCGACACAATTTCCCAATTGGATGCTGATAAGTTTTATCTATCGTGCCTACCCATAGATTACCTTTTCCATCGAGTAGACCATCATTAAAGGCAACCGCTTCATCCGTTATTAAATTGGTTTTAACCAGATCAACGTCTGCTCTTTTATTTTCAAAACCAATTTTGACCAAGGCATTTGCCATGATGCCGACAATACCCCCATTTGCATCGATATCAATACACGACAGTGGAGATGGCAGCTTATAGGAAATTGATTTTTTAGTTTTATCGTTAAAGCAATATAACAGCGGTTGTTGTGCATCTATCCAATATAAGCATTGATTATGTGTGCTCCATCTTGCAGACTCACCCACTATCGCCCTAACATCATTTAAGGCTAGAAAATTTTTATACATACAGATTTCCCTGACAACTAAGGTCTTATTTGGTGGGGTAAATTTTAGAGGTTTTAGGCGGATTTGGAAACCATTTAATATAGTTTTGGTAAATAACTTTTCAAGAATTACTCATTTCTCATGAAATTTACAATGCAGCCGATTCCTGTTGCGCTTGTTGTAACGCCACGGTAACGCTAACATCGGCTTGTATCGCTGCAGAAGCTGCATCGATTATCTGCAGAGGTGCTGGGTTTGAAGGTATATTTACTTGGCTATTTGATGATCGATTGTCGGCATTTGACTCGGCCAAACTTGCAAAATTGAGTGCATTTGATTCTGGCAATACATCGTTACCATTCACTACGTTATTAGTATTATGTTCAATAATACTGGAACCAACTGATAATGATACATCTGCAGCTAAATGAGATTGGCCATCCGTCGTTTCGTAAGAGGTGTAGCCTGTAATCATATTTCCGGAAACAGACTCTCTATTATAATCAGACGTCAGCGATATGGATGCTATACCTGCTTGATCTAATACTTGATATTCTCCTGAATCCACTACCCCATTACTGTTACTATCTTGCCAAACACCAAAATGAGAATAGGCCTGATCAGCTACATCTAATTTGCCATCATGATTGCTATCGAAGAATCGTAAGCCTTCTAAGTCGGTTTTTGCACCACTCACGTATGAAGTGAAAGCGATTTGATTAATATCGGTCACCTGGCCACTATGGGTAGGATCATAGACTAGAATGCCATCATCTGGTGACACCCAACCTAACTGTTCTTTAACACCATCATGGTTAACATCTAAGCCGACGCCTGAATTTGCCGCACTGATTAATTCAATATTTGCATCATTATTTAAATCTAAAACGACTGGGGACACATAGGCTTCCAGTGTCAAGGTAAGTATTGCTGAAGACTGATTGCCGCCCGGATCTTGAATGTTATAGTGGAAGATTTCATTTTCTTGTGTTGAATTATTGCCATCAGGGATATAGTTATAGCTGCCATCAGCATACATAACAAACTTGCCGCCCAATAGGGTTGTCACAATGTCGCCCACGGTTGCTGAATTTGCCCCATTATTATATGAATAAGAAATCACACTACCAGCTCCCGAAGTGCCTGCTGCATCGTTGGATAGCACGTTACCTGAAATCGCAATCGTACTAAGTAAAAAATCGTCTAGGTTGCTTAAATCATTAGCGGCAACAAAGGTTAATGGTATATTTGTTTGTGTTGCAATGGGATCTAAATAAGTACTGCTGGCTGTTCCTGCACTAATGTTGGCAGTAAAGCTTTGTACATCATATAAACTTAACGCATTTTGCCAAGCAGTAATATCACCCTCATTACCTGAGGTCGGTTCACCATCTGAAATGAAATAGGAGCGATTAATATATCCATTCAAACCTGAATTGCCGTCATCAATTACAAATCTCGCAATAGCTTCCACTAAAGCATCTTCATAATTGGTTCCGCCAGACGGACTTAAATCATCGATATCATTTTTGACTGCGTCCAAATCGTTAAGATCGATAACGTTCTTTTGACTAACAAAAGCCGCATTAGAATTAAATTCTATAATGTTAACATGGAGCCCATTACTCAATGCATAATAAGTATCCAGTAAATTTCCGGCACCATTTAATGCATCTTTAAGAATGTCTAATCTGGTACTTGTACCAGCAGCTAAAGCCATACTACCTGATATATCTAAAATCAATGTAATGTTATAAGCTGCAAATAGCGCGGGATCAACAGTCACATTATCGTTATTTGCTTGTGCAGCGACATCATCGTTCACTATGGTGACGACCCCATTGGTAACCCCTGACACCGCGCCTGAAACAGGCGTAATATTAACGCCAAAGGTTTCATTCGGTTCAACAAAACCATCGATAACAATTGGAATAGTAACCGTGATACTGCTGTTGCCATTGCTGGCTGGAATAGTATAAATGGTATTCGGATCCAAGCTTGTATAGTCACTGCCTGCTGTGGTTGTTATATCTGAAGTACTGAGTTTAAAGGTAATCGCTTCTGTACTACCACCAATACGATTAATCACAACATTTGCGCTACCTGCATCTTCTAATACAGACACATTGCTCACCGTCAACGTTGGTGGTTGATCATTATCTTGAATATTTACCGTGGCCGACAAGGTAGATGCACCTAGATCTAGTGAACCTGGAGAGCCAAGTGACGTCAGCGCAATCGAGAAATTTTCTAAATTAGGCACTTCATACGTGGTATCGTTGTTAATTGCTATGGCAATAAAAATAGATTGAGCATAGTCATTAGGACCTGAAGCCACGAGCGGATTAAATGTAATGATACCAGAGCTTGCTGCATAGTCAGGCTGACCAACGCCAACACCACTGGCAACGGCCGTGCCATTACTGGTAGCATAATTTAATGAAATAGCTTGAGAGCTAGAACCAAACAGTTTTACTTCGACATTAATCGATCCACCGCCTTCCGATACCGTGCCACCGACTATTTGAACATAAGGTACAAAATCGTCATCCTGAATGGTAGTCACTATATTCAAGTCGGAATTTGAATCGATAGCGCCTTGTGTCATCACAATGGTTGTATCAAACGTCTCTGCAGATTGCTCAAAAACACTATCGTTTACAATCGCATTGGAAGGTAAAACGACTTCATGTAGCGTATTAATTTCATCAGCGGGAATATTTATGTCGGTCGAAGTCGCCACATAATCGGGTCTTCCTGGGACATTACCACTTGCAAAAGCGGTATTATCGTGAGTTGCAACGGTAAAGGAAAGATCTTCTAATAACACGCCCGTGACAACCACCTTATACTGAACCGAAACATTGGGGCCTTCTGTAACAGTTAAATCTTGTGTACCCAATTCACTATCATTCGGAACAATATTGATTAAAGGTGCCGGTGCCATACGCATGAGCAGATCGGCAGTTGCAGTATCGCCATCACTATCAATAATTTGATATTGGATCCGATCTTCAGTGACATGATCATTGGGCAAAGTGGCCGTGATTGTATAAGTATAATTGCCTTGTGGATCGATTGTGAAATTACCAAAATCAGTAGCAAAAGTGTTTGAACCATTAGCTAAAACAGCCGTATGAGAGCTACCCTCAAATTGATACATCACTTGTTTAACGGTGTTTGGACCATCTACGCTGTAATCATCATTTTCTAGCACATTACCCGCGACTTCATTCACTGGTAGCTCAGAATTCGCATCACGTAATTCAATTTGATCACCGCCATCTAATTCTAAGACTTGCAATAGTTTTACGGTTTCATCATGAGCAATAGGCACATCATCAATAATATGAACATTAAAAGCACCCGTTGCGGTTTGCCCTAAATTATTGGAAATGGTAATAAACATATTATGATCAAAAAGATTTTCGCCATTGCCAGGTGCATGATTTTGATTGCCGGTTTCTACATAATAAAAAAATCCCGGTTTAAACTCGTTTCCTGGAAAATCTTGATGTAAACCCACTTCATTGGTATACATGACCAATTGGCCATCGTTTGTGGATATAATAATTTTACCGTTCGCATCTGGATTGTGAACTTGATTATTAAAAGTCATGCTCACAATTTGCACTGAGCTCGCACCCGCTCCAGGATTCGTATATTCCTCAATATAATTACCATAAATAGCGATAGGTTCCTGGATCTCAAAGGGACCTTCTGGTGAATTAAATTTCTCTATTGATGCATCAGGATATGGCAGTGGTGTAGCCAGTAAATTATTTTGTATCGCAAATAACGCTTGCTCAGCATTAAACTCTCTACCATCTAAAAACAATTCGTGTATTCGACCATCATAGGGGTCGGCGGTGGGTGCAGATAATTTAGTGGGCACCAATGGCGGGAGTAATTTTACTTCAACAACGGGTAATGGGGCTGCATTAAGTGCTAAGTCTCTTGCTAGACTGTTAACAATTCCTTCTGAGCCATAGCCAATGCTTACCAATGGTAGGCTTGAGCCATCTTCTCGTGTAGCATCTGCTTTTGCGAGATCCATCTCCTGAATTGCTTGTAGGGTTAATTCAGCATCTGGTTTAGGGTCGCTAGGCTCGTCATCTAGCGCTTCCACGAGCTCCACCAAATCTTCCACCGCTTGATTCTCTGGCTCCAGCAGTGAGGCTTTTTCTTCGACCTCTATATCAATCGTTTCATTATGTTTCACAGCGTATACACCATATAGAAGACATATCAGCATGACAATTATCTTTCTATAAATACCCACTTTGGTCGGCTATTAGATATAGTACCTTGGTACTAGGGGGTTAAATGTTGAAAATGAAAAGGGTCAGGCACTGACCCTTTTTGAGGTTACCTTGATCTTCTACCCTTTCTTTTACAACTCGATGTGCGACGCTCGTCAGTTCTCGAATGATGACTACTGCGGCTCCTAGAATGGTATCCCGGCATATAGCTCGGGCTAGCGGCAAGTGATGGTGCTGAACGAAGTTCGAATGTTGGCGCTTGAGAGGAGCTACTGGCCGCTTCTGAACTGCTAGCAACCAAATCATCGGTTGCGGGAGCATGACTTGCATCATCTAATATAGTAAGCGTTGCTTTATGAAGTGCTATTTCTCGTTGAATGCACTCTTTAGTATAAGATCGAGAAAGCGTAAAAAAACCTTGATTAAACCGTTCTGCTGCTAATAAATATTCTAATTCTTCAACCGTGGCAAGTCGCATAGCGATTTGACCTAATTTAAGAAAGGTATGTATTAAAGGTGTATCATAAGAATCATCCTTGCTAGTGATAAAACAATACATCGTAAAACCAAATTCTGTTTTTGAATAACAATCTCCTCTAGGACGTTGTTCGTTATTAATTAACGCAAAACGGTATCGCGGATCAGCCGGAGAAACAAAGTTACTTCTGGAAAAGTAGGGAATATTTGTGTTGAAAGCAACAATTCTCCCTTTAAAATTATCAACATCGTCTGAGTAGACTATCGCTTTTTCTTCTGGCAAAACCGGCGGATTCAATAACAAAACTTTTCGAAATTCCATCGTTTCAAAATAAAATTTCTCATCTAATGCCGCAGACAAACGGTTAACGTCTTCTAATATTCGATGATAAAGTAGTTCCCCTATTCGATGCTTTAAATATCTTAAAAAATATCTAACTGAATAAACACCAGTATGGATAGTGGGATCATTGCGCATAAGTTCAGAGAGAGAAGAAAAAGCACACTGTGCAGATCCCAACCCTGAAATGGTAAGTTTATTGTTTAAAATGCTGTGCGCATAATAGTTTGTAAAAAGCAGTGGAATTTTTATAATCTCGCTAACATCGCCTTCAAAGGTCATTCTAGTTAAATCATCTGCTATCTCAATGCTTTTAATAGGGCTTGCGGCCGGCGTGAGAAGATATTTCATATTCGATTTTTACGATAGGAAAGTAGGCAAGTATATCGTCATATAAATT
The DNA here is from genome assembly GCA_964502705.1 of Uncultured Candidatus Berkiella sp. GTDB lineage: Bacteria > Pseudomonadota > Gammaproteobacteria > Berkiellales > Berkiellaceae > Berkiella. The sequence goes on along the minus strand of CAZCXZ010000002.1, from coordinate 42,303 downwards.
GTCAGATATATTAGAAAAATTCTTATTTATAAGGAAGTTAAGATTTTGTGGTTGGGAGTATTAATATTAATGAGAATTGATGCCAAGCTTGAACACCCGTCTTCGTTCGTCTTCGCTAAAAAGCTACGCCGAACTTCGCCGGGTATAAGCATCACTAAATCGCTTCGCGATTACGTGTTGCTAATAATGGCGTCCCCAAGGGGATTCGAACCCCTGTTACCGCCGTGAAAGGGCAGTGTCCTAGGCCTCTAGACGATGGGGACCTAGATAAATTGTACGACGCATAATACTTCGCACATTTGTTTTTGGCTACCTAATTTTAAGTAATTTTAAAATTAGATTTAGCTAGCATACTCGCGGCTGCCTCTCATATCTGGTGGAGCTAGGCGCGATCGAACCGCCGACCTCTTGCATGCCATGCAAGCGCTCTCCCAGCTGAGCTATAGCCCCGGGAGATGAGGGAAGGATTCTACGACCCCTCATCCCACGAGTCAACTTTTTTATGCAAGCTCTTTTAACTGCGTCAGTGCATCATTGAGTCGCGCGATCGTTTTATCTTTACCGAGCAAAAACAGCATCGTATCAATCGGTGGTGACGCCATGGTTCCCGATACCGCAACACGCACTGGCGGAGCCAATACGCCCATCTTAATGCCTTGTGCCTCTACAACGCTCGCCATTGCTTGATGAATACTTTCTTTATCCCACAGCGCTAAATTTTGTAAGGCATCAATGAACGCCGTTAACGATGGGATAGCGTCGCGCTTGAAGTGCTTGTTGACCAAGTCACCTTCAATGATGATGTCATCTTGGTAAAAGAATTGACTCTTTTCTGCCATCTCAACGAGTGTCTTGCAGCGCTCGCGCTGCGCAACCACCACATCCGCTAAATTGGGGCCTTTGGTCAAATCCACACCTAATTGAGCCATAAACCAAGCTAACTCTTTAGCGATTTCGGTTTCAGGTTCTGTTTTCAAGTAATGCTGATTGAGCCACAACAGTTTTTCTGGGTTCATGGCAGTGGGCGCACCATTGATGTTATGCACATCAAAATGTTCAATCATTTCATTGGTGGTAAAAATTTCTTGATCGCCATGTGACCAACCTAAACGCACCAAATAGTTGATGAGCGCTTTAGGCAATATGCCCTCTTCACGGTATTGCAGCACACTCACTGCACCATGACGTTTTGACAAGCGTTTTCCATCTGGGCCTAAGAGCATTGGCATATGACCATAAGCGGGTATGGGTGCATTTAACGCATTAAAAATATGAATTTGTCTTGGCGTATTGTTGATATGATCGTCACCACGCAATACATGGGTAATTTTCATATCCCAATCGTCAATCACCACCGTAAAATTGTAAGTCGGCGTACCATCGGTACGCGCCAAAATTAAATCGTCTAGCTCGGTATTTTGGATCTCAATTCGACCCTTCACCAAATCTTCGAATACCACTGATCCGGTTTGTGGGGTTTTAAACCGCACAACATACGGCGTATCAGCGTGTGGCTGTTCTGGAAATTTAAGGCAGTAACCATCGTAACGTGCCTTTTCTTTATTCTCGATTTGCTGCTCTCGTAATGCATCTAAGCGTTCTTTCGTGCAATAACACTTATAAGCATGCCCACTGGCCAATAAATCTTTTAAAACCGCTTTGTAACGATCAAAGCGATGCGTTTGGTAAATGGGACCTTCATCCCAATTCAGGCCTAACCACTTCAGCCCTTCAATTATCACTTCAACCGCTTCGTCAGTTGAACGCTCTCTGTCAGTGTCTTCAATCCGTAAAATGAAGGTGCCCTTTTGTCTTTTAGCCCATAACCAACAAAACAAAGCAGTGCGTGCACTGCCAACGTGCAACATGCCCGTAGGGCTCGGTGCGAAGCGGGTAATTGTCATTTTTTATTCTACTTTTTGAGTCAAAAGAGGCATTTTAGCAAGAAAGCCTCTCGAGTTATAATCTCTTCAGTTGCCACTCGCCATAGTTAACTGAATAAATTAATCGGGGATCACATGCGTCAAAAAACTCTTTGGTTCGCTATCCTGGTATCTGCTTTAGGTTACTTTGTTGATGTCTATGACATTATCTTATTTAGCAATGTGCGTATCCCGAGTTTGCGAAGCCTCGGACTAAACGAAGAAGAAATCACTTCCGTTGGACTTAACCTCATTAACATTCAACTTATCGGCATGCTCGTCGGTGGTATCACCTTTGGGATGTTGGGCGACAAGCGCGGCAGGCTCTCTGTTTTATTTGGCTCCATCTTTATTTATTCCAGTGCAACGCTTGCGAATGCCTTTGTTACCGATGTTGAAACCTACCGCATCTTACGTTTCATTGCCGGTTTTGGCTTAGCGGGTGAGCTAGGTGGTGGATTAACGCTGGTCAATGAACTCATGAGTAAAGAAAAGCGCGGCTTAGGAACCATGATCGTTGCCGTGTCAGGCATGTGCGGTGGGATCTGTGGTGGTTTGGTCAGTCACTTTATGTCATGGAAAGCCGCCTATATTTTAGGTGGCCTGGGTGGTTACCTCTTATTGTTATTACGCATCAGCGTCAAAGAGTCACCGTTGTTTTTAACGATGAAATCACAAGCTCAAGTTCAACTAGGCAATCCTTTGATCTTGCTAAAAAATACCCCGCTGTTAACGAAGTATCTTAAATGTTTATTGGTCGGTGCGCCGTTTTGGGTTTTCGTCGGTCTTTTCATGGCATTCGCGCCCGAAGTCGGCAAGGCCATGCAAGTGCAAACGCCGGTTTCAACAGGATTAGCATTTGTATTCTTTAATGTGGGGCTCGGTTTTGGCGATCTGTTTAGCAGCCTCTTGAGTCAATGGCTCAAGTCTCGCAGACAAGCAGTGATGTGCTTTTTAACGCTATCATCCTTGAGTGTGATTTCCTTCTTAACGTTAAACGAACCAACTGATACGCTCTTTTACCTGTTCTGTGGTGCGATTGGTTTTAGCACCGGACACTGGGCCGTCTTCCTCATGATGGCAACTGAACAATTTGGCACAAATCTGCGTACCACGGTTAGCGCATCGCTCCCTAATTTTGTTCGAGCCATGGCAATCCCCTTTTCAGCATTATTGGTTGTCATTAAACCCCATGTTGGCATATTAGGTGGACTAGGCATTATTTCTTTGTCCAGCATTGCGTTAGCTTTTCTGGCGGCTTGTTATTTACCTGAAACCTTTGCCAAACGTCTGGATTTTGTTGAGGAATAGTGCACTTTAATTATTATGACAATTAACTTATTTATACTAAAAATCTTGAAAAGAACAGGAATCATCACCATGAGATATGCTAATCTGCTACCAACATTTTGAGGTTATCATGTTTTACCTGAACGAATTTTTAACATTAGCTGTGATTGGGTTCCTAGGTGCAATTAGTCCTGGCCCCGATTTTATTGTTGTCACACAACATAGCTTGCAGCATGGTAAGAAATCGGGTGTATACACTGCTGTTGGTATTGCACTTGGCTGTTTAGTCCATGTCAGTTACTGCGTGGTTGGTATCGGCATTATTGTCTCAAAATCGATGCTGGCTTTTAATATCATTAAATATCTGGGTGCTGGCTATTTAATCTATTTGGGTTGCAAAGGATTATTCTCAAAACCTTCTACAGCATCAGCTTTATCGTCGCCTCAAACTGCACCAATTGAAATGTCAACGTCAAAAGCGATCAGACGAGGCTTTTTGGTCAACGTTCTTAACCCTAAAGCGACTTTATTTTTCTTAAGCGTGTTTTCACAAGTGATTGATCCTGAAACACCTCGAGCTATTCAAGCGTTGTTTGGCATCGAATTTAGTTTGATCAGCTTTATTTGGTTTGGAACGCTTGCTTGGATTTTAACCCACGAATCATTAAAGCAAAAATTAACCTCTTCCCAAAAATACATCGATAAAATGTTGGGCGGTGCACTGGTTGCATTGGGGTTAAAAGTTGCCTCCTTAACGCAATAAGAGATGTCATGATGTTAGAGCTTATCGCAAAAGTCGGTTTATTTTTTTCCCAGCCTATTGTGCTTGCCAGTGTTGTGCTGGTGGGTTTTTTAAATCGTCATGAAGCGATTTTTGGCCGGACTTTGCTGATTCTGCTGTTTACCATGATTTATAACGTTTACCTGAAATCGGTGTGGCAAATGCCCTTGCCACCGCCCATGGAAGGCTGGGCTTTTCCTAGCGGCCATATGCATAGCGCCGTGGTGTTCTGGGGTGCGCTAGCCATTCAATTCAAACCATTTTGGTTCAGAGCCTTAGTTGTGTTTATGTTGTGTCTTTGCGGCTATGGTTTAATTTATCATGGCTATCATTACCCTATCGATATTGCGGGTGCCGTAGGTTTTGGTGGATTATCGCTGCTCATTTTTCGATTCTTACAAGTTCGTTCACCCTTTAGAGATAAGCCTTATAATCTTGGCGTGTTACTTACGATTTTGGCTACGATCATTATTCTGTTCACGCCACCAGAAGCGCGTAAGCTTCATTTATGGCAAGCTTATGGTGCAATTGTTGGCTTCACAGCTGGCTGGTCATTCCTTGATAATCAACAGCACAATGCCACGTTTAAGTTTAATATTAAACAACGTTTAGTCATGATGTTTGTGATACTCGCCGGAACTTTGAGCTATTTTTTCCTCATCAGAACATTGCCCCTTAATCAACAAGTCATGATTTTTACACAGTTTTTCCTCATTGCTATATGGGTTAATGCTAGCAAAATGATTACTTATAAATTATTCAGGAAGTAAATTACAAAAAATGGATGACACAACAAGGAACGTTAAGGCTCGCCACCTAAAGTTTGGTATCGGTAAACACCATCGCAAATATTGGTTTAACGACGACCCGGTAAAAACCTTGCATGCCAATACGCTGACCGCCAGCATTCCCTATGGTGAACAATTTTTTATCGCCTGCGTTTTGCCGCATGTTAAAAATATTAAGGATAAAAAACTTCGAAGAGATGCCATTCAATTTGCTAAACAAGAATTGAACCACAGCAAAGAACATTATCGCCTTTACCTCAAAACGGTAAAACCGCACTATCCTAAGCTCAAAGTGAAACACAATTTATATCAAAAATTGTTTCAAGGTGTTGCCCTGCTTGTGGGTTCTAAAACCCGCTTAGCGATGGTTGCTGCTATGGAACATTTTACAGCCGTAACGGGTGAGCTTTATATTCGCGAACCTGAGCTATTAGGCGGTATTGATGAACGCATTTATTTGCTCTGGCAGTGGCATTTTATTGAAGAAGTGGAACACAAAGCAGTCGCTTTTGATATCTTAAAATCGGTCAGTAACAATTACTTCATCCGGGCCACAGGCTTTTTGCTTGCAGCCAGTTTTTTAATGATTGGCTTTTCAAGTGCTTATTGGCATATGGCTATTAAAGATAAGCTGCATTTAAAAGCGTCTTTTTACCGAAAATCCTACCAATTTTTTTGGGGTAAAAAAGGACTCATACGACGTATATGTTGGCCCTATTTACGGTATCTAGCGCCTTCCTTTCACCCCAATCAAGTGCCCTCTGTAAACCAGCACCAACGCCTGATTGATCAATTGTTAGTCATTGAAGAACAGCTTAAAACACGTCTTTTACCAGAATAGTAAGTAGGTTCACTTGTTTATGTCAGGAATTTGATTTAGTATTTCCGGCTTTTGGAAGCAAGCCATGTCTAAAATGCTGATAATCGTCCACTCTTCAAGTGATGCAAACTTTTTATCGGCATATTTTAACAAACATGTGCCCAATCTGAATCTGACCTTGTTGCCAATACCTGAAAAAGGCCGATGCTTTGAAACCAACGCGAGAGAAGTATTTTCTTACGATTTGCCTGATAAAACCGATGTGATCATTGTTGAATCCAATTATGGCAAACCTGCTGATCCGCTTGCGAATAAAATACTGCTTCAAGGATTGCTCGAGCAATTTCCAGAGGCAACTATTGTTGCTCATGGCAGCACCATGGCTTCACTTACCGATGCTTTAAATATTCATCCACGCCTGATGATTATGGGCAAAGGTAACATTAATCCAAAGGAGTGTGATGCCTCGAGAATACACAGTCTCACAACCTTGAAAAATTTACTCAATACAAACCCTACGTCGTCTTCAAGTTTGACTTTTGCTTATGACTTATCCATCGCATTGTCAGAATGTCATCTTAAGAATAATCTACCTGAAGCAACACAGTTATCCTACAGTACTCATCGACCACTTTAAGCCGGGGAAACCGGCTTAAACGGTACTAAATTACTTAAGCTGGCTCTACTGGAGCAACCGGATCTGGCATAGCAACTTTCGGTTGTTCAATTAACCCTTGTGGCGTGAAGACAAATATACGGTCAGCTGAGCGTATGGTCTCAGGACGATGCGCAATGATCACACGTGTCACATTCAATTGCTTCACAGCATGGTTAACCGCTTGCTCTAATGCCACATCTAAATGACTGGTTGCTTCGTCTAGGAAAAGGATTTTGGGTTCTTTATAAAGCGCTCTTGCCAACACCACGCGCTGCTTTTGGCCACCAGATAATGTCATACCCATATCACCGATGAGCGTGTTATATGTCATTGGCATTGCAGCAATATCATGTGCCACAACCGCTAATTTGGCACAGTGCTCAACACGGGCATGGTCAATCTGGGGATCAAAGAAGCTAATATTTTCACTGATTGAGCCAGATAGTAGCTGGTCATTTTGCATAACCGCACCCACTTGCTCGCGGAAATTGCCGATCCCAATTTTGCCAAGTTCCATGTCATCAATATAAACCGAACCTTCAGATGGCTTAAATAACCCCATCATGATCTTCATCAAGGTGGTTTTACCACAGCCTGAAGGGCCTACAATCGCGACCGACTCGCCCTCGTTAATGGTTAAGTTAATATTGTTAAGAATATTGGGTTCGTTGTCGCTATAGCGGAAGCTGATGTTTTCCAAACGAATCGCACCTTTTAGTTTTGGTGCTTCTAATAAACCACTATCTAACACTTCTTGTTCTTCTAACGCGATATCGCCTAAGCGCTCTAAATGCAGCCCGAGCATTTTCAACTCGATCATGTTTTCAATTAAGGCAACGGCTTTACCTGTGAACTGCGATTTATAAGACATAAACGCAAATAGCATACCAACGGTAAGCTGACCACCAAGCACCAGGTTGGCAGCAATATAAACGACCACAATCCCTTCAATACCAAACAAAAAGGAGTTAATTGCGCTAAAGCCGATTTTCATTTTGCCTAAACGTATCGCGGTATTCAGCTTATCGGCATAACGATTTTGCCATAACACTTGGCGCTGTGTTTCTTTACCGAAAATCTTAATACTCTGTGTAGCACGGATGGTTTCCATGAAATTGGTATTTTCTTTGGCACCGGTAATAATGCTTTCTTCGGTAATGGCTTTTAACGGGCGATACCATGCAAAGCGGATCATGGCATAAATAACCAATGCGACCATTACAACGGAAGCTAAAAAGGGCGCATATATAAAGAGCATGATAGCGGTAGCAATTGCCATCATGCCATCGACGATAGCCTGCACAATGCCTGTTGTGAGTAATTTTTCGATTTGGCCCAATGAACCAAAGCGCGAAACAATATCCCCGATATGGCGTTTTTCAAAATACGGTAACGGTAAGCGGATCAAATGGCGGAATAGATTCGTGGCCATCTGAATGTTTAGCATGCTACTAAAGCTCATCACTAATAATGAGCGTAGCGAGGTGGTACCGACTTCAATCACCATGAGCAACAAGAAACCCAGGGCTAATACTTTTAGAAAGTGTACGTCATGGCTCAGCAACACATTGTCGACCACCAACTGCATGTACTGAGGGCTTATTAAAGAAAATAACTGTAAGCCGACTGATAACAAGAAAACCTGCAGCATCGCCCGCTTTAGGCCAACGGTTCGTTGCCAAAACGTATAAAACGGGATTTTACGCACTTCATTTTTAGGTGTGAATTTAGGTGTCGGAATTAATTCTAATGCCACACCCGTAAAGTGCTTGGATACTTCATTAATATTAATTTTACGCATTCCCTGGGCAGGGTCGTGAATGACGATGTGGTTTTTACTAACACTTTTAAGGACCACAAAGTGATTCATATCCCAATGTAATATCGTAGGGGTACGTAATTGATCGAGCTGATCTAATTCTAGACGCAATGGACGACAAGCAAAGTCCATTTTGTCAGCCGTTTGCATTAGCGTATGTAACGTCGTGCCGCGTAAGGAAATCGGATATAACCGTCGCAAGGTATTGAGGTCAATTTCATGACCGTGATAGCTTGCAACCATGGCTAAACACGCCAGACCACATTCGGCCATCTCGGTTTGCAGGGTTACCGGCAAGCGTCGCTTGCCTGAAAAATTTAGGAGCGATAAAGGATTGTTCATGACATCCTTCCTTTCAAGCTAGTTAAGGGATCCAATATCCACTGGAACAAGGTTTGATTTTCTAAAATAATATCCGCTTCTAAGGACATCCCTGCTTGCAAAGGAAAGGCTTTGCCGTAAGCATTCACATACTGTTGATCTAAATTGACGGTCAGGCGGTAAACGGGCTCTTTAAGCTCAACTAACGGTGTAGGTAATTCAGAAGGCAGCAAAACGTGCTTTGAGATAATCGCAATTTTACCTTCGTAGATCCCAAAACGTTGGTATGGGAAAGCGGCAAAACGCACTTTCACACGCTGATCTTTTGCGATGAAACCGATGGCACGCGATGGCACAAACAGCTCAACTTGTAATTGCGCATCTTTGGGCATAACCGCTAATAATGGTGTATTGGTTGCTTGCCATTGACCGTCTCTTGCTTGAAGTGCGGTAACCGTGCCACTTACCGGTGAGCGAATTTCTAAAGCACGACGCCCAGCAACTTCAGCATGACGTTGCTTGAGTTCAGAAATGGCGTTCTGGATTTCGTTGACGCGCGATTCCGTTTTAATCGGCAATTGTTCTAATTCAGATTTCGTTTGCGACAAGGCATTTTGTCTTGAGCTTTTGGCTCTTTGCAATTCTTGATATTGTTGCTTTTGAACTAAGGATTCTTCATAGATCTTTTGATAATCGTTCTGAGAAAGGTTTTTGCTATCTAATAGTTTTTTAGCACCATTAACACGCGTTTGCATGATTTGCAGTCTGTCTTCTTGGGCACGTAAGCTTTGCTCAATTTGCCCTAATTCTTTTTGTAAACCTTCGATTTGCGTATTTAAACGGAAAATTTCTGAGGTATGTAAAGACTTCTCCGCTTTGATTCTTTCTAATTGGTGCGCTTCGGTTGCGGAGAGTTCTTTTAATAATAAGGTGTCAATATCACTACCACCTTGCATGCCGCGCTCGGAGATCATCGTGATGAGTGCATCGCCTTCTTTAACTTCATCACCTTCTCGCACGTGTACTTTCGCGATCGTGCCAACTTGAGGCGCGTAGGTTTTTACAATCCCCTTATCTGGGACTAAATAACCCTGCACGGTTTCTTTACGTGCATAGCTACCCCAAAACAGGATAGCAAGTATCATTAAACAAACAAAAACCACAACGCCAACAAGAGCTGTCATCGACAATGGCTGCAATAAAATGACATCGCCAAATAATCTGTCTTTGCGGTGTTCAAGTGCTTCTTTGCGAAAAAGGGATGATGACATAAATGCTATTCAATCGCTCAACCAATAAAGGAGGCTATTATAACGATTTGTTGATTATTGCGATACAGAATAATGAGTTAAATGAATAAATATATGTCATTTAATTAAGTTAATTAACTTAATTAGTAACCTTCTTTTTCACCATCATAGGGATAGCGGTGTATACGCAAGTATTGATCGACGTAATGAAAGGTACGGGGTAGATCTTTGTCTGGATCACAGTAGTAAGCTCTACCTGTTGCGGTTGGCGATAGGCCACCGTAAATGTCTGTCCAAACAATATGCGTTGCCCCTAATTTAGCAGCGTCATCCAGTGCCTGAAAGCGGGCTAATTGCTCTCCTAGTGGTGGAAAGCCTAGCATTTTAGAACAGCCAGTTACGCCTCCCAGAAATGAGCATTTAGCAACCATTTCAGGGTAAGCTGGGATCACGCGTTGAGCACGTTGACTCGGTTCAATAGCTACACAGCCCATTAAACTGGACAGTACTGTAGCAACTAACACGCCTTGAAGGGAACGTTCCATGTGATCAAGCCCTTGCTTCCCAAGCCTGTCTTAAGTATTAACCTACTTGGGATTGCTGTCCAAGGTTTCCACTGGGCGGCAATAAGTCTCTTTCAAGAAGAAGCAGAGTAACAGGGCCAATAACGTTGCAATCGGTAATACCATCATTGACGTTTGGTAGCTTCCAACTGAGTAAACTTTCGCCTGATCAATCAGCACGCCATCCCAGGTGATATCCAAAATTTTCGCTACG
>CAZCXZ010000002.1:0-31867 GCA_964502705.1 Uncultured Candidatus Berkiella sp. | reverse complement strand
AATTGGTTACCGCAACCGCCGTTCCTGCGATGCTGGATGGGCAGTTTTCACGCCCTATGGCAAAACAAATCACTTCCACACTGGATGCAACACCAATAAAGAACATGAGCACTTTGACCATGAAAGGTGTTAGACCTGGGTAATAAAGGAAGGTCAACAACAATACCGTGGTTAATAAAGCCCCAATCACTAGCGGGATCTTTCTACGTCGAGTGAAATCCGACAAGAAACCTGCCAAAGGCCCACCGACTGCCCAACCTAAAAATATCATCATCACTGAGCGTGAGGCTTCGCCAGCATCAAAGTGATGAACAGTCTGCAAATAAAGCTTTCCCCATAATTCAGGGAATACCATGGTGGGGGTCATTAATAGACCACCAATAACGCCATTGATCCAAATTTGTGGGTTCTTTAAAGAAGCCTTAATTTCTTGCCAAAGCTGTCGGTAATCGACAGAAGTCGAAGCTCTCTTTAGCTCAGCAACCTGGTGAGCCGGTGCATCTCGAACCACAAACCAAATAACGGGCACCAAAATAAAGCCAGCATAACTTGAATAGATAATGGTCTCACGCCACCCCATGCTTTGTATGAGGTCGGTCAATAGCACGCCACCTATCATAGCGCCGACCATACCTAATGTCGTTGCGAGGCCTGAAACTAAAGCAAAGCGATTAGCAGGCAACCAGGTTGAAGCAAGTTTCATTACACCAACAAAAGCGAAAGCCGATCCGAAACCGATCCAGAAGCGCCCGAATGCGGCAACCCACCAAGATTGCGTCATGCCAAAGAAAGCGGTACCCAAGGCACAGCAGATCACGGCCAAGGTTAAAATGCGGCGTGGACCATAGCGATCCATAAATAAGCCGACGGGTAATTGCATAGGGGTATAAGAGTAATAATAGAAGGCGCTGAGATGCCCTATTAAGGTGGCATCGAGATATTGTCCATGAACGCTAAAGGCTCTTTGCAGCTCAGGGACCATGAGTCCCGGCGTGATCCGCAGTAGATATTCATAGCAATAGAAAGCCGCTGCCAGCCCACAAATAATCCATGGCAGTACGCTAACGCTAAAAAAAGACGATGAAGCCGTATTCTGATGGCCGTTTGGTAGAGACATTTTGCCAGTCATTTACCTAATCTTTTATTCTTTTTCTCAATTAAGAAACAACCCTAAGGCATTCACGTGCACCTTGCAAGAACTAAAAATCAATCAAGGTTGGTTTGCCAACGTAGTAACCCTGCACACCATCCACTTTTAGCTGTTGTAAAGTCCGATATTCCTGCTCAGTTTCCACCGACTCGGCTATCACGAGAATATCGAGGCTATGGGCAATATCAATAAGGCTTCTAACAAAAAATTGATTCTCATCACTCATCGGTATGCCTCTGATAAAGCCACCATCAATTTTAAGGTAATGGCATTTCAAGTTATACAGATAAGAGAATGAGCTAAAGTTTTTGCCATAATGATCAATTGCCGTCTTAGCGCCTAGTTCTGCCACTTTGAGGAAAAAGCTTCGTATCGTATCGATTCGGTTTATGACACCATATTCAGGCAATTCAATGATCAAGCGGTTGGATTTTTTACCTAACGATTTCAAACGATCTAACAACCATCTTTTAAAAGACTCATCATCAAAGGCACTGGCAGAAAGATTCACTGAAAAAACATGATTAGCATCACTCATTTGAATTCTATTAATCACATTGTCTATGACCAATTTATCTAAAGCCATGATTTGATTAAGTCGCTCTGCCATTGGCATAAATACCCCTGCAGAGACCAGCTGATTATTCTCTAAAGGTAAACGCAGCAAGGTTTCATAAATTTTCTGGTTGGGGTCACGCCAGTTTTGTACCTCTTGAAAATGCAACACAATACTATTTTCATTGATGGCTTTATCAAAAATAGCACCCCATTCAAGCGCGCCATGCACATTTTGCTGATCATTCGCGGCCATTGACCAACTGTTGGCACCTTGTGTTTGCGCAGAACGCAATGCCATATCGGCACGTGAGAGAACCTCTTTTTGATTCGATTTGGAAGTGAATTCGGTGACGCCAATATTCGCAATCGATTTTGTTTTACTCATTCCTTTGGTTTCAAAATCATTGAACCGCTTACAGATAAGGTTAGCAACCTCTTCGCCAACCGCTTTCGATTTACCTGGTAAAACGATGAAAAAGCTGGCCCCTTTATTTGCAGAGATTGTATTCTCATATGGTGCAATCGATTCAGTAACAACTTGTGCAACGTTTTTTAACAAGGTATCGCCGGCTTCGTAACCATACTGATCGTTGTACTCTTTGAATTGCTTTAATTCAATCAAGCAAAGAATACCCGTATCAGATTTCTCTTCATCATTTAAGATGTGCTCAAATTGCATATCGAAATAGCGACGATTGCCTAAATGCGTCACAGGATCAACATAAGCTTGCTCTCGGAGCCTTTCTGAAACTTGCGCTTGTTCTTCAAATAAACTCTTCAAACGACTAGACATGCGATTCATTGCCAAAACCACTTGTCGCAAATCTAACGTCCAAGGCAGAGATTCTTGAATGGTAAACTGTTGATTACAAATCGCTGCAGCTTGTTTGGTAATCGAACGTAATGGACGCAGAATAATGTATAACAATCCGCCACCCAGTAACACGGCAATCACACCTGTCATCAGAAGCCATTTAACCGATTCTATAAAGGTGAGCCAAATTTGTTGATATGCAAAGCCGGGGTTACTTTCAATAATCACTTTCCCAACTTTTTTCCAGCCATCCATAATGACTGCTTCTTTGCTCTGCGTGTTGATGGGTAAAGCATCAATAAAGAATTCGGGAACATCCGCAACTTTCACATCAAGGTGGCGTTCTACAATTGGCGTACCATTCGAATTTAAAATTTCGATAGTCCGGTAATAACCGCGATCAAAAACGGCATCAACAATTCGATTGGCCGTGATCACATCGTTATTTTTCATTGTCAGCGTTAAGCTCATGCCTAAAGCGGTTGCGGTATCTTGCGCATGTGAGGCAAGTTGCTGATCGAGAAAAGTCTGCGTGTTTCTGACGACATATGTAATCATGCCAGCAAATAAGCAGAGTAAAACTATCATCCCTGATAATAATAATTGCTTAGTTAAGGTCATTTTATTCTCCTAGTCTTTGCCAATGCGCATTATTCAATTCGATTAAATTTGCCAATTGTGCCATCTTTCATTCGGCCTTCTAGATCAGACCATCTTTTCAAATCACTTGCTTTGCCGAGTTTGTTCCCTAAGCCCCGCTGTTTTGCGGCCCATAACCCTTTACCGTTAAAACCATAAATGGGCTGCAGATCCATTCTTTTATCTGCAGGTAAAATCTCTTTGTTGTAATTATCCAAAATTAAGGGCGTGCTTTCAGGTGTTGGATAATACGAAAGAACCATATGCGCTACATTCAGCTGTAAATGTTTAACATAGGTTATGAGTAACTTGTCGTCTGGTACGCCCAATTCTATCAATGTGAAGTACTTAGCCACGGTATAATCTTCACAATCACCCCCGCCTGCCACTAAAAATTCTAACGGGGTTGCCCAGTAATCTTCTCTTCCCCATTGATGGATATCAGAGCGATATTCTAAAAGGTTAAAAAATTGATTAACTACTTCTAACTTTTTAAGTTCAGGTTCATTTTTGTCGTTTTTGAGAATGTTTTGCCAAGAGATAACTCGACGTTTAGCGTACTCACCATATTGCTTACCAATTTGATCTAGATAACTTTGGCTGAACTCCAAAGCACTTACTAGGCAAATAAAAGAGGCAAGGATTAATACTAAAAAATGTCGTCTTCGCATGTATCAGATAGGGTCCCAAGAATTATTTGGAAACAAAAAGAGGGGCATTGCCCCTCTTTTTATGATACTTCATCTAGTCGTATTCTTTAGTCAAACAAGGTGCTTGTTTTGTCAAAGAAACGCATAGCTCCGTCCATTACGCCAGTCGCTCTAGGTTCTGCTTGACGTGGTAAGGACACACCGACTGAGCGGGTGAGATCACCGGTCGCATTCATAACCCGATACTGACCTAAGATACGTTTGTATCGACCTTGGATCCAATCTTGTCTTGCACCAAACAACTCGTTTTCAGAATCTAATAAGTCAAGCAAAGTACGTTGACCGATATTAAATTGCTTTTGATAAGCGTCACGCGTTTTGATAGAAGAATCAACGTGATCTTTCAAAGGTGGTAATTGTTGGTCTGCTGTTAAGTATAAGTTCCAAGCTAAACGAACAGTTTCAACCACTTGACGTTGTGCACGATTCGAAACTTCTTGTGCTTCTTGCATTTTGGAGGCTTTTTCACAGATGGTTGCTAAATCTTTACCACCTTTGAACAAGTTCCAACGCGCACGTAACATTGCGGTGTTATCATCGCTGTCGCCATGGTTACCATCAACGTTATGATTACGTGTGTGGCCTAATTGGAGATCCAATCTGGGCACGAAAGGCGCTCTTGTGCCTTTGTATTCTTCACGTGTTACTTGAACGTCTTCAACTGATGCACGTAAAACAGGGTGACATTTTAAGCCGAGATCCACTGCTGCGTTTTCAGAATTTGGGAAGCCTTGTGGTGTTTGTGGTAATTCTAAGTTTGAAGGAACTGGAATACCCACTTGGCGTAAGAATGCCGTTTCTGCATCTCTTAACAAAGCTTGTTGTGCTAAATGATTAACGCGTGCTAATGCAACACGTGCTTCAGCTTGGTCTAAATCTGCTTTACGACCGATACCGCCTTCGCTGCGTTTTTGAATTTGGCCATAAATACGTTCGATAGTGGCAAGATTTTCTCTTGTGTTCACTACCAAGTCTCTGTTTTGTAATACGTTTAAGAAAGCTTCAACCACTTTCAGTGCAGTATCTTGAGCATTGCCGTTAACACGCCATGATTCAGCGCGTACACGAGCCTTGTTACCTTCAACGTCGTGATAAACAGCAAAACCATCGAACAACATTTGTGTGGCGGTTAAGCCAAATTCTGTTCGTTCCATGGTTGTTGTACCACGCGAAGCAACAGGCGCAACTAAGGCAACAGGGGTTGTACCATTATAACCGGCAACGCCACGCGTAGTTGAATTGTTTGTGTATTGTTGTCCTAATCCTGCTGTCAAATCGACAGATGGTAAGTAACCTGCATAAGCTTCGCGTAGTTGTTTATCTACTTGATCACGAACGTTCGTGCTGATTAAAAAATCAGGAGATGTTGCAAGCGTATGTGCAACCGCTTCATGTACGGTGTATGCATCAGCTTGTGTGGCAAATGTTAACGCGATTGAAGGTAAGAGTATTTTTAATAATCTGTTTTTTGACATGACTGTGTTCGCTCTTCCGTCTATCCATAAACGCTTTCGGACACCAGCTTGGTTACTCTGCATACATTGACCAACCTATACAGCAGGTTAGCTACTTTGCTACAGAACACGTTTGCTACCATGTCCACCCTTTTGTAATATACCCTGCCATCTAATGAAAGGGAATTTATTCAGCCTATATTAATTTAAATATTATTAATTATCTAGACAGTATTCACTGTTTGCTAACTAAAAAAAATTACGATTCATATAATAAGCTCCTAAGAACTTACCGAATGATGGTGATGTGCACAAGAATTTTTTTAGCGGGGAGATTTGTTGCCATGCCAAATCGTAGAGAGTTGCTGATGTCGGTTCATATATAGGGCCAGTTGTAGTCGATCGCTAATACCAATTTTACGAAAAATCACGCCAAGATGTGCTTTGACTGTTCGCTCTGAAATACTCAGTTGATCGGCTATTTTTCTATTACTCGATCCGGTTGCGACCAAAGCAGCAATTTCGCATTCCCTGGGTGTCATCGTTGAGATGCCTTTATCTAAATGCTGCGCTTCCTGGTGTTTTGCATGTGTAATATCTTCGATTTCGGAAAGTAAACGGGTAACAAACTTACGATCGACCCACAATTCATTTTCCATGACGGTTTTGATTACTTTTGGCAGGATAGTCAACTCAATATTAAAACTACAGTAAGCTTTAGCACCAAAAATGATCGCGGATATCTCTTCACGTTCATCTGGGACGCGCGCCATGATAACAATATTCAAGCCAGGTTGAATTTCACGCAAACTCGCGATCTCATTCACACCTGATTCGCCCAATAATTGCAGATCGACTACCAACACATCGAATGTGACTTTTTTCAAACAAAGGTCTAGCGCTCTTCGTTCATGCACATCAACGTCATATACCGGATAAGTACTCGCCAGAAGCTCATGCCAACGCGCGGCCATTTCCACATCTGACGAGGCTATCAATATCATGGGCTTAGCGCTCTCTCATCGCATTGCGTTTGGCTTTGATAATTGGTTTTAGTAAATACTCTAATACGGTCTTTTCGCCGGTTAAAATGTCAACCGTTGCACTCATACCCGGGATAATCTGTAGGCGTTCGCCATGTTTACCTACTAGATAACTTGCTTCTGTTGTTCGTACGCGGATTTGGTAAAAGGCATTCCCTTTTTCATCAGTGATCGTATCCGCACTAATGTGCTCCACCACCGCTTTTAGACCACCATAAATTGAAAAGTCGTAAGCAGATATCTTGACCGTTGCCGATAATCCAGGTCGTAAAAAGCCGATGTCTGAAGGTCGAACATTGGCTTCAATGAGTAAGGTTTCATCTAAAGGCACAATATCCATCAAATCTTGACCAGGCTGAACGATACCGCCAATCGTTTGCACTTTGACCTGGTTCACAGTCCCTCTAACAGGGGATCGCACCATGGTTCTTGTAACTCTGTCTGCAGCGGCTTTATTACTTTCAAATAATCTTGCATATTCTGCTTTAGAGGCATTCAGTTCCTTAAATGCATCTGATTTGAAGCCTAATAACAGCTCATCAATTTTTCGTTGTGCGCCCGTTAAACTTGCTTCTAACTTAGGGATCGACAATTGCGTTTGTTCTAATTCACCCGCTAAATCATTCACGGTTCTTTCTAAACGCAACACATCCACTTCAGATACCGCACCTTGTGCAACTAAAGGCTTGGTTAACGACAATTCTTTTTTAACCAAGGTTAAGCTACGTTCAATCTGATCTTTCTTACCCATTGCTCCAGATAATTCTTGTTTTTTCTGCTCAACATCATCTTTAAGAATATTCAGTTTTACTTGAAGTTCGTTTTTACGATTTTCATACAAGTTTTGCTCGCTCTTAACGGTATCTGGTGCACCTTCTTCTAGCTTTTTGGTGAACTTTAAGGGAGCCCCCGATGTTTCAGCAGTTAAGCGCTCAATTTTGGCTTGCAAGGCATCTGTTTGCACTTCGCCTTCTTTCATTGACGAAACGAAACGCGTATCGTCAATAATCATGACGACTTGACCCCGTTCAACGACCTCACCCACTTTAACGCGGATATCTTTAACGATACCCCCTTCCAAGTTTTGCACGACCTGCATACTACGTGAAGGGATCACTTTTCCTTGTGCCACGGTAACCACATCAAGTGTTGCAAAACTTGCCCAAACACCGGCAATAAATAAAAACCCTGCGGCTGCAATTAAAATGAGATGATAGCGGAAAGGAACGCCTTGCAGCATTGCCGCGCTAGAGTCGGTCATGAACTCAACATCAACCTCTTGGATCTCAGCCTTCTTTTTGGTGACTGCCAGCTCATTAACGGCTTCTCGTAATTGTAAGAATTTATCGCGCATGTGAGTGCAACTTCCCCTCGGCTAGTGCCTTTAAAACTAAATCTCTTGGACCATCTGCTATCACTTTACCGCCATCCATCAAAATTAAGCGGTCAACTAGTGATAGTAATGAGCCTTTATGTGTGACCAGCAATAGTGTTTTTCCTTTAGATGCTTCAATTAGCTGATTTTTGAAAATTTCTTCTGTGCGATTGTCCATCATGTTGGTCGGTTCATCTAACACCAAGATGGGTGGATCCAAAATCAAAGCACGGGCAATTGCCACGGCTTGTCTTTGACCACCTGAAAGCTTTTCACCACGTTCCCCTACTGGCATATCAAAACCTTGTGGGTGCTTTGATACAAAATCGGTGACGCCGGCAATTTTAGCTGCCCTTAGTACAGAAACATCGTCTGCAAAAGGGGCACCGTAGGTGATATTTTCTTTAACTGTGCCATAAAATAAAATGACATCTTGAGGTACATAGCCAATATTACGACGCATTGAAGCCGGATCTAATTGGCTAATTTCGGTACCGTCCATCAACACGGTGCCTTCGGTTGTTTGATATAAGCCTAATATCAATTTTTCAATCGTGGTTTTACCTGAACCAATTCGACCAATGATACCCACCTTTTCACCAGGTGAAATGCTAAAGGTAATATTGCTGAGCGCAGGCACTTGCTGACGTGGATATTTAAATGTCACATCTCTGATTTCGATATCGCCCGTTAACTGCGGACGATGTAAAGGTGTGCGACCTCGTAGTCTGTCTGTTGGCATTTTCATCACATTATCGAGTGACTGCAACGCTGCAACCGATTGATGGTAGCGTGTCATTAATCCTGCAATTTGTGACAACGGTGCGAGTGCGCGACCTGTTAAAATGGTACAAGCAATCAACGCCCCCATGGTCATATCACCATCGGCAATCCGGTTCACACCTAATATCACCACCAGCACGCCTGCAACTTGTTGAACATAAACCGAGAAACTCACCGCAGTTAATGACCAGCCTCGCACTTTCGTACCAATTTTTGCAGCCATCCCAACGGCATGTTCCCATTTACGTTGTAAAGGGCTTTCAGCGGAAATACTTTTAATTGTCTCAACGGCTGAGAGCGATTCAATTAACATCGCATGCTTCTGACCTGAATAGCGATAAGATTCTTTGACTGCCTTATTCAATGGCCCTTGGATCATAAACCCAACTAAAATAACCAACGGCACTGACAAGATGGGGACAATAACGATATATCCACCCAACGTAAAAATAATGGCGATAAAGAATAGAACGAATGGCAAGTCGATCAGCGTGCTGATCGTCGTTGAAGTAAAGAAGTCTCTGAATGAATCAAATTGTTGTAAATTGTTCGCAAAGTTACCTACTGACTCTGGGCGTGCCTCCATGCGAATACCCATCATTTGTTCAAAAATATTCGACGATAAAATCACGTCGGTCTTCTTTGCGGCAATATCAATAAAGTAACCACGTAACATTTTCATAATAAAGTCGAAGGTAAACACGATGAATACACCAATCGATAACACGGTCAAGGTGTCCATCGCATTGTTAGGTACGACCCTATCGTATACGTTCATCACAAATAATGAAGAAGCAATCGCAAATACGTTAATGAAAAACGAAGCGACCAAAACTTCTGAGTAGATTTTCCAAGTCGTTGCAATAACGCTCCAAAACCAGTTTTTAGGTCTTTCTTTGAAGCCTTCGTCACTACGCTTGTCAAATTGAAAAGCTGGTCGGCTAAAAATGGAATAGCCGGTATATTGCTTCGCCAACTCGGCAATCGGTACAACGCGCTCACCTTGTTTAGATTCTGGTTGGATAATGGTTGCGGTGCCTTTTGCATCGTCTTTAGCGATCAAAATGCAGGCTTGGCGATTTTTAAGTAGTAATACGGCTGGCAACACCAATGGCGAAATATCGGCTAAGGTTCGTGAAACGATTTGTGCCGACAACCCTGCACGAGCAGCAGCTCTAATAAACAACTCAGGGGTTAATTTATTGTCGACTAATGGCAAACCTGCAATTAAGGTTTCCGGTGAAAAGGGATTATGTTGCAGACGTGTGAGTACCACGAGGCAACCCAATAGCGGATCATGCGCAATATGGTGTGCTGGCGGCACTTTCCATTGCGGCTCTGCGTCATCATCGGTCTGCTGGCCTTCCGCTAGCTTCTCTTTGATCAGATTACCGGCCATTTCAACTGCGCCAACAGCACCTTCAATAGGTGTTTCTGCTGACTGTTTTTCAGCCTTATCCTTATCTTTATCCTTTTTATTTTTGGATGAATCGCTTGGTTGATCCATAATAACTTATTACTCCAACATACAAAGTTGCTATTGCTATTTATCTTTTAGGGTTCTTACCACTAAGTCCATATCTGACCGAGGACGATGTAGTTGGCTTAACGTTAAATGGGAATGACGAATACATTCTTCGATCACGCCTTTCTCAACAGTACTCTCTTCAACCATCGTATATTCATCCCAGATATCTGCCAACCTTTCATCGTATTCCTTTACTTTAAATAGCTGTGTAAAACCGATATCTCTTAAAATTCGTTTTATGTCATCGTTATTACAAACAATGCTGGGTGGCTCCTGCGTGAACAGGTGACGATGTTCTTCTGCTAAGAAGAAATTCAACAACGTCCCTAATACGGTGCTATCAACCATGGTGGTTTGCGACATATCGATTAAAATATCCTTTTGCGCTTCATACGGGTTACATAGCTTCAATACGTTTTCTAAGGTTGGTGCAATATTAAATCGCAACTCACCAATCAGCTTTAATACAAAAAAATCTTTTTTATTGAGATATAAAATTGGATAAGTTTGCATATTTAACCCTTACGCACCATTAACAAAGAAATATCATCGGGATAGCTCGCCTCAAGTCCCACACCCAGCGCTGATAACATCTTCTCAACGCTGATGTCGGGAATTTTCATTAATGAAAGCAACTCTGCTTCCTTTTCAGCCATGTCCTTGCCTTTCATGATTTCAAAAATGCCATCAGAAAACATCGCGATACCAAACGAGTCTTTTAAAGGATGCTGATACTGTTCATATTCCGCACCTTTATAGATGCCTACTGCAAAACCTCTGCCAGGTAGAAATGAACTTTGTTCGCCATCCCATAATAATGGATTAGGACAATGTCCCCCAATACTATAAAAGAGCATATTCTGTGTGGTATCAATAACACCATAAACCATTGTTAAATATTTTCCGAGTTTCACTTTTAGTATTTCATCACTCAGTAATTTTAAAACTTTCTCGGGATGTAAAATATGATCGTCATATTCCATTTCATAATTTAAAACCATTTTCTCAATAAAGCTCTTGAGTAACACGGTAATAAACGCTGAAGATGCACCATGCCCTGAAACATCTGCTATATAAAAAGCAATTTTGTCATCATTGATTTCAAAGTAATCAATAAAATCACCGCTGAGATAGAGTGAAGGAACCATTCGATGCGTAAAATGACATGATTGAAATTCCATCTCTTGTTTTGGCAGCAGTTGTTGCTGAACACTTTTGCCTGCTTCTTGATCTTCTTTGAGTGTCTCTAAACTTTGCGCTAGCTGAATATTTTTCGCTTCGAGCTCTTCACGGTATTTTTTATTTTCCGTAACCAGACGCCCACCTTCTAATGCTCGACATACCGCATGCTCAAGCACCGTCATATTCACAACCGGCTTTAGTACATAATCTTGAGCGCCTAAACGCAATGCTTCAATTAAATCATCGGTATCGTGCGAATCAGCAACGATAACAACCGGTGTTTCGGGCGACTCTCGTTTAATCGATTCAAGTAGCTTTAATCCATTCATACCAGGCATAGCCAAACTACTGAGCACGAGATCAGGTTTTTTATCGCGAAATATGGTCATCGCTTCTTCACCATCTTTTGCTTCATACATGGTAAAGCCACTGTCTTCTAAATAGTCGACGACATGTTTGCGAAATAGCGCTTCACTGTCTGCACTCAGTATGCGCCCGTATGAACTCATGATGTCTGTCTTCATTTACAGCCTAATGTTAGTCCAATAGTTTATAAGTAGTCGGAGCTGAATAGAATAGTCCCAATCCATTAATCGGATAGTTTGGCAAAACAGTAGAGCATACGGTGTAAAATACTGGATATCTGGTAAGCCAATCATTATTATTGACAGCTGCTGTAACCCTACACCGTGTTGTTCTTACGGGGAAAAAATGAAAAAAATGAC
Source organism: Uncultured Candidatus Berkiella sp. (assembly GCA_964502705.1). Lineage (GTDB taxonomy): Bacteria > Pseudomonadota > Gammaproteobacteria > Berkiellales > Berkiellaceae > Berkiella. The sequence goes on along the minus strand of CAZCXZ010000002.1, from coordinate 19,906 downwards.
AACTCGCCTAATGGCACTCGCATTAACCTATCCTGCATTAAGCATGGGTTTTTATACAACTGAAATTCAAACGCCAGAAGGAAAAGCGAATTGCTTGGAAGATATCTTCTTTCAAGGCGATACTTCCTTGAAATTGCGTTTCAGACAAGAACAAGTTAACGACAAAAGCTGGCCACAATTGGCAAGAGACCCTGATTTTCCTGGCCGAGCAAGCACGCTCTCGACCCGTTTAACCTATAATACGGCGCCTTTTTATCATGTTTATGGCTTGCTTGATTTCAATAATGTAACTTCTTATTTTAATAATCATCACAATAGCGGCAGCAACACGAGCCCTTCTAAAATACACTACGCCATGATCCCAGACCCTAAAGGCACAGCCTTGGTGCAAGCGTTAATTGCATTCGATGGCATCCCAGATACACAGATCCTTTTTGGACGTCAAAATATCAACTTGGATAACGAGCGTTTTGTGGGCACTTCTGATTTCCGACAAATGCCTAAAACCTATGATGCAGTAAGCCTTGTCAACCGCTCATTAACGAATGTTGAATTATTTTATGCTTACATCGATCAAGTGAATACCATCTATCAAGGTAATCAAAGTGCTTATTTTCCACAACGAGCCAATACCTCTCATTTGATCAACATCTCAGCAACCGTGTTCCCTTTTGGTGAATTTATTGCTTACGGTTATTTAATTCACGACTTTGATTTCCCTAATTTCTCCGCTAACACTTATGGCTTACGCTATGAGGGTGATTATCCTTTTGCCGATTTCACGCTCTACAGCGTTATGGAATATGCAAGACAAAATTCTAAGAACCCTAATCCGGTTGATTACAATGCTAATTACTATCACCTTAATGGTGGGTTCACTTGGCTGTTCTTGGATTTAAGTGGTGGACTGGAAGTATTAGGTGGTGATGATAGAGCTGTCGGCAAGGCGTTTAAAACACCCTTTGCAAGTCTGCACGAATTCAACGGTTATGCTGGCAAATTTACACGTACACCGGATGATGGTTTAAAAGATTTGTATGCAACTTTACAAGTGACTGCGTGGGAAGTAGTTGTTGAAGCAACCTACCATCATTTCAAAGCACAAACCGGTGGTGATACTTTCGGACATGAGTGGGATTTTGGGATTAAACGCCCACTGTTTAAGAACTATTTCCTAGGAATTGAATACGCAGATTTTAGCGGACGAAAAGAATATGGTTATGCCGATACTCGTAAGTATTGGTTAACGGCAGCTGCCAAATTCTGCTAATCCGCTTTTTTAGGTGTCACAGTTTGGGTGCTAGAACTCGTTTTAGATGTTTTAGCATCCGACTGCGTAACCTCGACTTTGGTTTGTTCTTTTGTTGCTGGCGTTTTTGCTTTATCTGTTTTATCAGCCTTGTCCGCCAATTTGCTTAGTGGTTTATCAGTCGCTTTATTATCTGTTACTTTCGGTAAGTCTTCGTCTTTTACCTTAGGCAAGGCATCATCTTTCACCTTGGGTAGTGTATCGTCTTTTACTTTTGGTAAATCGCTGTCAGCATTCGTTTTACTTGTGGATTGTGTCTGCGCTTCTAACTTCGCATCGCTGCTACTGGTGGGTCCAGTGTAAGGGTCTTCAATATCATTCAACCCATCGCCGTTAGCATCGTTAACAAATTCGTTATTAACGAGATACTGACGACGTTGGAAATAGGCATCACGAATAAAGGCATATTCATCTACCGCAACCGTGCTAATGACCGCCTCATGACGCAATAACCGTGCACGCAAGTCGATTAAATCGACTGCTAATAAGCCATAACGCCATTCATCATCATGGATCCAAGGCCAAACACTAAAGGCATAATAATCAACCGCCAAGCCCACCGTATCACGGATAGTGCTGGGTCCTAATAATGGTAAAACGATATAAGCAGATTCTTCATAGCCCCAAACATAAAGGGTTTGACCAAAATCTTCTCTACGATGTTGTAACCCTAAGCTTCCTGCGGGATTAAAAAATCCACCAATACCGAGCGTTGAGTTAATCAAGAAGCGGCTCGCATCGTGCGCTGCGTAAGCAAACTTTCCTTGCAAGATATCGTTCGCGACGTTAGGTATTTCTCTTAAGTTATCGTAAAAGTTACCAATCCCCATTTGAAATGGCGTTGGTAAGTATTGCCAATAGATATAAGCAACGGGTTTGAATAACGCTTTATCCAGCGTTTTATTCAAGCCATAGATTTCTCGATTGATGCCTTCGAAAGGATCAAGTGGATGAGGATTCGTCTTCTGACAACCCCATAACAGGGCGCTAAGTAGTGCACAAGACAATAAGCGGCGCATATCTCTCACCCAATAAATTAAAATATTTCTGTTATTAGTTTAGCTGTTGGGTGAATAAGTACAACCGTGATTTTATTTTTTGCAAAAAAAAAAGCCCTGTAAAACAGGGCTTTTTTATTAGTTTGACTACCAGATAACCTGACCGCGTAAGCCTAAGATGCTTATGCTAGAGTCAGCAGGTAAGGATGTACGATTGTAGTTAGCCAAGAATCTAACGTTATCGTTAACCCACCAGGTTAAACCAACGGTTGTTGCATGTGACGAACCAACGATATCGGTTTGATCAACAAAGTTGGTGAAGTTATCAACTGGGAAGTCGATAAAGAAGAAATATGGGTTGCTAGCTAGTTGTTGGTTATCCAACAAGTTTACATAGCTATGACGCGCCAAGATTTCCCACGCACCACCACGGCACTTAGGATGTACAGCACCAAATGTTCCGCTGTTGAAATCGTATTCTTTGGTTTCGCCGGTTAACACGTATGAAGCTTCAACATAGTAACCATGATATTTTTGGTCGCCAGCAGGATTACGTAAATCGTTAACTGGATAAATATCATCACGGTTAGCACGAGCCCACATGTATTCGCCTTGCAGAATCATTGGTCCCCAACGGCCAGCTAATTCAAAGCCATAGACTTGTGCGTCTTTAACTGAGTTAGGTGGGATGTTGGTAAACAATACTGGCGTTTGACGAGCACGAACTTCCATACCGGTGAAGTAATCGAAGCCATTTGCTTCGTTATGTCTGTCTTCATAACGACCTGAAATACCCGCGTGGTAAACAGTGTAGTTATCATGTACAGGTGAGAAAGTGAAACGCGCTGCAGCACCAAGGGTGTCGCTACCAGGAGCGCTACCGAAAGGACCACTACCAGGTACAAGACCTAATGGGTTGTTCGCGTTAACTAAAGCAGCGTCACGAGCAGGTGAAGAAATCACATCGCCTGTTTGTCTTTGACCTGCGCCACCTGGATGGTAGATTGCGCCCGCTAAAGTAATGATTTGGCCATGCCATTCAGCATATAAACCTAAACCGTAATCAGGAGCAAAAGCGTTGGTAGGCATGGATAATTCCATGAACGGCGTATCGCTGGAGCTACCCCAGTTTTCAAGACCGAACGGAACACTCACTTGACCTAATGCGAAGAAGAATGCGTCGCAAGCATCATAACCTAACCATGCTTCACCAAAACGTGAACGGCCGTTATTACCTGCTGAGTCAACGAAATCGACGTCTAATTTATAAACCCAGTGTGAACCCACGCCGCCTTTGAGGCTGACACGTGCGTTACGGATTTGTGCGCCACTTGGGAAGCCGGGTTGGTTATCACCAACGTCAAACCAAGCTTGATCGAACATTAATCGACCACCGAAGCGGAACCAATAGTCTTTGGAACTGCTTTGGAACACTTCCAAGCCGCCTCTTGAGTCAACCGTCATGTTATCAGCGAATGCAGGTGCTGATGCAACGGCGCCTAAGCCCGCTAAAGCCAATAAGGCTAGCCTACTATTTGTCATTTTGCTCATTTACAAACTCTCCCATTGGAATGCATAACGGTTAAAGGCACTTGCTACTAAATAGTGACTGAGCATGAAAGTGCATAAAACCTGAATCCGCGTTAATAATTCTTAACGAGGCATAATATAACGCTGTTAGCCACTACTCTTCAATATGCTCAGCACCGTATTGCCTTACTCTGCAAAAAAAAGCTCTGAGTCAAAGATGACGATCGCAACATCGTATCAAAAAATTACCGCCGCTACAAAAAACTTAACGCTCTTTCCAATACCCTTGTGTTGCAAAACAATCCCACCCCCAACGTAACCATTTCACTAATGAGAAGGCAAGCCATAATGCCCATAGCAGCATTAAGATTCTGTACACATACATCGGCAATGAAATCACCCAAGCTTGTGCGAGTTTTTCCCGAGAAATATCTTGATACCATTGTAATTGGTAACTATCACCATACATAAATTGTGATTGCACTATATTAATCATCGGTCCGCTAAGCTGCATTTTCGGTGTATCTAATAAGCCTTGCGATATACTTGTAAACAAACTAACTACGAATGCAAGTGTTAACAATACTAATCCAACTTGCATCCATTGGAATGCACTCGTCTTCATGGTTGCTGAAATATTTTTTCTTTTGTTCATTGCAACAAACCAAGCAACCAAAATTATCAATGCCATCGGTGTTGCTAACGTTAAACCAAGAACCAATAAAAACCATTCCCAACTACGTAAGGGCGTTAACTGTGAACGACCAAGCGCAACCGAAGCAATGAGCAATACGAATAATAATCCCCAGAATAAGACTGCAGGCCCAACAACAGGCCCGCCGAGCATTAATATCCAACGATTTTTGCTGATATTGAGATCAATCACGCCATTACTACTTGGCATATGTAAATCCACAACCGGCGATCGATAAAAATGCGAAATGGGATGAGGCTCCTGCCAACTGACTTCAACTCTTTGCGTACCAGGATTCAAAGGAATAGTGATCTCACCTTGTTTGGCATTAATTGGTTGGCTCAAACCATTAATCAAGACATCTAATAAGACTGCTGAAGGAGGAATGTTAAAAGCATGTGCCCCACCTTCACTCGCACGCGCCGTAAAACCTAAATTGCCCTCAGTTAATCTTTTACCCAATTTCAAACTTAAGCGCGTATCATCAATCGTAATCGTGCTACCTGGAACCGGCGCAGGCCTTGTGATCTCGATAGTGACACTTTCACCATTCCAAGGTTCAAAAGTTGGCATGTAGCGATTTAATATATTGTTTTGATGGATCATCGGGATCCCGGTGAAAGTACAATGCCATTGTGAAATAGCATCGATTAGCCAAATTTGTTTTAGACTGGGATCCTTAGCTGCAGTTAACGTGATGGATTTACTGTGAGGAATTTTAGATCGCCAAACGATTTGATTCTCGTTCGCACCTAATGTTACCCAAGCTTTTCCGTCTTTGACTTGAACCTTATCAGAAAGTACGGATTCACCTGCCAATAAAGGTACATTTATCTCGATGGCTCCTTGCATCGGAGCCAGTCTTTTAACCTCATTGGTAATTTCCCACTCTAAACCTAAATTGAGCGTTTTTCTCAGTAACACAAAGGGTGGAATTCTGGCCGCTTGTAGATTATTTTGCGTGGCTTTAGTTTCTTCTTTGGCTTCTTTCACGCGGTTAAAATACAGATGATTCCCTTGAAGCTTTTGGTGATTAATGCCTTCAATGGTCCACCCACTTACCATTTGTGTAATTTCTTTTGGTTTTAACGGAACACCGACTTCAAATTTGTCTTGTTCCCCAATTAAACCTTCCATGACAATATCATGCACGCCCTGAGGTAAATGTAACCATAATTGTTGGTTAGCATCGTACTGCAAATTTTTTGCAGCCACATTGTTTACAAGCACCGTACGCGGCACCCATTTATCTAATGTGCTGGGAATAGGAATCGCCACTTGCGAGGTGATGTTGGCTTTCATGCGCAAAACTAATTTATTACCATCTGCTTCAACTTGCATTCGGCTGATATCGGCACACTCGGGCAAACACGTTGGCGGCTCTAATAGCCGTTCACGTAATTGTGTTAATAACACTTGATCAGGAATATCCGCTTTCGCTGATTTTGGCATCATGCTCATGCAAAGACTGGCGAGAATGAACATTCCCAGCATGGCACCACCTGGGGCACTCTTAGCTGGCAAGTCGTCATTTTTAATAGGCTTCTGTGCTCTGAATAAAGCGAAAATTAGCGCGAGCATCAATAGCACTTGTAACACTTTTAACACGGAAGTCACCTTCGCACTTAACAGCCACAATGTCAGCGTTTGATCCATCGTCACAGGACCATTCCAATTCAAGGTATATTGATTCCAATACCAAATGGGCACGCCAGGACCGGTTTGTAATTTTGCATTGGGGTCGTAATCTTCTAAATTTCGTTCTGGCTTAGGTTCTGGCATACTGCCAACCGAACCTGCTGCCATGCCGCTGTCAGCAAACGCTTTTTGCTTTCCTAATGGCGCATTAAGTGCTTCCATCGCAACTTGCGGTGCTCTTTCTGCTCTACCCATCAATGCCCCTTCGTGTTGCATCATGACGGCAACACCATTCGGCAAAGTCAGTTGTGGGTAAATGGCGTTACGCACTTGCATGACCATGAATGGCAACGCGATTAACAGTAAATACACAAAGCTGATTCTGAAGTAATAAATAACCCAACGTCTTGCCGTGCTGGTTTGTGGCAATACCATGATCAATGCCAAACTTGCGATGAGATTTAACCAGCTATAAGTTGGTGCACCACGCTCTTGATAGGTGAATGTGATCATGAATAACGCGACTAATCCCCAACGCCAACCAATCAATTTCAAGGTGGCAGCAGCAATCACTAACACAATAAACAAATCAAGCAATGTCCATTGTTGTATCCACGCTTCGTTAGCCGTATCCACACCCCAGGCACCTAATAACATCCACCCCGGTGGTAAATGTAATTGTGTCATCAGCGATTGAACATCCACATCCCAACCGACTGCAGGCATTTTTAAGACGGCACTATTAATGCGACTCACCGCCGTCATATTTAAGATACCCTGACGAATTTCAACACCAGGACCTTCATTATTAACGGTGGTAATTAATTTATCTTGGCCATCAATACTGACCCTGCCTAATTCATAGGGCGCTAACTGCCGCAATCGCCAATGTTGCTCGATCGTTCCGGTCATCATGTCTTGCAAGGTATAGCCTTTGCCAGAAAAATCTAACCACATTTTGCGCTGTAGATTAAGTTGTTCAGCTCTGCGTGCTTCTTGCCCACGGCGCAATTCGGTCAATTTCAACGACTTGCCTTTTTCTAATAAAAAGGCAGGAAACTCTCGCCAAGCAACCGGCATATCCGTTTGTTGTGGATCAATACTTTGTGCACCTTGAATATCAACCAGTCGTAATTCATTTTGCTGCTGGAATGACCATATTTCATTTGCTGGCATTGGCAGGGCAGCAGATTGGAAATCGAGCTTATCTTGCTGGCCCAAAAAGCGACTCTCGATATTTATTTCATAAATACCCGGTTTGACTTGCACACGTAGCAAACCATTATCTTCTAAGCGAGTGGGCAGCGGGCTGTCGATACGCAAAGGAAGGGAATTTGGCAATAACACCGGACCTAAATTAATTTCACGTGCTTGCCCTGAAACACGCAATCTTAATAGGGTGGTTTGTTGTAAAGGAACATCATCATGGATCAGCCGATAGACTTTAACACTAATTGAATCTTGTTCTTTATGTTCAACAGGTTGCATCATCTGGCGGCTTAGCCAAATTTTACCCGTTCTATCACGGTCAGGTTGATCTATCGGTTTATCATTCAGTACCACATTCACTGTACCCACATTGGTAGGGATTTGAATAAAGTCTGGCATGCGGTCCCAATTGAGACTGCCCTCAATGGTATATTCTCCAGCAGGCAATAAAACCGCTGGCATCCCTTGATGAGTGCTCTGGGGGAACGATTTAGCATTCACTTTGATATCTTGAGGCCAATTATCATTATCACCCGGTAACACGACCCAGCCTTCCATATAATTAACCACTTTTAACGTGAAGGAGGCTTTTTCGCGCCCGACATTAAGTTTTAAGTCGCTAGGCCAAACACAGATGTGTTCTTCTTGATTATTATAAGGAATGGGGCAGAGTTGCTCTTCGTAGCCTTTGAGGACCCAGCCTTTCCATGGGTTGAGTACGTCTGGAATGGATGAGGGCTTATCATTTGCGGTTTGCGCTGCACCGACGGCAGTGAATAACAAACAAAAAAAGACCAACCAGCAGTGAAGGGCAGTTCTCATGGTATCTATTCCTTTAGATGTCCTTGGTACAATCTACCCTAGTTTTTCTAAAAGTTTAAGTAATCTTACCTCTGAGACCACTTCCTGGGTTCCTAATTTCTCGGCAAACAAGGAAATACGGAACTCTTCTAATTTAAAACGGAACAATAGTAAGGGATCATCCCAATGCAAAAAGGTCTGCTTTTTTGAAGCAAGTTTGCTTTCATATGCCTTTTGGATCTTGTTTAATATTGCCATCGCTTCTTTATCGCGTGGCAATAGTCGTGGCAACTTTTCTAGACGGATCAAAATGCCTTTTAAATAAATGGTGTAACGCAACAAGGTTACCCAAGGTACCCGCTGCATAAAATGCTGCATGAACAAGTCTTTTAACTGATCGTTAACATCGTTAATCACCACACTCATCTCTTTAGACGGTTTGTCTGCCAAACGATACATCACACTTTCAATTTGCTGATGTAAGATGATCCACTCTTTCGCTGCATTGATTAACGTATTCGCTTTGGTAACCAGATCGTTACGATTGGCATTTAATTGTTTGCTAAAACCTTCTAGCGTGCGGATCGTGTTGTCCGAAAATGTGTGCAAGCTCGCACCTAATAGCAGCTCATCAATGAATACAGCATATTCGCCCAATGGACTATTCGTTATCGCAAAACTTTTCTTTTGGGATTGAATCTGTTTTTTAATAAAGGTGGCAGCATCTTTGCAGGTTAATAAATAAAGCCGTGCTAAACCGATACTATGACAAAAGCGTGCCACATCAGGATTGTCATAAAGCTTAATAGAAACACTGGTTTGCGCATCTAGCAAGGCCGGATAATAAATCAACTGCAAACTGTTTTTTTGCTGAACATGACGCTCTGGTAGGTTTCCAAAATCCCACTGAATAATATTGGTTTTCTCTAATGGATTCTGTTCTGTCATCTTGCTACTGAATTTTTCATGTAACTTTTCATATAGTGATGACAAATCATCGCCCGATGCGAGTATTTCTTTTTGAGAACCTAAAATAACAAAGTGCATACTCAAATGCGCAGGTAGAAACACATGTTCCCAAATAGCGATGTCTAGTTTCATGCCCAATTTATCTGCAACAAAATGACGTAATGCCAATTCCAAGGGTTGGTTTCTATCCAGCTCATTTGCAGCTTTTGCAATCGTTTCAGGAAGTGGCGCTAACATAACCCTTAGGCGCTTTGGCAATGCCTTCAAATAAAAGGCTATTTTCTCTGCAATTAAACCTTCAATTAACCAGGAAAAATTATGCGCTTGCAACTTCGCAAGTGATTCGATCGGCACTTGGAGTGTCACACCATCGTCTTCGGCTGCCAGATCAAATTTATATTGCAACGGATAAGGTTTTTCATCAACGACTAATTCAGATGGAAACAGCTGCTCCCACGTTGCACTCTCTTTAGTAAATCCAAAATCAGCTTCTTGAATGAACAGAATGCTATCATCATGATGTTTAGCCCACTGCTCTAAAGCATTGACCGACATAATATTTGGCGGCAAATTCTTTTCATAAAATTCATAGACTACATTTTCATCAACTAATATCACCTGCCGACGCGTTCTGTCTTCTAATGCTTTTAGATTAGCAATGGTTTGGCAGTTCTTCGCATAAAAGTGGCAACGCGTATTTAATTGCTGCTCAACGAACCCTTGCAAAATAAATAATTTTCTTGCCTCAATCGGTGAAATTTTTTCGTAACTGACTTTACGTCGGCTGATAATTTCCAATCCAAATAATGTTGCTCTTTCAAATGCAACAATCCGTTGCTCTTTCAGATCAAAATGTGGCTCAACATATTGCCTTTTAAGCAAAGACTTGCCCACTTCTTCAATCCATTTGAGTTCAACTTCAGCGTTCCCTCTTGCATAGGTTTTACTGGTATGCACAATTTCACAAGCAACTATCCACGATGGTGCTTTTTTAAATAATGAAGAGCCAGGATGCAAAAAGAATTTTACACCTCTTGCGCCTTGATATTCAGTCTTTTGCTCTTTCTGCCCAATCGTGTCTAGCAAGCCTGTCAGCAGCGCCTTATGAATAAGGCTATTTTCAGCAGCAACTTGATTGGGTTTGAATTGCAATTCTTTAACAATATCCAGCAATTGTGCATGCACATCTTGCCATTCGCAAATTCTCAAATAAGATAGAAAATTTTCACGGCAAAGTTTTCTAAATTTTTGATTCGATAATTTCTGCTTTTGCTCGTTAATAAAGTTCCACAGATTTAAATAAGTCAAAAAGTCAGAACTCAGGTGAGCGAATTGGGCATGACTCTGATTGGCTTTCTCTTTGAAATCCGCAGGATATTCTCTGGGATCGATGATACTTAATGCGCTTACAATTATCAGAATTTCGCTTAACGCACCATACTGATTCGCACCTATAATAATGCGACCTAATTTCGGTTCAATGGGTATCAATGCAAGTTGACGGCCAATCGGCGTAATGTTGCCATCAAACACTGCGCCCAGTCGCTCAAGTAACGCATAGCCATCTTTAATATATCGGCTGTCAGGAGCGTCTAAAAAGGGAAACTCATCGATAGCCTTCCAACCAAGGGAAAGCATTTTTAGAATTACACCGGCTAAATTGGTCCGTAATATCTCGGGTTCGGTATAGCGATCTCTTGTGAGAAAGTCTTCTTCTGAATACAAGCGATAACAAATTCCCGGCCCAACACGACCACAACGACCCTTGCGCTGCTCTGCACTTGCTTGCGAAATCGGCTCGATGGGTAGTCGTTGCAATTTATTACGATAATTATAGCGACTGATCCGATGCAAACCACCATCAATCACAAAGCGGATATTAGGAACGGTGATTGAGGTCTCGGCCACGTTGGTAGCAATAATAATTTTACGCTTATGCATCGATTGAAATATTTTTTGTTGCTCGCCGACACTTTGTCTTGCGAATAACGGCAATACAATCGTATTAACAAGATCTTCTGCATTCAGGGCTTCAGTCACCTCGCGGAACTCTTTTTCGCCGCTTTGAAATATGAGAATGTCCCCTGGACCATCTTGATAGGCCAATTTGACTGCATCCACCACTGACTGTACCGGATCATCATATTCTGACAACTTGTTATGTGCTAAATATTTTACTTCAACAGGGAAAGAGCGGCCCTCTACAGTGATTAAGGGGGCATTAAAAAAGGCTGAAAAGCGTTCAACATCGATGGTAGCAGATGTCACAATCACTTTTAAATCGCGACGTCTTTGTAATAACGTCTTTAAGAAGCCCAGCAGGAAATCGATATTGAGGCTGCGCTCATGTGCTTCATCAATAATAATGCAATCGTAGTCATTCAACCATTTATCATTTTGCGTTTGCGTGAGCAAAATACCATCGGTCATTAATTTGATGAGACTGCTTGGGCTAGTTTTATCAGAGAAGCGCACTTGATATCCAACCAGATTTCCGACTTCGCTTTGTAGCTCGTTAGCAATCCGCGTTGCGACTTGCCTTGCAGCTAAACGTCTGGGTTGCGTGTGTCCAATGAAGCCGCTCACACCCAGCCCGGCCTCTAAGCAAAACTTGGGTAGCTGTGTCGTTTTACCCGAACCTGTTTCCCCTGCCACGATAATCACTTGATGCAACTTTAAAGCATCAATGATCTCCTGCTTTTTTGCCATAATCGGCAGATCGGGATAGTGGATTGTGGGCACAAGTTGTTGGCGTTTAGCAAACAATTCACAAGATGCTGTGATTTTTTTTTCAAGTTGAGTCAGCTTTTCATTCCGTAGCGTTACATCTTGAATTTTTTGAATGTGAGCAAGTTTTCTTCTAAAAAGAAATTGATCTTTACGAAGACAATGTTGAATACGTTGTGCTATTTCTATCATGTTGTTAATTATGTTAAATCAATCTTTAACCATGCGGTTAACATGGCTCTTTGTGCATCTGTTAATGTGGGATTTACCGTTATTTCAACCGTATCTAAGGACAGCGAACGCCAAGTGGCTTCCAAAGTCTTTAACTTGTCTTGACGGAAAAGATGGATCTTAACTTGCTGGCCAGGTTTCGCTTTTTTCACTATTTTATCATAAGACTCTGCATCGACTTTGATATTATCGATGGCAATGATTTCATCTTGCGTTGTGATGCCCGCTTTTGCAGCACTACTGCCCGCTAACACCTGCGTCACGACCATTTTGCCTTGTGTCTTAGTGACCGTTATTCCCAAGGTCGCGCCTTTGACAGGGTTAAGCTGCGCCCTTTTACCACCTAGATCATCTGAACCTTGCGCTTCGCGATATTTAAGCGTTAAACCATAATGCTCAAGTAAAGGATTTAAATCAATATCATCTGTTGTGTTAAGCGCTTGCTGCAACAATGCTTGCAGTTTTTCACCGCCTGCCTTAGCAATCAGCTCAGGTATTTTATCTTCTGGTACACCAATATTTGTTAGTCCAAAGTCACGCCATAAGTTTTGCATGATAGTATCTAACGAAGATTGGCTATGTACGCGCAGACTGAGATCAATCGCTAATGCAATAATCGAACCTTTAAGATAATAGCTGACTTGTGAATTAATTGAATTCTCATTCGGTTGATAAAATTTAATCCACGCATCGAAGCTTGAATCCAACACAGTTTGCTGTAAACGACCAGGATTTCTAATGAGTCGAGTAAGCGTGTGAGCAAGCAAATCAAGATATTGATCGAATGTAATCACTTTTGATCGCACTAACGCAAGCTCATCAAAATAAGAGGTGATCCCTTCGAAAGCCCATAATTGCCTCGTAAATGATTTATCGCTTAATACATACGGCATAAAACTTTCAGGCTTGATACGTTTAATATTCCAAGCATGAAAATACTCATGACTAAATAGCCCTAATAACGTGATATAAGAGGGCGTCGCAGTGACTTCCCCTTCTTCGGGCAAATAGTCTCTTTGGATTTGTAATGCGGTTGAATCACGATGTTCTAGACCACCATAACTGTCTTTGCGTAAATTGAGTAAAAACAAGTATCGTGTAAAGGGATAGGGCGCACCAAACAATTGTAAGTGTTCTTCACAAATTTTTTGTAAATCAATGGTAAGACGTTTTAAATCAGCGGTATGATAACCTGTGATTGCAACGGCATGCGGGATCCCTTTCGCAGAAAATTCAATTAAATCGAAGTGTCCCATTTGCACGGGCTTATCAATCAATTCATCATAAGAAGCCGCTTGATACCAACCAAAGCCTAACGGTTTGGCATCTAAGGGCGTTAGTGTCGTCGCAACTCGCCAGCTCGCAGCATCTTCCACCGCAGGAGGCGATAATTTAACTTTACAGGGCTGTTCTTCTTGCCCATGTACCATCAATAACAGACTGCAGGGATTGATGAAGGCTTGTTCATCATCCAAGTAAGCACCTCTGACGGAAGTATCATAAGCGTAAACGGTGTACTCCAGCAGCAAAGGGCCTGTTACTTTCTCAACCTGCCATACATGGCTGTTCTGTTTCACAATCGAGATGGAATTTGTGAAGTTATCACCGCTTAACGCTTTGATGGCGGTAATGTGCCGGGCGAAATCACGGATCAAGTAACTACCTGGGATCCAAGTTGGCATTGAGACCTTTTGGCCCTGTGGATCTGGGGAAGGGATAGTCAAGCGAACCGTAAATTGGTGGCTTAGTGGATGGCTGCCCAATACATCGTACTCAATCATGATACTCTTCCCATTTAACTATCTTAGTTACCAAACAATAAATTCCCACTTACCCAATTACCATCTATTCTTAATAGACTAGATTCTCTTTTTATCATGAGGCCATTCATTGTACACCGAAAGCTTTGTTGATGTGGCTGTCATTGGTGGTGGCATCAATGGCACTGGGATTGCTGCCGATGCTGCAGGCAGAGGCCTTTCTGTACTTTTGTGTGAGCAGAATGATTTAGCAAGTGCAACCTCAAGCGCCAGCAGTAAACTGATCCATGGTGGGTTGCGTTATCTGGAAGATTATAATTTTTCGCTAGTACGCGAATCGCTTAAAGAAAGGGAAACGTTGCTCAAAACCGCCCCGCATTTGGTACACCCCATGCGGTTTGTTGTTCCCTACAACCAACTCAGGCGCTCCTTTTGGATGATACGTTTGGGCTTGTTTATTTACGATCTCTTTGGGTATGGTCGATTCTTCAAACGCTCAAAAATGATCTTCCTAAATCCCAATGATACATCAAGCCCTTTAAAGCGCTCTATTCGGAAAGGGTTTATCTATTCGGATGCAACTGTTGATGACGCAAGACTTGTGATCACCACAGCATTGCGTCTTGCTAGAGCAGGCGGGATTGTTGCAAATTATACGCGTTGCCTCAGCGCAACCCGTATGAACGATCATTGGCAACTACAACTGCAAAATCAACTCACTCAACAAATCTATACCATTAAATGCAAAGCACTGGTTAATGCGGGTGGGCCCTTTGTAGATGAGATTTTAAATGGCGTCGTTAAAATACCGAGTGCACACCGATTGAAATTGGTTAAAGGTAGCCATATTGTTGTGCCTAAGCTTTACGATCGCAAAGAAGCTTATGTTTTGCAGAATAGAGATGGCCGTGTCATTTTCGTGATCCCCTATTTAAAGCAATTTACCCTGATTGGTACAACCGAAGTGATCTACCAGGGAGCACCACAGAAAGCGAAAATTAGTTTGGCGGAAATGGAATATCTTTGTGAAATTGTCAGTGAATATTTTCATCATCCTGTAAAACCGGAGCAAATCATTCATTCTTGGTCTGGCGTTCGTGCACTGGTTGACGATCAATCAACGAATGTCTCAAGTAACTCAAGGGAATACAAGCTGGAAATCAATGTTGACGAACATGGTAACCTCCCTTTATTGAATGTGCTGGGTGGTAAATTAACCACTTATCGCGCATTATCTGAAAAAGCAGTGAATTTGTTATCACCTTATTTCAAAGAAATGGGGTGCAACTGGACAGATCAATATCCACTTCCCGGTGGCGATATTGTCGAAGCAGAGTATACAGAATTTTTCGAAACCATTGCCCAGCAGTATGCCTGGCTACCCGCTCAATTGGCATTAAGATATGCGCAAACCTATGGCACACTCATTCATCATATTTTAAAAGATTGTAAGCAGCTTGATGATCTTGGATACCACTTTGGGCACGGTTTATATGAAAAAGAAGTGGTGTATTTGGTTGAAAAAGAATGGGCACGTAAAATGGAAGACATTTTATGGCGTAGAACCAAATTAGGGTTATTCTTACAACCACCAGAGGAAGCCGCTTTAGAAAAATGGTTAAACGTCTATCTTAATTCGCATTACAAAGCAGCTATTTAGCCATAGCCACTTGCAACCCCTCTTTAAAAATTAAAAAATCGCCTTTGTGGGCACGCTGCCAAGTTTCGTTATCGGTTAAGGGAGCCGTTGCTAAAACCGTAATAATGTCCGTAGGCGAGTTTTGGCTACAAAAATCAATGGTTAAATCTTCATCTAATAGCTTTGCTTTGCCAAATGGTGCTTTGCGCGTGATCCAGACCAATTTAGTTGAGCAATGGGCATAAAGATACTTCGAATCACACATCAGAATGTTGAATACACCATATTGAGAAAGTGTGTCACACAATTTCTTAATTAAGACGGCAATTTTCTCGTCGCTTTTTGGTGGCTTAGGAAAAGCAATATAGATTTGATCAAGGAGCCAACAAAACGCATGTTCACTATCGGTGGTGCCGACAGGGAAAAAATGTGCCAGTTTTAATTTCTTTTTGATCCCTCTGAGTTGTCCATTATGGGCAAAACACCAATTACGGCCCCAAAGTTCTCTGACAAAAGGATGGGTGTTTTCTAAACAGACTTTGCCACTATTGGCTTTTCGAATGTGGCAAATAACATTGCGGCTTTTAATCGGGTAACGTTTAACCAATTTGGCGATTTCGGAATCGGCACTCGGAAAAGGGTCGTGAAAAGTACGGCAGCCTCGCCCTTCATAAAAGGCAATGCCCCAACCGTCTTTATGAGGCCCCGTTTTACCACCGCGTTGCATTAAGCCTGAAAAGCTAAAGCAGATATCTGCAGGTGTATTTGAACTCATTCCTAACATTTCACACATACTTTGTCCAGTTTGGCACTATGCGTTTAACAACTTGACGGGGTGACAATTCGCTGCAAAGTAGATGGGCAAAATACCACTGATGAAGCCCATAGCAGCAGATACCGGCAAACCAATCGACCACGAAAGCCAACCAAAATAATACGTTAATCCCAGCTTCATTACTATAATATAGGCGGCCAAATGGCCAAAAACAATCCCTAACACTGCGCCCAGGCAGCATAACAGCATAATTTCACGCAAAAACAACCAGCCAATATCAAGCGCCGTAGCCCCCATCACCAGACGCAATCCGATTTCCTTTTTACGTTCATCGATAAGAATGACCAATAGATTGACGATCGATAAAAACCCCAGCAGTAACGTCGTTAAAGCGATCATTTTCAGCATTTGAATTGTCATATTGACCTGTTTCAGTAAGGCCAGTTGAAACACCTTGGCGTCACGAATAAAGATCTCGATATTGCCTAAATGCGCCTTAAGCAATTTTGTAAAATGCTGTTCTGCAGACAGCAGTGGCATGGATAGACTCTGTACGATAAATGAATCCACCCAAGGAAACGGCTTTAATCGCGCTAACATTTCAATGCCAATAAAGATGGCATCATTAGGATCAAAGTCTAATAAAGGGCTAGGCTCTATATTGCCAAGAATGCCAACCACTTCAACGTAGCTCCCAGAAATATTAATCAGCGACTTCAACTTCGCTTGCACTCTTTGACCAACAACCGCTACTTTTGATTGCAGATCTAAACGATGTAATCGTCTACCAGAAGCCAATGGCCAGTTCAAAGATTCATCAAAACCATTGAGTGTGCCCACAACCATATTTCTCTTGTCATGATGGACCACTTGATAGGGAATAATATTGATCTTATTATCGTGCTTTTGGCAAAGAGAAAACATCTGTGCGGCATTTAACGCTTGCTCGGCTTTCTTTTTATCGGCTGCTGTTCTGGGCACCACGGTTGCAATAAAAGGAACCTGGCCAAACTGAGCTAACATTTTTTCACTATTTAAAGCCACAATATGATTAATCGAACTTAACGCGCAAACAGCGCCAATACCCACAATGATGCTGACGATACTCAAAATAAAACGCAAGCGATAAAATCGAAATAAAGATAATCCCTCTTTAAGCCAATAGCTAACCTGCATGATGAATTTTATCGACCTCAACAACGTGATCACACAGTTTAGCAATTGCATGATCATGCGTTGCAATGATCATGGAAAAGCCTTGTGATTTTTGCAATGAAAAAAGCAGTGACAAAATATCTTGTTTAGTCGATTCATCTAACGCCGACGTTGGCTCATCTGCCAGCAATAATTTGGGTTCTCCAATTAAAGCGCGTAAGACGGCGATTCTTTGTTGCTGACCGCCGGATAGCTGACAGGGTAAGCGGTTTGCTAAATGTTGCAATTCAAGCCTTTCTAATTGCCGATTTGCGCATAATTCTGCATATTGAGGCGTTTCACCTCGATATATTAGCGGTAACATTAAGTTATCAATGACACGTAAGTGAGGGATCAATAAATGCGACTGGAATACAAAACCTAGTGTTCGGTTTCGAAAAGCGGCTTTGTCAGCATGATTGAGTTGTAAAATATCCACGCCTTCAAACCAATAACGCCCAGAACAAGGTTGATCAAGCAAGCCTAGAATATAAAGTAGGGTTGTTTTTCCTGAGCCAGAAGGTCCCATCATTGCCATCGATTGATGAGCGTTTAACGATAGTTCCAATTGACTGTAAAGCGCATTCACTGCGTTAGGGTATCGCTTTGTGATCCCCTCCAGTTTAAGCATGTAGGGCTATCCTATCACCTTCGTCTAACCCACTTAATACGCGTACTTCATTTTCGGTATTTTCACCTAGCTCAACTTTTTGCTTTATGGTTTCTTGCTTGTTTAGTTTATGAACGTAGGGAATATCATTATCAAAATGAACTGCCTGTTTTGCAATCCAAATTCCCGCGGGCATTTCATCGTTTAAAGCTACCTTCGCTGACATGCCCATTAAGAGCTTATCTTGAATGGCGTCGGGGATATTGGTTAAAGCAACTTTAACTTCATAGGTCATTGCTTGCCGTTCATCTTTAGTACCTGAGTGTGTTTGGCTTGATATTTCCAATATACTGCCGGGGATACTGTGCTTAGGAAAAGCGCCAAATGTAATGGTTGCGGCTTGGCCTTTTTGCAAACGAACAATATCTAATTCATCAACCTTTACTGAAATACACAACGAAGAAAAATCCGCTACCCAGGCTATCACTTCAGAACTTTGAAAAGCTCTATGAGGATATAAGCCAGTGATCTGCTTGGAATTAGGCGTTTTCTGTGGCGCAAGTACCGTGCCTGCTATCGGTGAATGCACGGTCAACATGGATAATTTTTGCTCCATGATAGCTTCTTTTGCTTCTGCTTGTTGCCATTTTAACTGTGCAATTTTCAAGGCCGTTTGGCTTGCTTTATCTTGGGTTTGCGCTAATTGTCTTTTCGCATTTTGATATTGCAATTCACTGTCTTTATAAAAGCGTTCATCTAACAAGCACTCTTCTTTGGCAATGATCCCTTTTTGATATAATTTTTCTGTTTGCTTAAAACGGTTTTTAGTTCGTTCTAACTCATGTTGTGCTTTATCAAGATTGGCAAGCGCTTGCATCATTTCATAACTCTTAGACCACTCTTGTAGTTTTAATAGTGCATCTAAACTCTCTAAGGTACACATTTTTGCTTCTGAAAGCTGTGTCTGTAATTCCGGCGAAGAAAATTCAAATAGCAATTGGCCTTTTTTGACCCTATCACCAAAATTAACATGCGATTTCATGAGCGTTGCATTGACAGGTGTCTGAACCTCAATAATATTCGAAGCAAACAAATTGCCATTGTAATGTATGGTTGTCGTTTGCTTTTTTTGCTCCACGATCAACGCATTTGGTTCGGCATGAGCGCTTGCGATTAAAAATAGCAACACGGAAAGTAAAATGTGTTTTTTCATACGGTTCCTACCCAAGTGGCTCCTAATGTTCCTGCACTGAGTTCAACATTCGCGACACTGTTGTAATACGCGATTTGGTTTGCGCTTTTAGCCATTTGTGCATTTAACAATCTTTCTTGTTGGCTCACCAATTCAAATAACGAGCTACGCCCTGCTTCAAGTTTAACCAAGGTGTCTTCATAATTGTTTTTAGCCAGCTTTAAAGATTCCGTCGCCAACAACAACTGCTTTTTCTTCACTTGCGATTGCTCTAATAAACTGGTCGCGAAATTTCTGATCTTAATCTGATGAAAACGGGCTTCATATTCTAGTTTTTCATACTCACTGCGCGCAGCTAACACTTGGTGGAATTTCTGGTCTCGATTGCTTAATGGAACATTCAGCAAAATTTGTGCTGTGTAATTACCATTATCGTGAATAAAGGGGTAGCCAAAAACATTCTCGTCACTGGAATTATCGGATTTTTCACCATATATATGATAACGTCCCAGCGTCCAGTCACCTCGTAGTTTTAACTCAGGTAAACTTTTATCTTTAGCTATGATGAGCTGTTGCAACACGCTCTTTGTTCAAGTTTAATACTTTGCTTTCTATATCATTCGCAACGAT
>CAZCXZ010000001.1:0-99365 GCA_964502705.1 Uncultured Candidatus Berkiella sp. | reverse complement strand
TATTTTGCCAGGAAAACTCTATTTATGAAATGTGTCTTTTTAGGGGGAGTCTACGGTATCCCCTCGGCAATCCATCAAAACGTGTATTTGATCCATAGATCACAAACAAAATAGCGTTTGGATCACAAGGCTATTCACGTTTTAGAGACAAACTACTGCCCGAATTGATTTGAGGCAGCAACATGAAAGCACCAACACCCATTGATTTATCACCTGAAGCTGTTGCTCAATTAAAAGTAAAGATTCAAGAAAGCCAGATTGATGCACACACTCAGCTCTTGCTGCTTGGGCGACATGTTGGGGTCTGACCCCTTTGATGATCCAAATAGAAAGAGACAACGCCGTAGATAAACGTATGGGGGAAGGTGTACCGGCGACCCAACTGGGCTAAGAATTACGTAACTTGGGAAGAAAGGGGGCAGCACCCTTTCGGACGTGGTTAGCGTATGGCGACATGTTGGGGTCTGACCCCTTAGGCTTTTTACTATATGTATATCAAATGAGAGAAACTATCATGGCCAAACCTTTCAAACAATTACGCGACAAAATGTCGCCTAAAGCTCAAAAGACAGCTGCCAAAAAAGCACGCAGAATGCTTCGCAAAATTAATGGGGACAGGTATACCGATGACCGAGGTGTATTAAACTTTCAGAAAGCTGATACGTCGAGATACTTTCCCATTTTTTCTTATCATAATGTTTCACCATCATTGTGCGCATTTAAATATTTAAAAAACTTAAATATCATATCCCAGGTCGCTGTCACAATTTTTACACCATCACTATCAGTCCTATTTTCTATGCGTCCGTGTCTTATTGAATCTGCATAATCTTTGATCATATCTATGTCTGAACGTTCAATATTAAGTTTACTACGCATAGATTCCCACGCATCTTTACTTTCCATGTTTTCACTTTTATAAAACTGCATAATTGACTCAATACATCTATAACAATTAAATGGTAAATTTATAGGGTCAATTAAAGCATTATTAAAGTCACTTAAAACAATGCTGACTACAGGCGATGCATTACCGCCTAAAATATTTCGTTGATTTAACTTTTTTAATTCAGGATTATTTCTATATTCATGCAATGCTGGAAAATCAACACCAAATATCGTCACATCACCATTAGGAAATACTACACGATCAATTTCAACATCATATCCGCAACCTAATATAAAACCCAAGTAATGCACTTTGATACTAATCGTATTTCTAACCATATTTCTAATTTCATTAATATCACCAATATTAGAACTGGTATAAAATATTATTGTAATAATTGACCTATAACATGAACACTCCATCTCTCCATTAATGTCAACAAAAACTCCTTTAATATAGCATTTGTATTTTTCAATATTAACATCAGCCCTTGCCGGATGAACTATACCTGTAAAGATATATTTATTCTTTAAATTGACCATTTCAATCTTTTTTTTAAAAATTGATTTCATTTTGTTTGATATATTCTTCCACATAGATTAACTCCAGTTTCGAATAAAGATGAATGAGTTCAAGCATCGTGCTGTTACATGCCTTCAAACATGACATTGAAAAACATTGCTTTTATTACCAAGTTGAATATTTTTACCTGGATTAAATAGCATTTTGAACTTTTTTCTTTATCATTAGGCCATATCATGAATTTAGTATAAAAAGAGATTATATCCATGAGTAACGATAATAAAGACAAAGATGAAAAAGACTTAGATGATAAAAAATGGAGCGAACTCGCAAAATGCGAAAAATTCGATTTGGAATCACAAAACAACAAATTAATTGAATACAAAAAGAGTATAGCTAATCAGTATAACTTCAAACTCTACGAGTGGTTTTTTTTACTTAATGCAGGTGGATTAATTGGCACTATAACATTGATTACTATAAAAACTAAAGATCCTAACTATATTATTCTATGCGTTTTAATGGCAGCATCATTCATTTTTGGAATTATGTTTATTATTTGGGCAAATCTAACTGAAAGGGAACGATTCAGATGCGAATCAGAGAGAATTAAATCAGTATTTGAAAATGATTTAATTCAAGATAAAGTTTCAAGAAGATATTTTCTCAAATCAATTAACTTAGATCAGAATAAAGTTTCCACTACTAAAATCATAGAAACTTTAAGCATTATTTTCTTTATAATCGGAATAACAATAGGAGCAGTATATTTAGCAGTAAAGTCCGACGATATGTGCGAGAATGCATGTACATATTGCAGTAAAGAAAACTATTTCCCTCAAAGGCATTTCCCTTAAGCGAAATGTTCACCACAAAGGAACACACATAGATTCCTAAATTGATCCTCTAAACTTATATTTGATAACTGAAACAAACCAGATCGACTGCTACTTATATGCATTTTGCATATTCAAAAACTCAATATAAACCCTATCTTCTTCAAAGTGTTTTTCCAACTGACACGTATTTAAAGTAACATCCCTCAAATCATAACGACGTGTAATAAATTCAATGACCGGATTAGAAAGTGAATGATGAATACACATAAGTGTATTGTGTAAATTACTTAGGGCGATATAAAGATCTTTAATATTACACTTTTTCACTTCAACTTCAGTACATTCCAAATGCGCGTAACGCTTATTTCGATACTCTTTAAGTGGTTCCACGATTTTCTTTATCGTTTTCACACGTTGGTTAAACATGGTCAATTTAAATAATTTTGCTTTCTGCTCATTCGAAATGATTTTTTTCAAGAAATCGTTTATGTAAACATCAGCGTTAGATATTTTAATTGCTAATAAACACATATTAGTAAGTGTTGTGTATTGTACCCAACCCCAATATGTATCATGTTGTACTTTCTCAATTGCCAACCATATCTTAATATGACGAGCAAGATTTATTAATTCGTGACCAAGAAGGTAAAGGTCATCCTGATGTTTTTCAAATTGATTTTTAATATATGAAGGTGTGTGCTTATCTGACACTGAGCTATCTAATAAATCCATTTACAACTCAAACAATTATTCTGGCGGGTATTTACAACGTTAATTCTTTTTTGATACTGTACACAAATCGTGCCTGCAGGATGTTGACGCATCCTACAAGCACTAACCACAAGCAAAACTTTAAGGGAGTTTAAGCTCATGGCTAAGCGCATTCTATTACATTCATTCTCAGTTAAAAAGCTCGCTTCACAGCGAATCGTCAACTATTTGATTTTTAAACACAATTTTTTGACCTAAATTCCCCATTTCAGGTTTTTTTTGGAAAATTTTGTTCGCTTACTAATCAGTAGGACGGTATTGCTATGCAAGCTTATTCGCCTTGTCGCATCTTAAATGATGCGCGCCAACTCACGCGCGCGGTTGATGTTTCACTCGCTGAAATGTTGTTTGTTTTCAGCCACGCAATGTTAACAGAAGTTGAAAAATTACTTTGGTTAACGTTAGCCGCACACGCTACGCGCGAAACTTTTTCCTGCACTTTTTCTTATGCTCAACTTTCCTATTGCATTTCTCAACCTCATGAAAACGTGCACCGCGCCCTCACGCGTTTAATTGCCATGGGCTTTATTGAAACAGATGGCCTGCTTGAATCCTTTACGCCCCTCTCGTTATTGAAGTTTTGTACTTTTACGGTGCAATTGCCGTTGGAGGGGTTGTTGGCTCTGAAGAAAGCGCCGCGGTGTAAGAAGCCGGAGGCATTTCATGAGAAAGGGATTTATAAGAGGCCGCCGATCATGATTAATTTATTGAATAACCGTTTTAATCCTGCTTCGCCGAAGGCTACGCAGGACAAGGGAGAAATTAAATGACCGAGGAACAATGTCGATTCGTTTCAGGTGGCTATCAAGAATGGCCACATGATTATTCTGAGAAAGGTTGGAGCGATTTGTCGCAGCATTATTTTTGCACCATCGTAAATCAAACCTATATTGAAATAGTGTGTTTATAAGGAAGTATCAGATGTTAACAATCAATCAAGAATGTTTGCATGAAGTCAGTGGTGGCAAAATGCATTTTGGTGCCATGGTGTCGAGCCTGGTGGTGGGTTTTGTGGCTGGTGGGCCGATTGGATTAGGGTTTGCGGTTTCGGGGATTATTATGACGCAAGGGATTAATAATTTGCATGATCTATATACGGAGTAATATTTCCTACGCCCCTGCCGGGGCTTGGGGTGTGGGTGGGGCGCTTTACCCCACGTTCCGGCCAACGTTGTTGGCCTACACGCGGGGCTAAAATCCTACGCGGCTACCGCCGCTGATGCCTTCACGATACAACCCGATAGCGTATTCTTACTGCATTGATGGGAGATTCCACATGACCAAACTACAACTCCATTTATTCGCCTGGGTTACTGCATGGGTGTTAGCCGAAAGCTTTTCGCCTGGTATCGGATATGATGGAAAATTTCAGGCTTCGCTGATTGCTTTAATGGCAACAGCATTTGCGACTAATTCGCCGTGGATACTGTGGGCGAAATTAAGATCGTGGGTCAAGCATTAGTAAAATATTCGTACCCACCCTAACCCTCCTCCCAAGATGGGACAAGAACCTCTTAGGGCTTTGCCCTACGAGGCCCGCTTAGCGGGAGAGGGAGAATCATTGCGTGTAAGTGCAAAACGTAACTTGCGGTTGGCATTACATTTCAGTTTTTAGTCAACGGGCTTTATTATTGCGATTAAAAGGTGTAAAGTGCGCACACTTCCTAACTAGCTTTCGGTGGCGCTCATGTTTCAAGATGGTTCTCATACGCAAAAAATCGGTCCTAAATTATTAGCGCTTTTTGCAGGTCATGAAAACAACCCTATAAAAAAGACCAAAAAAATTATTAAGGTATTGAAAAAAAATACGGTACCCACCCAGAGCCTTTTTGCAGATGGTAATACCTTAATGCATCTGGCGGTTCAGTCGAATTTACCCCAGTTAGTCGAGTATTTGTTGGCACAAAGCCCCGAATTGCTTAATGTGAGAAACAATCAGGGTGTGAGCCCGATAGGCCTTGCAAAAATCAACTTTAATGACACTATCTTAAACTTATTCAAACAGGTCATTTTTCCTATCTGCACACCCCCGCCTGCCAACAAAGACGACATTGCGCAATTAACCCAACAATTTTCAGAACTCAAGATCTTTAAAAAATCTGACGACACCAAACCTAAACGCACTCAAGCCTTTTCTGAGGCAAAAAAACTCATCAAAAATACTCATGTCATCCTAGATAGCCTTGAAAGCGATTTAGAAGAACTTCTGCTGCATACAGGCTTTGAATATCAAGAGTGTAATGCTGTTGGTTGGACGGAAAATCCACTTTGGGATCTCTGCGCATCCTTAAGGCGAGTAGATGGCAACGTTGAACGAAAACCATTCGATAAAAAATACACTATGGAATTGGTACAAGCTATTTTATCAGTCAAAACCGCCCCTGAAATAATCCAAGATTTAATCGACTTATGGCTGGCATTTGACAAAGGACAAAAATTAACCGCTATTTTTATATTAAAAGAACTTATCATCCGTGATCCTAACCAGCGTCTTCTAATAGAAGATAACGAGGATTTGATAAACAATTTCATTGCCCTAATTAGAAGTGATTTTCAAAATCGAAGTACCATTTTATCAAGAACTTTAAAAAACTTATTAAAAACGAACAAAGCGCTTTTAAGTAATCCTGTTTATGTTAAATACCGTAAGCGCTATCATTCTGCACTCAGTGTTGAACGCGCAGCAAGTAGGTCTTCCTTTGAACGATTGGTATTAGAAACATCTGAGTTGCCACTCAAAAAGCAACGTGCCAATATCGCTTTCATTGCCAATGAATTTGATGCCCTCTCACTGAGTTTTATCCACAATGTTGATTTAAGTGAATTTTACGGCTGCGCTTGGGAAAAAGAACAACGTGATGTTACGTCTCCCAATATTGTAAGACAAACCACCGCCTTAAACCAACTTAGTCATTTTATTCAAAGCTTTATTCTGCAAGCTGGCACCCCACAGGAGTTCGCTGCTCGTTATGCCCTGTTTGTTCAAGTCGCCGCGCGACTGGCGAAACCTCACGATGGTATGCCACCTAATTTTGATGCAGTCATCTTTATCATGTGTACTATTAATGCATTTCACATCGCAAGAGCAAAATCCTGTTTAGAATTACTCAGCACTGAAGATAAAAAAACAATCGAACAACTTAAAAAGATTTCCGATCCTGCTGGCGGTTTTAGAGCCTATCGTGAACTGGTTAAAGCATCGACATTTGCCATTATTCATCCACCTCGGGTGCAAGCGAATATCGTATTTGCAAGTCAAAACGAGGATCCTAACGATAAACTTGAAATGCTGGGTGCAACTTTTTTAAATTTCATCGAGTATCAGAAAAAGGCACGCGCTATACCCTTTCATTTTAAAAGTGATCTGCTTTATTTATTAAGCTCAGAGCAATATGTCACGCAGGATACTCATTTTATGCTCTTATCTGGGCAATTCGCACCTATCGTATTAGACGGGTATACACCAGAGATGTTGAATGACCTTCTCAAATCGATCTTAAGGCGGAAAATTATTCCCAACATGCGCTACGATGGAACCGATTATCTCCCGCAAGGCATTATCATACCGGTGGTCAAAAAACTGAAGGAGATCGCAGAATCAGAAGTTGACTCAGAGGATAAGAAAGCCCTGTTGAGCAAAGCTAAAAAAATCGTAATTAATCTTACTAAGCTGATAAATCAGAAGTATGATTTAGCTCAACAACCGCCTAAGCTTTCTCAGTTGACACCTAAGAAAAGTAACTCTACTGAGATCGAACATCAACCCGTATTGTTGTTAAGTAAAAAACTGTCTGATCTGAAAAGAAATCAATCGTATAACACGATTACCGTGCCATCTCAGCTAAGAAGGAAATTGTCGTTTTCTTAAGGGGTGACTTATCCTGCTTAGCGCCATTGCACCGCTAAGCAGGATAACAACGATGTAGAAGAAAAATTAGAGATCAAGCACTTCAATCGGTGAATAAGCTTTATAACCTAAAGCAGTCGCCACAGCAGAATACGTAATTTTGCCGCGGTGAACGTTTTAGCCTTCGCGTAAACGGCTATCTTCGAGCAATGCACGTTTATAGGCCTTGTTTGCGATATCAATCTTGCCCCCTCACATCCTATTCCATACAAATGTTGAATTATTGGTAT
This sequence comes from Uncultured Candidatus Berkiella sp., assembly GCA_964502705.1. Taxonomy (GTDB): domain Bacteria; phylum Pseudomonadota; class Gammaproteobacteria; order Berkiellales; family Berkiellaceae; genus Berkiella. The sequence goes on along the minus strand of CAZCXZ010000001.1, from coordinate 92,207 downwards.
CAATAGGATTTAAATCTCGGGCTTTAGCCTCTTCTTGTTGTCGCTTCGCTTCTTTAATTGCTAACTCATCTTTTACACTCTCTGGCACTATGTCTACCGTTGCTCCTTCGGCATATTCAAAGTTTTGAGCAAACTGAATTGTCATTTCCTTTGCAGTATGATCTGAATAAACGCCATCGAGATACGCATTGACCATGTTGGGTAAATCTTCAATTTCAGATTTAATCTGCAATTGCTCAATTCTACGTAAAAGTGCTGCAATGGTATCTGAATTATCACGCAGCTTTTCAGCCAATACGATATCAGGATCAACCTCACGCTCCCAACCCATTAGGTTATCAACAAAATTGCGTACAGTCTTACCAGCCTGGTACCAAGGTGCATTAACGGCTTTCATAGCATCTTGCAAATTTTGCCGTTCCTGTTGTGAAGCTTCCATATCTCTTCGAATATATTCAGCTTCGAGCGGGTTGTCAGTGGTAAAAAAATATTGAGATATCGCTTCAATAGAACTAAAGTAATCTGATAATGCTGTCGCACTACAAGTAGGTAAGAAAACATTTGAAGCATGTGGAGTAGCACATTGCTTGTAAAGTGCAAATTGTCTTAACATAGATTGATCCTTTTATATTCATTCATTACTGATTAATGCGCGGATATATATCCTCACGGCGTTTTGAGATCTTGCTGTAAAACCTTGAACAAGCTTTAATGCTTATGCAGATAAACGCAAAATATAATGCGAGTGATTAAAGTCGGACAGTGTTAAGAGTAACCTGCAAATAATTGAACATTGGGATTTAAACGAAGAAAATTTTTCGTTCGCAGAAAGGATTGCATTTTTTGTAAATAAGTATGAATTTGTGAACTTTTCATTACTGCTTAGTATAAAACGGACCTGCTTTATTATTTCCGAGCAAGTATACATACAAAGCATTACGAATCAACAATTAACTATACCTACGAGTCAAGTCCTTACTGTTTCTTATTCCCTCTCTCGCTTCGCGGGCCTCGTAGGGCAAAGCCCGAAGAGGTTCTCGTCCCATCTTGGGAGGAGCGTTAGGGAGGGGGAAGGCAGACCTATCAAAGGTAAGGACTTGAACCCCTGTGTTTAAATCGAATGCATTAAGGTAAGGTGGATTATAAAATGTCATCTACATAACCCACAAGATGTGTGGTCATTTTTTAACCATATTAAGTAAGGTAGAATACCCACCTTAAGAAATCTCATCGGAATTTAAGGGTGGATTATGTCTATAAGAAATGAGTTATCTGACCAAGCCAAATTAAACGATCTACTCACCAAAGCCTCTCCACAAGAAAAATTATCTGATTTATTAAATCAAGCTGGCTTTAGCACGACAATCAGTCACCTTGAGATCAACATACAAGCTGCACAACAAATCGATTTATCCGGCTGTGATTTTAATAATGTGAAATTTACAGGTCACTTTCAACATACCAATTTTGAAAATATTCATTTTAATAATTCCGTGTTTCAAGCGGCACAATTTTCTTTTAGTAGCTTTAAGCAAACACAATTTAATAACTGTGCTTTTGTCGATTCTAATTTAAACGGCGTGTCATTTATTAACAGCGAATTAACCACCAGCAAGGCCTGGAACAGCGATTTTTCAAATGCCGCTTTTGTGGACTCATCAATTAGCCACTCATTATTTGCCAAATCGAAATTCGATAATGTGCTTGATTATCAAAACACCATTGATGATATGCATATTGTGTTTAGTCAACAATATCATAACGATTACGCATTTAACCAAGCCAGTGCTTATGAAATCAAACCCACTGTTATCCTAGTTGGCGATGAAGAATGGCATGATGGCCCCTATTATGTTGTAGATAAATATCATGGTTCGCCTATTACCATTAACCAATATGCGCCCGAGAGTATAAATAGCTTGCAACTCACAAAAGAAGTCGAAAATGCTTTCGAAGACATTAAAATCTACGGCTTACAAGCACCGAGCATTGCGCAACATGTTTTACAGTCCGATCAACCTATGATTAATGCGATTAAAGCCTATGCTTATCAAGTCGTAGAAAAAGCAGATTCCATTTGGATCCCTGGCGGACCAGATTTGCACCCACAGTTTTATGGCGAAGAAAATACGGCATCTTACATTTGGGAAGGCGCAGGTTTCTATCGAGAAATTCTTGAATTTTCACTTGCAGAAGCCGCATTAGCTCTTGGCAAACCCATTATTGGTATCTGCCATGGCTCACAATTGATGAATGTGTATTTAGGTGGCACTTTGCATCAACATGTTGATGGACAAATTGGAATTATTCCAAAATTAAACATTGAAACCCATGCAGGCTTATTGGGTTCCGTACTGGAAGAGGAAGCTCATGGCCCAAGTTATCATCCCCAAGCCGTAAAAGATCTGGCACCTAATCTAGAAGTGGTTGCTACCTATAATGGCGTCATCAAAGCCACACAATCGACTGATGGCAGCAAAATCATGTTATGCCAGTTTCATCCTGAACATGAGCATGATAAAAGTAGCGAGAATATTTTAAAACAATTTATGAGCTTAAGTGCTGAAGATAAAATACGCTCTAAAATCATTGAAATTAGCGATGTGGTAGATTTTGGCACACCCATCGACAAGCTGTTAGACGATGTCACCAATCCTGTTTGTAACGCACCATCAACGACATTTTTTAGTTATGTAAACGATACTGTTGATTATGTAGTGAGTTACGTGCCGAGTTTTGTAACAGAACTATTGAGTGGCCATACCGAGTCGATTGCAGTTATGTAATGTTTGCTATAACTGCAAACATTAAAAATCAAGAGGAATAAAGATGCAATGGTATAAACGTCACCCATGTAGTGGTCTAATGATTTTGGACACGCAAAAAGATGTTAAAATAGCGTGCTAAATCATGAGGTATAAAAATGGGAAGACGAGTATTTACGCCTGATTTTAAAAATAATTCAGCCGGCTTGGTTTTAGATGAAGGCTATACCGCAAAAGAAGCCTGCAAAGCGGTAGGCGTAGGCTTATCAACAATGGAACGCTGGGTGAGCCAACTTCGGCAAGAACGTAAAGGTATAACGCCTACAAAAGGCACGGCGTTAACAACTGAGCAACGTCGCATTCAAGAACTCGAAGCTAAAATTAGAAAAATAGAGCGAGAAAAAGAAATCCTAAAAAAGGCTACAGCTCTCTTAATGTCAGATTCTCTGAATCAGTGACTGTGATTGATAAATTGAGGGAGCAATATCCAGTAACAGAATTGTGTTCTGTGTTTGGGATTAATCGTAGCAGTTACAATTATCAGAGAGTAGCAAAAAAGCGAGCCCGTTGCTTTAAAAGAGAAATGCTGAAAGCAAAAGTTGTTGATATACATTCTGAAAGTCGAGGTTCTGCAGGCTCAAGAACAATATCAAAACGGTTACAATTCGAGAATATTTTGGTTGGTCGCTATAAAGTCAGAAATTTAATGAAAGAAATTGGTCTTGTGAGCAAGCAACCAGGAGCACACCGATATAAATCAATAGGACAAGAAGCTTTAATAGCGCCCAATTTACTCAAGCGAGAATTTGAAGTTCATAAACCCAATCAAGTGTGGTGCAGTGATGTGACATTTATATGGGCAGGTAAACAATGGATTTATCTGGCAGTGGTATTAGATCTTTATGCAAGAAGAGTTGTTGGTTGGAGTATGTCAAAGCATGCAGACTCAGAACTCACCAAAAGAGCGTTAGATATGGCTTACGAAAGTCGTGGACGACCTGCGGGAGTTCTCTTTCATACAGATCAAGGCTGTCAATATACTAGTCTGAGCTTTCGGCAACGACTTTGGCAGTATCGCATGGTACAAAGCATGAGTAGGCGTGGTAATTGTTGGGATAATTCACCGATGGAACGATTTTTTAGAAGCTTAAAATCTGAATGGTTCCCAGTCACAGGTTATGAAAGCATCGAGCATGCTAAGAGCGATATCCTTCGTTATGTTGCTCAATATTACAACTGGAATAGGGTTCATAGTTACAATAATTACCTTACACCAGCAGCTTGCGAACAAGCTGTTGGGTAAGTTTTCTCTAGCAGAGTGTCCAAAATTACTTGACCACTACAGGAGGGTGCCCGTAGGGCGGGAGGGGGAATTTTTTCTCGCGCAGGAATGATAAAACGATCAGCCAAAAAAAACCCCGGTTTGGGGTCTCCGGGGCGTAACGATACTCGACTCTGGGGGAAGAGTCGAGAAAGCTGTGCTTATAAAAAAACACAGCTGACACAGATGAAAAAATCATTTGTGTCACTCTATAAGACATCTGCAGAAATGATAAGTTTCATTAGGTTTATTTTTACTGCATGTTCAGCCAGAGGAATTTATGGATGAACATCTATGCAGTAGAATCGTCGCCATTTAACAATCGCTTTGCAAGTTCGTGGCCACCATCCTCAAAATTGAACCATTCATCAAGCTTGCGATAAACTTCTTCGACACCAATGCTTTCCGTTGCTGAGAACGTTTGTACGCTTACGTTCGGGTAAGCACTAATGGCACTACGGGTATCAACCAACACTTGGTTGCTTTTGCTGCGGCTTAACTTGTCACACTTGGTGAGCAGAATATGAATGGGCAATTCGTACTGTTCGGCGAAGTCGATAAAGTGCTTATCGGTTTTCATCATCGGGTGACGAATGTCCATCAACAAGATCACGCCTTGCAAGCATTGACGCTGGCTAAGATAGCTTCCGAGTAGCTCTTCAATTTGTCTTTGGATGCGTTCAGGCACCTTAGCATAGCCATAGCCGGGCAAATCAACGATGCGGCGGTTATCATCCAGGTAGAAGTAATTCATCAACTGGGTGCGTCCAGGCGTCTTACTGGTGCGTGCTAAACCCGACCTGCCAGTAATGGTGTTAATAGCGCTCGATTTACCCGCATTCGATCGACCCACAAAGGCCACTTCAATGCCGACATCCTCGGGGCTTTGCTTTAAAGTTGGGGCACTCTTAATAAAGCTAACATTGGAAAATGAAAAATTTTGTGGAGGGGGAACGTTTGGATTGGCCATTTTACCACCAGAAATAGAAACAAAAAATTACGTTATTTAATAAACTCACGTGGCGTGATAAGAAGCCTTGTTGACCACCCTTTGGGTTGTTGGTATAAGTTGGCAATCTTTTTTATCATAAAAGCATCTTAGCATGAGGCATTTAGCAGGCACTAGCATTTGCGTGCCTCTAATCAATTGAAAAATTGGAAAAATTTAGATGAAACGTTATTTAACACTCTTTTCTTGTTTTGCCGTTGTACTCTTTAGCACTTTCGCTGTGGCAAAGGGTGACGCCGAGGCCGGAAAATCCAAAACGCAAACCTGCGTAGCCTGCCATGGTGCAGATGGTAATAGCGTCGTAGCGAACTGGCCAAAGATTGCCGGTCAATATGAAAATTACTTAGAAAAACAACTCAAAGATTTCCGCATGGGCGAACAAGGCCCACGTTACGAAGCTTCCATGTATGCGATGGTAGCGGCCCTTTCTGATCAAGATATTGCAGACTTGGCAGCCTTCTATTCCGCGAATAAGCAAACCATGGGCAAAGCCAAAAGCGAATATGTCGCGCTAGGTGAACGGATCTATCGCGGTGGTAATATTCAAACCGGTGTCAGCGCATGTATCGCTTGTCATGGTCCAAGTGGCGAAGGCAACGAAGCAGCGAAGTTTCCAAAACTGGCTGGTCAACATGCAACCTATATCGAAAATCAATTAATCGCGTTTCGTGATGGGAAGCGTAAAAATAGCCCTAACGGCATGATGGAAAGTATTAGTCACCGCCTCAGTCCAGAAGAAATGAAAGCTGTGAGTAGTTATGTTGAGGGTTTACACTAAGCGACAGGGATGCTCTTGCATGAAAATAGTCACCGCCTTTCTTATTGCTTCATTCACGCTCTTGTTGTCCATCAACGCAAGAGCGGAGTTGCTCATTGAAGAAGGCAAGCAATATGCGCGAGCACCTCAAGATATTGCCGAGAACCCACTGGTCAAAGAGCTTGCCAAAGAAACGGCAAATCAAATCTATGTGATTGAATTCTTTAGTTATGGTTGCGCAGGCTGCCATAAGTTAGATCCCATGGTTGAGCAATTACGTGCGAAATTACCTAGCGACGTCAGCTTTCAACGTATCCCGGTGGAGTTTCATGCTGAATGGCGTAATTTAACTAAAGCCTATTACACCGCGATGAATTTAAACGTGATGGATAAAATCCACACGCCACTTTTTGATGCTATTCACAACGGTAAAATCACCAGCTCATCAGATGACACTTTAAGGCAGTTTTTTACGACCAATGGTGTTCCACAAAAAGATTTTGACAAAGAATTTGATTCATTCAGTATGAATCGAAAGCAAAAATGGGCAGGTGCCATCACGCGTGCATATCGCGTGACAGCGGTTCCCGCTTTTGTTGTGCAAGGCCCTAAAGGCATTTTTGTGACGACGGCTCGTTTGGCCGGTTCTCAAGAAAATGTCATTGCTGTTGTAGAACATCTGATCAAAGTTGAGAAAGGTGAGATTCAAGCAAGCGTAGCCGCTCCTTTGCCGACAACACCTGAAACGCCGGTAGCCACACCTGTGGTACCAGCGGCGCCAGCAACGCCACCTCAGGCAGCACCTGTGGAACCTGCTAAAAAACCTTAAGCTTTAAAGCAGGCAATCAGCTCTGATACCTTCGATCGGGTGCCACCATGGCAGCTGATCGTGCGGCTCACTTCGATTTTTTTCAATTTAGCACCCTTATAGATGCTGCGCGTGAACGGTGTATCGTGATTACTTATCAAAACCACGGCTCCCTTTTTGGCCAACTGTTTGGCAAATGTGGCTAATTGCTGTTGATCTTCCAGCGTAAATTTATTCGCCGCATAGCCTGTAAAACTGGCGGTTTTACTTAATGGCGCATAGGGTGGATCACAATAAATCACCATTTGCGATAGATCGCGTTCTAATAAACGATTTAAAAACGCCGTATAATTTTCGCAATGTAATGTGACCTGTTGGAGACGCGCGTGACAGATCATGAGTTCTTCTTGTGGAAAGTAAGGTGCAGCATAAGCGCCAAATGGCACGTTATACAAACCCTTTAAGTTATAGCGGCACAAGCCGTTGTAACCGTGTCGATTGAGATACAAAAACAATAAAGCCCGTTCTAATGGTTTTTTACTGCGGTTAAACCGCGCACGTAATTGATAGTAAGTTTTTGAACGATTAAATTTCTTTTGAAAATATGCTTTGGCTTCATCAATAAAATCGGAACCGGTTTGTTGTAGCTGCCGGTAAATATTAATGAGATCAGGATTAATATCATTGATCAGAATTTCTGGGTGATGCGTATTCAAAAATAAAGCGCCAGCTCCAGCAAATGGCTCAACCAAATAGCGGTTTTCCACTAAATGCTTTTTTAGAGTTGGCACTAAACGAAATTTACCGCCTGGCCATTTTAAGAAAGGTCTTACCAATGAAGGTTGCGCCATGTTAATTCCTAACCCAAATCGATAAGGGGCCCTTTGGGCACCACGCGAGAAGGATTTAAAGTCGCTTGGCTATAATAGTAATGCTGTTTGATCTGATCAAAATGCACAGTGTCTTGGATCTTGGGTAGGTGATAAAGTGCTTTTAAATAGCGACTAATATAGGGGTAATCGCGCAGCATGCGTTTATTACATTTAAAGTGACTATAGTAAACCACATCAAAACGAATCAATGTGGTAAACAAACGCCAATCGGCCTCAGTGAGCGTATTGTTCACTAAGTAAGTTTGTTTCTCTAAGCGTTTTTCAATCTCATCTAGCGCATTAAAAAGGGAGTCAAAAGCTTTATCATAGGCTTCTTGACTGGTCGCAAAACCACAACGGTATACGCCATTATTGATGTTGTCATAGACAAATTGATTAATGACATCGATCTCAGGGCGCAGCGCGATAGGATAATATTCGGTATTGCAAGGCGCTACTTTGGCAAAAGCACTATCAAACATCCGAATAATTTCTGATGATTCATTGTTCACGATCACATGTTGTTTTTTGTCCCATAATACTGGCACCGTAACTCTGCCCGTAAAAAACGGATCAGCTAAAAGATAGATCTCATAAAGGCTGCGACAATAGTTTAACGGATCGCGATAATTCGGGTGCGTTGGAATAAATTCCCAGCCTCTTGAGAGCATATGAGGATGTACTAAGCTCATCGAGATATGATCGGTCAGATTTTTTAATGCACGGAAAATAATCGTGCGATGGGCCCATGGGCAGGCATAGGAAACGTAAAGATGATATCGACCACTTTCAGCAATGAAGCCGCCTTTGCCTGTTGGCCCAGGTTGTCCATCAACTGTTATCCAGTTTCTAAACTGGCTTTTCTCACGAACAAACTCGCCTTTGGTTTTTTTGGTGTCATACCATTCGTCGTGCCATTGTCCGTTGATGAGTTGTCCCATGTTATGCTTTCCTGCCTGATGTGGCGTAATTTTTTTGAAATTTAACTTATTTAAAAATGCCGTTTATTCAATACGATCATAAACCACTTTTCTTTACACTGCGACGAAGTGAGCGTGCCAAACGTTTACATATTATCGCGAGGGCGCAGTTTTTTGAGGTCGTAGCGCCTAAACGTGTAACCAATCAAGCCATTCTCCAGTTTATTACCGAGCACCGCCCTTGGATGGGTAAGCAGCTTACGCGACAAGTAAAAAAATGCTCGCAGCAAGCTTCAATCTGGCCTTTGCAATTTTTGGCAAATGAACAAGTGCCTTATCGAGGATCGCAATTATCTTTAGTGGTCATTTATGGGGCCAATGCTTCGATAGAGCGACAAGGTGATAAACTGATAGTGTGCATGCCCTGGCAAACGCATTGTGCAGCGCTTGAGAGCGAGATCAAAAAGCAGTTGTTAAGTTGGTACCAGCAGCAAGCAATGACCATTATACAGGCGTGTGCGACGGTATTTTGCACACAACTAGGGCGATGGCCCAAAGCCTTACACATTAAACAGCAAAAAAGCCGTTGGGGCAGTTGTGGGATCACCCAAAAAATCTATTTGAATTGGTTATTAGTCTTAGCGCCACCCGGCGTTCTAGAATATGTGGTTGCTCATGAGTTGGGGCATTTATTTTATCGAAACCACGGTCCAAGGTTTTGGGCCAAAGTCGCCGAGTGTATGGCGGATTTTAAAGAGCAAGATCGTTGGCTCAATCGCAATGGTCACCAATTAAAACTGCCATCTCATTGGTAGTATCAAAAAGTTATAAAACTAGATTTTAAGCTTGTTTGGCGCATGAAAAAAGAGTGGGTATACTATGGGCCAAAGTTTGAAACCCCACACCGGAGCAAAGGGTGAAAATAAGCATTCGAATTCTTATCAGTTACATCTTGTTAGCGTTAACCGTGCCAGCTGTTGCGGTTGCTGATTGTGGTCGTTTGACCGAACCCATGACGCCAGACGCAATTGCTAAGCGCATCACGCCGATTGGTAAGGTCGACGCTGAAGGTGGTGGGCCAGCCCCCGTTGCGCTCACCAGCGAAGCGTTAGGCCCCACAGCAGGTGAAGATCGATACAAGTCGACCTGTGCAGTTTGTCATGAGACCGGCGTCGGTGGTGCACCGAAGTTCCGTAATGCCGCTGAGTGGAAATCCCGCATGGCAGCCGGTATGGATGAAATGTTAGCGATTGCCATCAAGGGTAAAGGCGCGATGCCACCTAAAGGAACCTGTATGCAGTGTTCGGATGAAGAGTTGAAAATGGCTATTCAACACATGCTACCAAAATAATCTGCGCCTTCGGCTTTTATGCGGTGCCTGCCCGGCATAGCTTTAGCGACGCCGGGTTGCCGCTAATTTAATCTGTTTGTTGTAATAACGCTTTGAGCGCATTCAGGTGGTTTTGGCCACTTGAGCGCTGCTGTTCTTCTGTCGCTTCCGTTTGTCCTTCCCACTGTAAATAATCAGCCGGTAGTTCGTCTAAAAAGCGGCTGGGGGTGATAATTTGCCATTCGCCATAACGTTTACGTTGTTTAGGATAAGTCAGCGTCAGCGTCTTTTGCGCGCGTGTCATGCCCACATAGGCTAACCGTCTTTCTTCGGCTACGGTATCTAGTGCAATACTCGTTTTATGAGGAAGCGTTTCCTCTTCCCAACCAATAATATAGACGTGCGGAAATTCGAGCCCTTTTGCGGCATGCAATGTCATCAATTGCACGGCATTGATATTTTGCTCACCTTGCCTATCGAGCATATCGATCAACGTCATTTTATGGATTGCTTCTTCGAAACGAAGTGGCGATTCTAGCGTCGGGTCGGTTAGACGTTTAAGCCATGCAAGCAATTCTTTGGTGTTATCAATCTTCTTTTGCGCATTAACCGGATTGGGCGCGGTATCTGTAAGATGTTCATGATAGCGAATGGTTTCAATGAAGGCTTCCACTTGCGTGACGCAATTATCTGCTTCAAAGAGTTGATGTTTGGTTTCAAGGATAAGATCAGCAAATGCTTTAACGCGATTGCAGGCTTTTTCATCTAACCATTGGGTGAGTCCAAATTCCATGGAAGCATCAAGTAAACTGATTTGCCGTTCTTTAGCATAAAGCCCCAGCTTTTCAATGGTTGCAGGGCCAATATCACGGCGCGGAATATTAACGCAGCGAATAAAAGCAGAATCATCTTGTGGATTAATCATCAAACGAAAGTAAGCAAAGAGATCTTTTATTTCAGTACGAGAGAAAAAAGAAACACCGCCACTCACATGATAGGGGATCCCTTGTTCACGAAGCGCTTGTTCCAAATTGCGTGCTTGATGGTTGCTACGATATAAAATCGCATAATCATGATGTGCTAAACGATGACGAAATTGATGGGCAACGATTTCGTGCACAACGCGTTCGGCTTCCGCCGTTTCGTTGGCGCAGGCAATAATGCGGATCGGATCACCGCTGCCGTGTGTGCTCCACAATTTCTTTTCAAATAAATGTGGATTGTTTGCAATTAATTGATTGGCAGAAAATAAAATGTTACTGGTTGAGCGATAGTTTTGCTCTAACTTGATCACACTTAAACGAGGATAATCTTTTTGCAGGCGCTGGATATTTTCAGGGTGCGCACCGCGCCAAGCATAGATGGATTGGTCATCATCACCCACGACCGTTAAAGCTTGTCTGACGCCGCAAAGACATTTAATAAGCTCATACTGTGCGGTATTCGTATCTTGATATTCATCGACTAATAAGTAGCGAATTTTATCTTGCCATTTATCGAGTATTTCGCGGTTATCATTAAATAATTTAAAAGGCAGTGCAATCAGATCGTCAAAATCAACAGCATTGTATGAGCGCAATGCGTTTTCATAATGGACAAAAAATCGTGCAGCAAGGTGCTCGGCTTCTTGCGTTGCTTCATTTAATGCTTGTTCAGGCGTTTTGAGTTCATTTTTCCAATTAGAAATTTGCATCGCAATCGATTTTAAGCTGTCGTCACTGACGGCAGCAACGCGTTCACCAAGTTCTTTTAGTAAATGTTGTGCATCGTAGGCATCAAATAGCGTGAAATTTGCATTGAGATTTAAATGAGTGGCCTCTCTTTTTATGATCGATAAACCTAAAGAATGAAAAGTTGAGACTTGAATTTTTTGTCTCGATTTACCCTTTTGCGGAATTTTTTTCAGTAATTTTTGCGTTCGTTCGGCCATTTCGCTGGCCGCTTTATTCGTGAAGGTCACCGCATAAATTTGTTGGGGGAGTAAATCACATTCTGAAATAAGGAAGGCAATTTTTTGCGTGATTACACGCGTCTTGCCGCTACCTGCTCCTGCGATAACCAGAAGCGGGCCGTCTGTATAGTGGATAGCGGCCTTTTGCTCTTTATTTAGTTCTAACATGAGTGCTTTTCAATCAACTTTAGGGCCGTGGAGTTTAAGTTACCAGCGCATAATCGGCAAGAGATAATTATAATCATCTGTCCAGATATCGGCCATTCGTCCATGGCGAAAGTTTAAAGCGCCGTGGTTAAACAGAAAGATGCCTATATCAGGTTGACGACTGATTAATAGCCACTCAGATTGTGATACCCAGCGCTCATTTTTGGGTGCATAGTTCGACAAATAAGCAGATAGATCCAGTTCTGTTGCTAATGCCTGTAAAGGAGGATAAAGATCAACATAACGGCTAGAGATATGAAATGCCAAAATGCCATTCGGTTTCAGGTGATTCAGATAAATATTAAAGGCTTCGATCGTGAGCAGATGAAAAGGAATTGCATCACCATTAAAGGCATCGACAACGATAATATCAAACTGCTGTGATCCATTTTTTTCCCATTCTTTCGTGAGCGCCAGTCTGCCATCATCAATCACGACTTCAGTCTGTGCCGGGCTCTCCATCAAGAACGTAAAATATTTTTTAGCGACCTCAGCAATATCGGGATCCAATTCATAAAATCGAACGAGATCGCCTTTGTAGGCAAGTGCAGCAATCGTTCCTGCACCCAAGCCAATTGCACCAATACGCAAACGATTTTGTGTATTGATATTATTGTAACGTAAGTAATCAATGGCTAAGCCGAGTCCACTTTTGCGGTTATAGTAGGTGGTGGCAACATTGCTAAAACTGGGATCCATATATTGCTGGCCATGTAAGATATTGCCATTACGCAACATCCGTGTGTGGTCTTGTTCGCCCAGTTGACGCTCTGCTACTTCGAATTTTCCCAAGAAATTCCGATGTGTATATATCAAATCGGCATGCGTTTTTTTGAAATTGTAATGGATTAGACCAATTAACCCAGCAAAAAAGAATAATGATAGCGGAAGCAGTGTTCGATAAAATTTCGAACCAGCTTGAGAAGCTTTCGCAATCGGGAAAGCAATAATGTAAAGGAAAATGGCTAATATCGTGCCATAAAAATCCCATGATTCATTAAAAATCAGCGGCGAGACTAAATTTACAAATAGCCCACCGATGACACTGCCTAGCGCCATCATGAGATAATAAAACGTTAGATGATCTTTGTCTGGCTTCGAAAGATAAATCTCACCATGACAAATCATGCAGCCAGAGAGTAGCAATAATGCAAAAGCCACTATTTGGATTAATAGTGTGAGCTGATGATGGGTCGGAAGATAGAAGATAAAGGCGCTTAACCCTAAAAATAGTGGAACCCAAACCGAACGTGCATACCAACGTGGCTGATAAAAAATAATGATATAAGAAATAAGATAGAGCGCCAGTGGAATAACCCATAACAAGGGAAACCCGATGATACTTTGCAACATGACTTGCGTTGTGGTTAACAGCAAGGCACTACTTAGCGCGGTGAGAAGTAACCAGGATAAGAGCGCTTTATTCGCAATACGGCTTCGAGGCTTGACGGAAATGTTGACGGTGCGATTTCTTTTGGCTGTGATGGCAGCACAGGTCGAGCAGGTTATAAAAAATAAGCCGTATCCAATCGACCACCAAACCAGCTGCACTTTAAGTCCAAAGAAGGGCTCTAGCATTAATGGAAAAGCAAACAAACCTAACAATGAACCAAAATTGGATAGCGCATAATAGCGATATGGGAAATCGCTCTGGTAACTTTGGTAATACCAATATTGTAATAATGGCCCAGTGGCAGACAGTACCATAACAGGAACAAGTAATGTCGCGCTTAATACAGCAAAAACCGTGAGTGGTTGCCACAAATTTAATTGTGATAATTCGCTTGCCGGTGTAATCGGCAAGAGGAACAGTGATATGGCTAATAATGAAGTGTGCAAAATGGCCTGCCACGAGAAGCGCGGCAATTTAGTCACAAAATAGGCATAAGCATAACCTAGCAACAAGGTCATTTGGTAGAAGACTAGGTTGGAAAGCCATACAGCAGGAGAGCCACCAAATAGCGGTAGCAACGTTTTCGCCAGCAACGGTTGAATAATGAAAAGTAACAAAGCACTTAGGAAAATTGAAATGCTAAACGCTAACACAGATATCCCTTTCTTGTTGTTGTTAAAAGCCATTTTTGTCTAGTCTATCGCATTATGTCTGCTTATCATATTTTCGAAATTGAATCGCTTCAGCTATGTGAGCATTCTGAATGCTTTGTGAATCAGCTAAATCAGCAATAGTTCGAGCCACTTTCAAAATGCGATGATAAGCTCTAGCTGAGATCCCCAGCTTCTCCATTGCCATAGTGAGCAATTGTTCAGCGCGTTTTTCTAGCTTGCAAAAGGTCACGATTTCTCGAGTCGTCAGTTTGGAATTAGGGTGCGGGCTTCGTGCCTGCTGGCGCGCACGTGCTTGCTGAACACGCGCTTGAACGTGAATACTGGATTCTTCTTTTTCGGGCTCAAAAGCGGCAAGCTGATGTGCTGCTAACGCAGGTACCTCAATATGCATATCAATACGATCGAGAAGCGGGCCTGATATTTTGTTACGATAGCGCTGAATTTGCTCTGCCGTGCAGCGACATTCATGTTGTGGGCTAGACAAGTAACCGCAAGGGCAAGGATTCATTGCGGCAATTAATTGGCAGCGAGCAGGATACTCAGCCTGACCTTGCGCACGTGATAGATGAATGCAGCCTGACTCGAGTGGCTCACGCAGCACTTCCAATACATGACGACTAAACTCGGGGAGCTCGTCTAAAAAGAGCACGCCCAGATGGGCTAACGAAACTTCTCCAGGCAAAGGATAACGTCCTCCACCAACCAACGAAACCGCAGAAGCCGTGTGATGAGGACGGCGAAACGGTCTTTTTGTCAACGTTCTGGCATCAAAGCCTTGCTGACTTATCGAATAGACTGCTGCAATTTCTAGCGCTTCTGCTTGTGTCAGCGGTGGTAAAATAGTTGAAAGACGACTTGCTAGCATCGTTTTGCCCGTGCCGGGTGGTCCCACCATTAATAAACTGTGAGCGCCGGACGCAGCAATTTCTAATGCGCGTTTAGCATGCTGTTGGCCGCAGACTTCAGAGAGGCAGGCATCGTCATGTTGATGAAATTGCGTATGCGAAATTTCTTTAAGTGGCAAATGCGTAGTGATGCCACTCAAATGCGCACAGACAGCGCTAAATGTTGGTATGGCATAAATAATTAATGGCGATACCCACGCGGCTTCTTCATGATTACCAAACGGGATAATCAGCTGACGATCCATTTTTTGCGTTGCCAGTGCCAGTGGTAAAATCCCTTTAATAGGCCTTAAATCACCGCTGAGTGCCAGTTCTCCGGCAAGTTCATATTCGTTAATATCGTTGCAATGCAGTTGTTCGGAAGCAAGCAAAATACTGATGGCAATCGGTAAATCAAACCGTCCTCCTTCTTTAGGTAAATCAGCAGGCGCTAAATTCACGGTGATACGTCTTTTGGGAAATTCATATCCACTTTGCAGCAATGCGCTACGAACGCGATCTTTGCTTTCTTTAACGGCAGTTTCAGGTAAGCCGACAATGGTAAATTGCGGTAACCCTTTAGATAGGTGGGTTTCAACCACCACTTGAGGAGCTTGCAGGCCAAAACTGGCACGACTATAGACAACGGCGAGCGACATCATACTGCTCAAATAGGTTAATTTGAGCAGCAATATAAACCATCCTGCGTAACGTAGCCAACCCGCTTCGCTCACTTTGTGAGCTTCGCAGGTCAGGCCGCTATGTATGGCAGCCTTATCCTTGCAATAATTTTTCTTCGACGAGGAAGATTTCTTGGTTAGTGCCAGCAATCACTAAAACATCACCCGGTTGCAAAATCGTGTGTGCAGCAGGTGCATGGCATTTATAACCACCACGAGAGAAAGATGATAAGTTGATAGCAATTTTCTCAGCAATTAACTGTTCTAGTGTTTTGCCGACAGCGTAAGCACCGTCGGTTAATTCAACTGCATGTAAGTGGGTGCGTTCTGGCGAAACTTCTTCTAGGTGACCAATATTTTCACCTTCATAAAAGCCACGCAAAAATTTATAACGGTTAGCTTTTACTTCTTTCACCTGCTGTTGCGCTTTTGCAGGAGATTGTCCAAGCAGAATGAGCATATGCGATGCCAGCATCAAGCTTGATTCTAATTTGTCAGGGATCACTTCTGTTGCACCGGCAATTTGTAGCGCTTCCAGATCGCTATCATCTGTCGTGCGCACTAACACAGGAATGTCTTTATTTAGGTGTCGAACATTGCGCAATATTTTCAGAGCTTGTTTGGGGCTTGAAAAAGCAATAATGAGCATTTTAGCTTTTCTAATCCCTGCTGCTTCTAGCACACTTTCTTGGGCGGGATCGCCAAAAAAGACGGGTTCTGCAGCGGCTCTGGCTTCTCGCAAACGAACCGGATCCACATCCAACCCAACAAAAGGGATCCCTTCGAATTCTAAAAAGCGCGCCAAGGTTTGTCCCACGCGACCATAACCACAAATAATCACATGGTCTTCTTGATTTTTGGGCGCAGAGGTAAGATCTTCAAATTGCTCATCCGTGCTAACCTTGCCGAGGAGTCGTAAAATGAAGATGGCGATTCTTTCACTTTTACGGATCATGAGTGGTGAGACGGCCATACTGATGACAATGGCGGCTATCACAATTTGGTCGCCGTGCAAATCAATAATTTTCTTATCTAAAGCAACCGCTAATAAAAAGAGACCGAACTCACCGCCTTGAGCAAGGACAAGGCCAGTGCGTAATGCACTAATCAGCGAGGTCTTGGCAAGTTTAGCTAATAAGGTAATCACGACCGTTTTGAAGACAATGAGTGCAACAACAATGCTCAAAACCCACTGCCAATCTGAAATGACAATAAGCGGGTTGAACACAAGACCAACTGAAATGAAGAATAACCCGAGCAAAATATCGCGGAATGGTTGAATGTCGGATTCAATTTGGTGAGCATATTCTGTCTCAGCTAACATCACGCCTGCCAGAAATGCACCAAGTGCTGCAGATAGCCCGTAATGTTCTGTTAAAAACGCTGAGGCCAATACCACCAATAAAGCGGTTAGCATGAAAAGTTCAGATGAGCGCGCCTCTGCAATATGGTGAAACAGAGGGCGTAGTAGCCATCGACCGGCCGCCAGCATGGCCACAAAAATTAAGGTTCCAACGGCGATTCTAAGCCCGAACACTTCGAGTAGTGAATCTTGACCATCGCCAGCTAACGCAGGGACGACAATTAAAAAGGGCACCGCAGCCAAATCTTGAAAGAGTAATATGGCTAAGGCAAGCTTACCGTGTGGCTGGTGCAGTTCATCTTGCTCTACAAGTTGTTTAGTTGCGACTGCGGTAGAAGAAAGTGCCAATGCACCCGACACAGCAATTGCTGCAGCCCAAGAAAGGCCTGCAAATTTAGCAATCACCATTGAAAGAGCGGTACATAATAAGACTTGCATTCCGCCTAAGCCGAGTAATGCGCGTCGCATAGAGACTAATTTGGGTAATGAGAGTTCAAGACCAATCGTGAACAGTAAAAAAACCACACCAAATTCAGCGATGTAACGAATTTCTTCTTTACTTTCTAATAAGCCAAGTCCATAAGGCCCTACCAAAGCACCTGCAATCAAGTAACCTAAAATAGGAGGCAGCTGCATGCGTCGCAAAATGGAAACGATGACAACGGCAAGGCCGAGAATAATAAGTAATATTTTAAAACTAGACACGTGTACCCTCTTACCTTTTTCTTGAAATCATAAAAGATGTTGCCAATTTTATCTAGTTGTTGACAGCTTACCTTTATAACGAGCCCCGATAGGTGTTAATTGCTTCGAGGGATCTAAGCTACGCGAAATAGCCCTTAAAACAGCGGCATTTCGTAAAGTTTGCGTATGTAATTCAAAAATGCGCTGGCGCATTTCTTTTTGTTGAAGGCGCAGGCGATCATTAATTACCTGTAATCTTTCAGTATATTTTGCCCATTCGGTTGCGCTTAGGTGGCCTGTCTTACTTTCTGCAAGGATCCATTCAATGTCATTGGTAGGTAAGTTAGTAAGCTTTTTCTCAAACCAATCTAGGCCTTGTAATAATGGTAGCAGGGTTTCTTCAAGTTCTTGATATAAATCCTGCCTTGCTTGATGCATGCCTTCACGATAAGCGATTGTGGTGTCATGAGCCAACTGATTTTGCTGGCGCACCATAAAATGAGAAATAGCACTGTTAAGTTGCCCTAGGTCACTGTTGGGGCTTATTGCTAAGGCAGGTGGCACCCATTTTTTATCCGTGCTATGCATTTGATCAACGAGTTGTCCTGCGGGAACGATTAGGGCATGGCGAATTAAATAAAATAATCCGATCAAAAATAGGATCTGGGTTATTCCAAAGATGGCGGCACACTCCAGGAGCGAAATATTGACAAGATTTTTAAAGGGGCGTCCCATTAATATCGAGATTAATAAATTCGGTTTACTGCTTAAATCGGGTAAAGACATATACCCATGTAGTGAGTTTTCATTGCGCTCAATGAGGTATTCGGAGCCATTTTTTTGAATGCGGTCGATGATGTCGAGGTGCTTTTTGCTCAACGATGCGCCTTCAAGTGGCCACACTTTCATATCGGTAAAGGTAAGATTTTCAAGAAATTGGATCATTTCTGGTGTAATGAGCCTGCCAACAATCAAAATTCCCTTAACAACTTGGGGATGCTTGTAATCGGCAATAGGCGCAGAGACGATAAACATGGGTCCTAAAGAGCTGTTATAAATACCGGCTTGAAGGCTCATCATTGAAGGGTGTGCTAAGAATCCTGGATAGTTTTCCCATAGTGAGGTTAAGAAACCTTGATGTGGATAAGATTGCTCATTACTCAGATCGATGATTTCTTCCCAAATAACTTTTTTATCGGTATTAAGGATGTACATTAAATTCAATTCATATTGCACCATTTTTTCTAATAGAGGGTCTTTGGCAATAATTTGAGGAATGGTGTCGCTATTTGCCAGGGTGGAGATGCTTGGCTGCCAAGTTAATAATTGAGTAATTTGTTCTAATACATAAAGTTGGCGTTGAAAATTCTCAAGACTGCGATGCAAATGCTTCTCGACTGCGCTTTTTTCCAGGTTCTCAATTTCAGGGTAAGTATAAAAATAATACAAGCTAACGAGTGCAATCATTTGCACAAGCAAAACAAAGCATCCTATTATTAGCAGACGAGAGCGTAGGTTCACGGTATTTCCTTTACCGGTTATGTACCTTATCTTAAAGATAGTTGATTAACAAACGTACAAGCAAAGCTGTGAGGCCAAATGTGTTAGAAAATTATTTGCGTCCCGCGTTTTCTAAGTACTTCGTTGATGGATTAGTCAAACATTTGGCGTCCAAAGAAACTTTGTTACCTCAAAAAATTACCCTATTAGCTGGACTATGTGGCATTAGCGCTTGCATTGCCTTAATGAATCAATCGCCCCTCTTAGCTTGCGGCTTGTTATTGTTTTCAGGATATTGTGACATTTTAGATGGCGCGCTAGCGCGTAAAATGGGCTGTGTCTCTTCAAGTGGCGCGGTATTAGATATCGCGATGGCTCGATTAGTCGAGTTCGCCGCTATTTTGGGACTTTACTGGCTGGAACCGGAGGCTAGGGGCTTTATTTGCATTTTGATGTTAGGCAGCATTTTATGTTGTGTAACGTCTTTTTTAGTGATTGGCATTTTTTCTGCCAACAATAAAGGAATGCAATTTCACTATAGCCGAGGGTTGGTCGAGCGTTTCGAAGCGTTTCTGTTTTTTATATGCATGATCTTATTCCCCGAACAATTTAGATTGTTGGGGGCGATATTTGTGATTTTAGTGCTATTAACCACCATCATTCGCATTAGCGAATTCATGCAACAAGTTTCGGTAGAGGAATATGAATTTTAGGGCGCATTGTCCGATAGCTGCTTTTCTAACGCTCGAACTGTTTCTTCTAGTGCCGTCAATTTTGCGCGAGTTTTTGCCAAGACTTGTGTTTGAATGTCAAATTCTTCTCGGGTAACCAGATCCATTTTGCTGAACGATTGCTGCAAAAATTGCTTTAAGCGATTTTCAACTTCTTGCTGAAAAGCTTTGACACCGGGTGGAAGAGAGTCAACGAACTGCTTTGCCATATCTTGTGCAAGCTTGGGATCGAACATCTTGGTCTCCTATGATATTTTACTTAAGAGAATGGGTGTGACCGTATCATAGGATACTAATAGGGAGCAAGAAATGAAATGGATTTGTGCCATCGTCAAACCGTTTAAATTAGACGATGTTCGTGAAGCACTTTCAGAGCTCAATGTGCAAGGCATCACCGTGACTGAAGTGAAAGGTTTTGGTCGTCAAAAGGGCCATACCGAGCTATATCGCGGCGCTGAATATGTCGTCGATTTTTTACCCAAAGCGAAAATTGAAGTGGCCGTTAAAGACACGGAAGTGGATTTAGTGATCGAGACAATTTTAAAAGCCGCGCACACCGGAAAGATTGGTGATGGTAAGATTTTTGTGACGCCGTTGGAAGAAGTTATTAGAATTAGAACAGGCGAGAAGGGAGAGGATGCGTTGTAGGGGCCGGCCTCTGTGCCGGCCCGGGACGACACGGAGGTCGTCCCCTACAATCTGTTAAATATTAAACAATTGCTTCAACATCGGAATCGGCGTTAAAGCAGCTTCATGGATTGCGAACTGATAATACTTGGTTGCTAATTTATTGAAGGTCGCTTCATCTTTACGAAAGTGTGCCATTTTTTTCTTGGCAGCAATTGTCGCGCTCCACCAGCCTGAAGGGTACACAGGTTGTGGGAAGGTAATGGTTAACAAGTCTGCAAAATCGGCATTTTTCATCGCACCGCGCATATCTTTTAATAGCTGCTGATGAATCAGTGGAGATTCACTTTGCTGAACCAATAATCCATCTTCTCTTAGCACGCGATAGCATTGTTCATAAAATGCTTGGTTGAAAAGGCCTTCTGCGGGGCCAATCGGATCGGTTGAATCCACGATAATAACGTCGATGCTGGCAGTCGGTGCTTCTTGCATCCAACGAATGCCATCTTGAAACAGCAAGGTTGCGCGTGAGTCATTATTGGAGGTACACAACTCTGGGAAATATTTTTCAGCAAGACGGGTTACTTTTTCATCGATATCAATTTGTACCACCGAAGTGATAGGGTGCTTCAGAACTTCTTTGAGTGTTCCGCAATCGCCGCCGCCAATAATGACGACATTTTTAGGATTGGGGTGCGTAAACAGCACAGGATGGGACATCATTTCATGATAAAGAAAATTGTCGCAGGTGCTCAGCATGATAATGTCGTCAATTGTCATCAAAAAGCCAAAATGCGTTGTCTCATAAATGGCAATTTTTTGATAAGGTGATTGTTCTTCACACAATTTTGCTTTAATTTGCAGACTAAATCCGGTGCCCCAGCTTGAGTTGGATTCGGTGAACCATGTTTGACTATTTAGCATTGTGAGACCATCCTTCGCGGCGAATATAAAGAAGGGTGCAAAGATACCCTAGAACGGGGCCGCATGCCATAGTTAAGTTAACTAACAATTAAGTATTTTGAGATAAGGTTACCTATCGGAATGAAAAAAATCGCTGATAATGCTTGGACAATTGAAGATGCACGTGATGTTTACAACGTTGATCATTGGAGTGATGGCTATTTTGACATCAATGAACAAGGTGAGTTATGTGCAAGGTTATCCGATGCAAAAACAGAGATTGCTTTTCCTGCACTGGTTGACGCTTTAAAACAAGCAGGGCTGACACTGCCTGTGCTGGTGCGGTTTTCCGACATTCTAAAAGACCGAGTGAACAAGCTTTGCCAAGCTTTTGATAAAGCAAGAGCAAGAGTGGATTATCAAGGTGAATATACCTGCGTTTACCCCATTAAAGTGAATCAGCATCGACGTGTTGTAGAACAGCTGCTACGCACAGATAAGCATAACGTGGGTCTAGAAGCAGGCAGTAAGCCAGAATTGATGGCGGTCATGGCGTTGAGCCAAAAACCCGGCAGTGTGATCATTTGTAATGGTTATAAAGATCGTGAATATATACGTCTGGCACTGATTGGGCGAGCGCTGGGGCACCGCATCACCTTAATTGTTGAAAAGCCTTCCGAGCTAGAGCTTATTTTAGAAGAATCCGAGCGTATGGGGATTATCCCATTGTTAGGGATGCGGATCCGTCTATCATCGATAGGTAAAGGTAAATGGCAAAATACGGGCGGTGAAAAATCTAAATTTGGTTTAACCGCAGGTCAGATATTGATGCTGATTGATAGATTGAAATCAGCAGGGCTGCTAGACGCTTTGCATTTAATCCATTTTCACTTGGGATCACAAATTGCCAACTTGCATGATATTAAGCGCGGTTTCGAAGAATGTGGGCAGTATTACGCAAAGTTACGTGCCATGGGAATCAATATTGCGACAGTGGATGTGGGCGGTGGTTTAGGCATCGATTATGAAGGCACGCAAACACGTAATGATTGCTCAAGGAATTACAGCGTAGAAGACTATGCTGATGCCGTGATCCAAGCTTTTTCTA
This sequence comes from Uncultured Candidatus Berkiella sp., assembly GCA_964502705.1. Taxonomy (GTDB): domain Bacteria; phylum Pseudomonadota; class Gammaproteobacteria; order Berkiellales; family Berkiellaceae; genus Berkiella. Next base: position 69,720 of record CAZCXZ010000001.1, on the reverse strand, counting down.
AAGTGTGTGAAGCGCATTCGTTGCCAGCGCCGCATATTATTACCGAATCCGGGCGTGCTCTGACAGCGCATCATGCGGTGTTGCTCACACAAGTGATAGATAGAGACAATCTTTTTCGTCCACGTAACTTAACGCCCCCGGATGAGAAAGCATCTTCTTGCATCCATGAATTATGGCGGTTACAGCAATCGCTTGAACACGCACCCATCGTTGAAACTTATCATGATAGCATTGGCTTATTAACTAAAGTTCATGAGTTGTTTGTTGAAGGGAAAATCGACATTGCTGAGAAGGCCTTTGCTGAAGATATTTATTATCGCATTTGTACATTAGTTCGTAGCAAATTATCACCAGAAAACCGTTCACAGCGTGCTTTGTTAGATGAATTAAATGAAAAATTAGCGGATAAATTATTTTGCAATTTTTCTCTTTTTCAATCGATACCGGATGCTTGGGCTATTGAGCAGATATTTCCGATTATGCCTTTGCAGGGTCTTAAGAGTCGGCCAACACAAAGAGCTATTTTACAAGATCTCACCTGCGACTCAGACGGTCGTATTAACTACTATGTTGATGGTCAAGGTATTGAAAGCAGCCTACCCCTGCCGCCAAGCGATATGGAGGCTGGTCAGTGTTTGGGTATATTCCTCGTTGGGGCCTATCAGGAAATATTGGGGGATATGCATAATTTATTTGGCGATACCGATTCAGTTCATGTGGAGCAAGACGGTATGGGGGGCTACCTTTTAGTTGAGCCGGTACTAGGTGATCGCGTCGATAGCGTTTTACGTATGGTGCATTATGACCCCCAACAGCTCATGCATAGCTATAAACAGCAATTGGAAAATGCCGTTATTGGCGCAAATGAGCGTAGGCAGTACCTTGATATGTTGGCTTCAGGATTAATGGGATACACATACCTCGAAGAAGAGCACTAGTTTGCGCAATTCTTCAACCTGTCATACAATTAAGAGACGATAGATGAAAGGAATATCATCATTATAAAACCGAATTGATTCGGTCTTAAGGGAAGTGCGCCATGGTTGGTCTCATCTTTACTGTTAGTCTTCTGTCCATTCTTACTGCTGTGGGCTTTCTTTTTGCTTGGGTGGTTCGTTTGGCTAGTCAGCCAGAAGCGAACAATCCGCAAAAAAGTAATCCAGCTATATTTTCAGCTGAGATAGCACCCGAAAAAGCTTATATCAAAAAACCTTGATCTCGTCAGGCTATCTCCTCCTTATGGCAAAGTCTTCTGCCTTGGGGCTTGCTTTGCACAACAAATTTCCATAACGTTTGCCTCGCTTTTGTCAGATTAGGAATGAAAAGTGAAAGGTGTATTTCTTGACTTCAAAACCGTCGATCAGCAAGATTTAGACTTTAGTGTCTTAACTTCCACGTTAAGTCATTGGGAATTGTTTGAAGGAACCTCTGGCGCAGAGGTAACTGAGCGCATCCAAGATGCGCAAATGATTATTACTAATAAAGTGCCAATCACTGCGGCATGCCTGGAACAGGCATCGCAGTTAAAATGCATATTGGTTGCAGCAACAGGTTGTGATCACATTGATCTTGCCAAAGCGCACGCGATGGGCGTTACAGTCTGTAATGTCGCAGGTTACTCCACAGCGTCCGTTATCCAGCAAACAATAGGCTTTTTGATTAGTATGGCTTCTCGCCTAGTGGATTATCACCAATTGGTTCAAGAAGGGGCCTGGAGCCAATCAACACAATTTTGTTTACAGAATTATCAAACCCAAGAATTAGCGGGTAAAACCTTAGGGATTGTGGGTTATGGTGCAATTGGCAAAGGGGTTGCAGAAGTTGCAAAAGCATTGGGGATGAAGGTCTTAATCGCCAAACGAGAGAAAGATACCCGCGAAGGCAGGGTTCCTTTAAGGGATTTGTTGCCGGAAGTTGACGCTTTAACGTTGCATTGCCCACTGACGCCAGAAACGCGGAATTTGATCGACGCAGCGGCGCTTGGCAAAATGAAGCGCGGAGCAATGTTAGTGAATGTCGGAAGAGGAGGGCTTGTTGATGAGCAGGCATTGGCAGAAGCCTTGCTGTCCGGTCACCTTGGGGGAGCGGCAGTCGATGTATTATCGACAGAGCCACCACCTATGACACATCCCTTATTAAAACAGGTTATTCCACGGTTGATTGTTACGCCTCATGTTGCATGGGCTACCCGTGAGTCGAGACAGCGTTTATTAGATGAAATCGTTTTGAACATCAATGCTTTTTTGAAGCATCAACCTAGAAATCAAATCCTATAAAGGAAGAAAAGCCGATGCTGAGATGGTGGTATGCGATTAAAATGGGTTGGCAGCAGCGCAAAAACTTGAAGCGCTTTTTAACCGATCCCCAAATACGCATAAGTGCGCTATCAGAGCTTACGCCACAAAAGTTGGATGATGCGAATATTGCGATATTAATTCTCGACTTTGATGGTGTTTTAGCTCCCCACGATGCCGCTAAGCCACTGCCACAGGCCGAAGAGTGGCTTAAAGGACTATGCCAAACGATTGGTGAACATCGCTTGGCGCTTTTTACCAATAAACCCAAATCCGAAAGAATGGCCTATTTTCAAAAACAATTTCCATCGATATTTATTGTGCATGGTGTGAGAAAAAAGCCTTTCCCGGAAGGAATTATTCAAGTTGCCGACTATAAAGGCGTTCCGGTACATCGGGTTGCTTTGCTAGATGACAGATTGTTGACGGGGATGTTATCCGTGTGCCTTGCTTACGCCCGAGGATATTATTTTGTTAAGCCCTATCATCATTATTTGCGGCATCCCATTAAAGAGGGATTTTTTAGTTGTCTTCGACAAATAGAGCGGTGGTTGGTTAGAGGGTTAGGTTAGCCCGTTCTTATATAAATAAAATCGAGCTAACCGATTGCAAGATTAATTTGAATAGTCGTCAGAGTCTTCATCAAATAAATCGTCTTCTGGGAAAAAAGCAGCAGAATCATCTGCAAATTCCAGTTCAGAAGCATTTTCAAAATCGAGTTCGCTTGCCAATTCATCGTCGATTTCATTGATGAGCTCGTCTTCTTCAAGAGGCTCAGGAGCTTCCATGACAGGCATAATGGGGGCGGCGGCTTCAATGATTTTTAGTGCTTTTTTGGGCGTTTTCGGTGTATTGGCAAGGATCGTTTGGCTTGCCCAATCACGCTCAAATTCGGTGATCATGTCTTGTAAAGCGGAATACTTATTAGCTTGGTTAATCGCCTCATCAAGTGCTTCTCGATTGGTGTGTGTATCGCCTTGAATTTTTAGCAGGTCGACCTTGTTGTGCCAATATTTTTCTAATTGGCTTAAGCTCGCTGTAAAACCTAAAGACAGTTCGGATTCACTTGCAGGGTGCGTTGCAGGCGCTGCAGATGCTTTCTTAGGTGCGAGCGCTTGCTTAATCGGAGCTTTTTTGGGAGCAGGCGCTTTTTTAGCTGCGGGGGCTTTTTTGGGAGCAGGCGCTTTTTTAGCTGCGGGTGCCTTTTTGGGAGCAGGCGCTTTTTTAGCTGCGGGTGCCTTTTGGGGAGCGGGTGCTTTCTTCGTGGCAGGTGCTTTCTTAGCAGCGGGCGCTTTCTTAGCAGCGGGCGCTTTTTTAGCAGCGGGCGCTTTCTTAGCGGCGGGTGCTTTCTTAGCGGCAGGCGCTTTCTTAGCAGCGGGCGCCTTCTTCATAGCTGACTTGTTAGTTGCTTTCTTGGTAGGTTTTGCCTTTTTCATTTTTGACATGGTTAGCTCCACATGTAAGTTAAATGCTGAAAACAGTATACCGTAGAAAAAAGTTACATTTTAAGCTTTTTTAAGTGAAAAAGGCTTATGGTATAATCCTCCCCTTTTGGATCCTTTGGGAAAACGAGGGCGAAATGACCTTTGTCGTAACAGATAACTGTATTAAATGTAAATATACCGATTGCGTAGAAGTTTGTCCTGTCGATTGCTTTCACGAAGGCCCTAACTTTATGGTCATCGATCCCGATGAGTGTATTGATTGTGCATTATGTGAGCCGGAATGCCCAGCAGAAGCGATTTCCTCGGAAGATGATTTACCACCGGAAATGGCGCAATTTCTTGAATTGAACGCTAAAAAAGCCAAAGAATGGCCAAGCATCACAGCCCATAAAGCCGCATTGCCTGACGCTGAGGAGTGGAAGGGCGTTAAAGATAAATTAAAATACTTAGAAGACTAACGTTCTAAGCAATTTTAGTCATTCGTATAGGCTGTCTGGCTGCTCCATAAATAGCGATCATTTTGTCTTCAATATCAAGACGCTGTGCTATCTGTAGCGCCAGGTTTGAGAGATCCCTCTCGAGTTCACCATAATGGGTGGTTAATTCATATTTATCATTGAAATCCAGACAAGTGCTGGTTGTCGATAGCAGCGCGGTGAGCCAATTCAACGGCATACCATCAGTGCGCTCATCTTGCTGCTCGATAATCGTTTGCAGCTTTTCATACATTTCAAAATGACCTCGTGAAACATAATCCATAAGTAATTCACAAAACTCATTTAAGATAGGCAGAATGCAAGCCGTCTTCGCGGGCGTGAAAGGTCGGTAACTGCAAAGGTGATGCAGGGTTACAATGCACTCTTGTCGTTCTTGCAACCACTTCGAAATCATATCAGATGGCATAAAACAGCCCCTTGATGGGTTATGTAAGGCTTATTCTTATTAAAGCTGCTAAGACAGCTTCGTCAAGTTTTGTTTGCAAGTTGCCTTCTTTACAGTTCGGCTTGTAAGCCATATCTCAAAAGCTTGTAGCCGCTCTGCCATATTTACGCCAGGGCAAAGCGGCGTTTTTGGGGTTGTATTTTGATAATCTGTTGAAATATATGAGAAAAATTAAAGATGGATTTTTGTGCGGGTGAGAAAACTTAGAAAAGAGAGTCTTGTTCTTACAAGCTGGTTTGATAGATTGACTGTATCCCACGCTAATGGATTAGTGTGGGATGCCAGCGTGGCAACAAGGATTGTTGCCAGCACATCTCGGCAAAGGACTGCCAACTCCATCGCGCTAAGCATACGAAAAGGGAACAACATTGCTCTTGCAGGTATGGATACCACCCTCAACAAAGGAATGCTGAGGTCGCAAGTGCAAATCATGTGCAGTGCTGGACTTATGCAAGGATCGCGATAAATAGGGTGGCTCTTCTACAGCCGCCCTTATTTTTTTCTACCCAAGAACCACGGTGCCCAGCTTGCTGCAGCTAACAGGATGAATGCTACCATTGTCCATAATGGTAAGGAAAGTCCAAGAAAGTACGGAACATTTTTGGTGCATTCTGAAGAGCCCTTTAGCACGATAGTCAGTGCGTCTTTAAGCGGCATTGTATCAATCAAATAGCTTAACCCAGGCCCACATTCGGGAACCTGTTCCGGTGGAAGTTGCAACAGCCAAAGATGGCGTGCTGTAACCGCAATTCCAATAACCGCCATTAAAAAACCCAGCAAGCTATAAATTAGTTGCCAAACTCTTTTTGGGTTGTGCAAAAAGGCAATAAAAAAGAGTATAGCCATACCAATAACAACCACTCTATCAATGATGCATAAGCTGCAAGGCTCAAGTTTAAAGCCATATTGCATAATAAAAGAGCTAATGATGATCAGCAGACTCAAGGTACCAAGGTAAAAATAGGTTCTTCGGATGCTCATTGTTCGAAATGATATCATGCTCAATCGTCCTTAAAAGATTTCTTCGGCAATTGAAAGGTAGAATTCGCCCTGAAATACACTTTTAGCAGGACCGCTCAAAAAAACGGGTTTCTCGGGTTGCCATGATACCGTCAAGCTGCCGCCTGGCATATCGACCTTAACGGTTGGATTTAATTCTTCTTGTAAAATGCCTGCAATCACGGCTGCACATGCAGCAGAGCCACAGGCCAATGTTTCGCCGACGCCTCTTTCAAAGACGCGACATTTAACATGATTGCGTGCCAAAACTTGAATAAAACTGACATTGACTCCTTTAGAGAATGCAGGATGTTGCTGTAAAGCTTTTCCAACTTCGTTAACCGCGGCTTCGCTGGTTGCGGGAACCGAGATAACGCAATGCGGGTTACCAATAGAAAGAATGTTGACTTCACGTTCGTTGCCTAAGAGATTGATTTTATAGCGTGCCGTGTTGGCCAATTTTTCAGCAAATTTATGATTGAGTGGTACGGCTTTTGGTGAGAATTGCGGGATGCCCATATCGACCTTAATATGGGTCAGATCTGAGACATCGATTTCCATTTTGCCAGATGAGGTGCCAATTTGAATTTGCGTTTTATCAATGAGTCCGTTTTCAAAAACATACCTACCAAAACATCGTGCACCATTGCCACATTGAGCGACCTCTTTGCCGTCAGCATTAAATATTCGGTAATTAAAATCTAACTCAGGCATCGATGGTGGATCAACCACGAGTACCTGATCACAGCCGATGCCAAAGTTGCGATCAGCTATTTTTCGGATCAGGTGATTATCAATTTTAACCGCTTGGCTTATATTGTCTAAAATAACGAAATCATTTCCTAAGCCGTGCATTTTTGTGAAGCGAATCAATGTTCCCATGCGTTAACCCTGTCTGCGTTTTTAAAAAGTATAACTGAGAGTCACCTTGGTTGTCGCGTCTGTTTTCTGTGAGTACTCGCTAGGATCGGGTAGATTGACATAATGTTCCAATTCAAATGATATTTTAGTGGCGACAGGGCCAAACAAAGCCGTTTTAAGCTCATTGATAAGATGTGACTTCGTATTGATGGGGCTCGCATCGATTGACAAGCTTTGCTTGAAAGAGGTATGTGAAGTGATTTCGTAATAGAGCTCATTTGCCAAATGGGCAATAAACTCATCTTGATGGAAGCCATTGGCCGTTTTATTATGACGACCGCCAGGGCCGCCTGACAATTGCCAGATGAGGTTATCTCGCTTGAAAATGTGATACCCATAACCAACTGATTCGGTAAACTCATAGGCATAAGGTGAAAAATGATCTTTCACGCCTTCACCTCGAATATAGCTAAAGTGCTTCGGGGAAAAGATATAGTATATAGTATCGGTAAAAGTATATTTTTCTGCATTACGCTCTTTGTAACTGGTTTGAGCGTTTTTATTGATAGCCAATAATCCCGTAACTCTAAAACTATTTTCTAGCATGACATATTGATATTCGCTGAGTAAACTACCGTTAACATGTTTAGCATTGTTATTGCCATTATAGAAAAGCATGCCAACATCAATTTCATTTTGCCAGTATTTATCAGCAGCAAAAAGAAAAGGACAAAACATGATCCATAAGATAATGCTAGCGCGATGGATGATAGTCGACAGGCCTACCATATCACTTCCTTTGCCCATAATGCTTCCCGTTCTTCTTTAGGACGAACAATCTTGAAGTTGGCAGCTTTGACCATCACCTCGGCCACTCTTGGCCTTGAATTATAGTTTGAACTCATGACAAATCCGTAAGCGCCCGCATCATGGATAGCAAGTAAATCATGCTGCTTTACACAAAGAGAGCGGTTTTTACCTAAGAAGTCACCACTTTCGCACACGGGGCCGACGATGTCGTACAGCGTTGCCTTTTCTTCGGAAGTTTCAAGAACGGGTGATATTGCCTGCCAAGCGTCATAGAGTGCGGGGCGCATGAAGTCATTCATGGCGCAGTCTACAATGCAGAAATTTTTCGCATCGGATTTTTTAAGATAAAGCACTTCGGTGACTAAGATGCCGGCTTTAGCGGCAATAGCACGGCCCGGTTCAATGATTAATAACAACCCCGAATCTTTTAATAAAGAGACTAATGCATGAGCATATTCAATTGGGCTGGGAGGTGTTTCGTTCTCATAGCGAACACCCAAGCCCCCACCCACGTCGATGTGGGTAAGCTGAATTCCCGCATTAAGCAGGGATTTATTCAGTTCAAGTAATCGCTGTAATGCTTCAATAAACGGCGATAGCTGAGTGAGCTGCGAACCAATATGGCAAGCCATGCCTTTTATTGTGACATGCGATAAGGTTTGTGCTTTTTGATAAAGCAATAACGCCTCTTCAATATTGATACCGAATTTACTTTCTTTGAGTCCAGTAGAAATATAGGGATGGCTCATGGCATCGATATTGGGGTTTACGCGCAAAGCCATTGGTGCCTTTTTATTGCATTGTTTTGCAACGTCGTTTAGCAGCAGTAGCTCGGCTTCAGACTCCACGTTAAAGCAATAGATATTTTGCAACAGCGCTTCTTTCATTTCAGCCGCTGATTTGCCAACACCAGAAAATACCACTTGCTTTGGATCGCCGCCGGCTGCATTGACGCGCGCTAATTCCCCACCTGAGACAATATCAAAACCCGCACCAACATTGGCAAGTGTATTAAGCACCGCTAAATTGCTGTTGGCTTTCACGGCATAACAGACTTTGTGTGGGTAATCTTTCAAAGCATCAGCAAAACTCTGCCATGCGCTATGCAGCGCAGACTGTGAATAGATATAACATGGCGTGTCGGTTGCAACAACAATGTGCCTAACAGGTACATCTTCTGCATAAAGTTCGCCCTTGCGGTATTCAAAGTGATTCATCGTTCAGAGTCTTCTCTGGTTGTGGTAAATAAAGAGGCCCTGTTTGGCCGCAGCCGCTTAGCAGGGTCAAGCAGAGGCAACTTAATAAAAATCCAATAATAGCAAGTCGAGTATCTGGTTTATTCATGGATAGAAGCTCCTAGTATGTTATAAAAAAAAGCCATTCTCTCGCAAGTTAGAAAGTTTTACATCTTACTTTCGTTGATGGAGCGACATTAAGAGTGTGCTGGCTTATAATGTGCGCCTCTAACGCTGTCTAACGGATTCGCGCTTTATGAATGAACAACTTTATCATCAAACCGTCGATACACTCTTTTTAAAAATTGAAGCGTGGCTAGAAGAGAGTGATCAAGACATCGACTTTGATTCACAAGAAGGCATTTTAACCATAACGTTCCTGCAAGGGGACTGTTTGATTCTGTCGCGACAGGCTGTATTGCAAGAAGTATGGTTGGCATCCAAGCAAGGGGCATATCACTTCCAGTTGCAACAAGGAAGATGGGTTACCAAGCAACAAGCTACGTTGGCACAAGTCATCGCAGACTGTGCCAAGCAGGCAGGATTAACATTAGATGTAAACAAGTTGACTACTTAGGAGAACCTCATGACAGAGGCATTATTAGATGCAGAGATAATCGAACCCAAGAATAAAGCCGATGCTTGTGTTATTTGGTTACACGGTTTGGGTGCGGATGGGCATGATTTTGTCGATGTGGTTCCGAGTCTAGGGCTGCCTCGTGAGCATCAGATACGTTTTATTTTTCCGCATGCGCCAACGATGCCGATTACCATGAATGGCGGAATGGTGATGCCAGCATGGTATGACATTGGAGCGATAGATCTGCGTGCAGTACAAGATGAAAAGGGTATTAGAAAATCCGAAGGAGCGATTAAGGCACTCATAGAAGCTCAAATACAATCTGGTATTAAAAGTGAACGAATTATTTTAGCTGGATTTTCTCAAGGCGGCGCACTGGCGCTGCACACTGCCTTACGGTATCCACGACCGCTCGCAGGCGTGATGGTTTTATCTGCTTACCTGCCCTTACAAGAACTCTTGGCTAAGGAAATGCATTCAGTTAATTCACGCATTCCATTATTTATGGCGCATGGGTTTATGGATACCGTGGTTTCTTACTGGATAGGACAGCAATCTTGCACGCATTTGCAGGCGGCAGGCTTTGAAGTCGATTGGCATAGTTATCCCATGGCCCATACCGTTAGTTTGTCGGAACTGCACGATATTGGGGTATGGATCAAAAATGCCCTAAACTAAGTAAATATGGAACAGAATAAACAGACCCAAACATCCGCTGAAGAAGAAGATTTTTTCCTACCGAACTTTTGTGCGGTAAAAACGATCTTTATACTCTGCATTGGTGCAGAGTTGGTAGCTTTAGTGCTAATATTAGCAACAGGCGACATCCTTTATGAATCTTGGGATGAACTGGGACTACTATCCGTTTTTGTGCAATGGATAGCCTTTGCCAGCGCTGGCGTATTATGTACCGCGAGAAAATTTTTAGCGAAGCTGTCGTTAGTATGGGCGGCGATTAGCGCCTACTTACTTGTGGTTTTAGTTACGGGTTGTATTGCCGGTGCGGGCCAATACTTATTGATAAAAATTAATTATCAATGGGGCTCAAATCCTGAAACGATTAGTCAGTTTGTATCCCGTTGCGTCATGATCAGCGCTATCATGACTTTCGTTGCGTTGCGGTATTTTTATATCCAGCATCAATGGAAACGACGTATCGAGTTAGAAAGTCAGGCTCGTGTGGAGGCGCTTCAAGCGCGAATTAGACCCCATTTCTTATTTAACAGCATGAATATCATTGCCAGCCTTATCCATTCACAGCCTCAAGCGGCTGAACAGGCAGTGGAAGATTTGTCTGAGCTCTTTCGAGCAACGTTACATACCGGCGCCATGATACCGCTTTCAGAAGAATGGAACTTGTGTCGCAACTATTTGCGCATCGAAGGTCTTCGATTGGATGATAGGCTGACGATTGATGCTGATCTTACGCAAGTACCCGAAGATGCTGCTATCCCGATGTTAACGTTACAGCCGTTAGTGGAAAATGCGATTTACCATGGTATTCAACCTTTGGAACAGGGGGGGACCATCAAAATACGCGGGGAGATGCAAGGAAATATGGTTTGTATACATCTTTCTAACCCTATTCCGGCTGAAACAAAACCGCGCGCACCACAGGGTAATAGGATTGCGATGGTCAATATAGGACACAGACTCAACTTATTGTTCGGCAGTCATGCTAAGATAAAGATAAATAAGTTGCCAGAACAGTATGAAGTCACAGTGATGTTCCCCTATCTAAAAAGTGGAATGTGACCGATAGATCTAAACATAGGTAAAAGGATTGAGGCAATCCTATGCGAATATTAATCGTCGATGATGAAAGCTTAGCCAGAGACCGTATCAAGCGGATCTTGTTAGAGCAAAACGAGCATGAAGTGCTAGGCGAGGCCGCAAATGGTCAGGAAGCCTTGCAAAAAATTGAAGCACTCCATCCTGATGTGGTGTTGCTAGATATTCGTATGCCAGGAATTGATGGTCTTGAAGTTGCGCGCCATCTTGTGGGCATGGATGAGCCTCCTGCCGTTATTTTTACGACCGCTTACGATGAATATGCACTAGAGGCTTTTAAAGTGCATGCGGTGGATTACCTCTTAAAGCCTGTGCGTCCCGATCGCTTAAGTGAAGCGCTTCAAAAAGCCTTGAAACCTAACAAAGTTCAATGGAAGTCATTAAACCGAAAAGAAGATGGCTCGCCCAAAGCGCGCACGCATATTAGTTCGCGTACTAGACGCGGCATTGTTCTCGTTCCGATTGGTGAAATTTATTATTTTCGTGCCGAGCATAAATACGTCACGGTGCGACACAAAGAGGGTGAAGTTTTAATTGAAGACACCCTTAAAGAGTTAGAAACAGAATTTGGTGAACGTTTCTTACGCGTGCATCGTAACTGTTTAGTCGCCATGGAGCATATTCAAGCGCTCGAAAAAAATTCGAGTGGCCAGCCTTGTATTCGACTAAGAGGCATTGCTGAAACCTTGGATGTGAGCCGCCGCCATGTGGCAAATGTGCGACAGATCATGAGCGGTTAACAGGTTTCTTTTCCTTACTAAAACGCGTACCATGCTCATTTTTATTCCGATTAATGGTATTAAATGAGTGCAAAACCCCTTAGAATTGTGACCCGCACCAGCCGTTTAGCAATGTGGCAAGCAGAGCACATTCGTGCTCAATTAATGGCGCATCATCCTGATATTAGCGTTGACATTATTGGCATCAAAACCAAAGGGGATTTGTGGCTAGATACGCCTTTGCAAAAAATCGGCGGCAAAGGATTATTTGTTAAAGAATTAGAAAATGCTTTATTAGCGGATGAGGCTGATATCGCAGTCCATTCTTTGAAAGATTTGCCTGCACAATTTCCAGAAGGTTTAGGGTTAGCCGCGATTTGCAAGCGTGAAAATCCCTTTGATGCATGGATTTGTCCACAAGGTTTTACATTAGAAACGTTACCCGCTGGCAGCAAAATTGGAACCTCGAGTTTGCGTCGCACGGTTCAATTACGTCATGTTCGATCGGATCTCCAATATCTTCCGTTGCGCGGGAATGTTGATACGCGTTTGCGCAAGTGTATGGAAGGTGAGTGGGATGCCATCATATTAGCCGCTTCTGGTTTAAAACGTTTAGATCTGTTGCAACATGCAAAACATATATTTACTGCGGAACAAGTATTGCCTGCGGTTGGGCAAGGCGCTTTAGCCATTGAATGTCGCTTATCCGATGAACGTGCCATGTCACTGGTCTCAACATTAGAAGACCAAGCAACACGAGCATGCATTACCGCAGAGCGCGCAATGAATGCGAAATTAGGCGGTAATTGCCAAGTGCCTGTTGCGGGTTTTGCTATTTTAGAACAGCAAAGGCTTTTGCTAACAGGTAAGGTCGGACATCCTTTGCAAGATGACATTCTCCATGCGCAAGCAACAGATTCCATAGAAAACGCAGTCATACTCGGCGAACATGTGGCGCAATTGTTATTGGATCAAGGTGCAAAAGCTTTGATCGATGATATTTTGCACCAAGGAAGTTAAGGTGAGTGAAGTAAACGCATGGCATGTCGTAGTGATGCGCCCCTTACATCAAGCACAGCCGCTGTTACATGCCATTTCACAGTTGGGTTATGAGGCAATCAGTTTGCCGACCCTCACCATTACACCCATCACGCCATCTCCCCAAAGCGTTGAACAATGGTGCCATCATCTTCATGAAGCCGATGTGATTATTGTTTCTAGTCAAAATGCAATTTTATGCGCGCCGTTGCCCGTTCTTGATGCCCTAAAGAGCACCAAGGCAAAAGTCGTGACAATCGGGCAGGCGACAACGAACTTGTTAAAAGCAAATGGCGTGTCAGTTTTTTTTACACCTTTACCGGGTTCGGATAGTGAAGCATTGCTGACAAATTCATTTTTGCAAACGAATGAGATTGCTAACAAAAATGTTGTGTTGCTTGCCGGTTTGGGTGGGCGAGAGGTTTTGGCTGAAACACTAGCTAAACGTGGCGCCCTGATCCATTGGGTAAAAGTTTATCAGCAGCTAAGACCCTCATTGGCTTTAGAGCCGATGTTAAGCAGCTGGGTTTTGTTTGGTAAACCTTTTTGCTTTATTGCAACCAGTCTGAATAGCCTAGACCATTTCTTGAATAGTGTGCCAGCAGAATACTTAGCATGGCTTCGTCAGCAAGCCTTTATCGTTGTCGGTGAACGCATCGCACAAGCAGCAATAAAGTGGGAAATCCAACATATTTTTGTGGCAAAAGGGGCCCACCAAGAACAACTTTGCGCAACATTGCTGCACGTTACGCAATTTTGTCATACTATGACATGAGGGTCATTACGATTACCAAGAGGAACTCATGGAAAGAGTATCAAAAATTGCAATTGGTTTTATGGCTTTTATGCTTACAACGGCCGCACATGCGACCATTTGGGATCAATGGGAATTCAAACCCTACGTAGGGGTTGATGCCAATCTGCGCAACATTTCTTTTGAGCCCAGTTTTGGTCGTGAACATTTCCGTAATGATTACCCAGATACGAATTTTTACCTTGGAACCTACATGCATAAATATCTAGGTATCGAAGGTGGATACGAACATATGTATCGCCAAACTAAAAATCAATTTTATAACCAATCACAAACGGTGCTTGGGTTTACGGGGAATTTAGGTTTAGGCGATCAATTATATATTTCTGATGCAGCCATGGATGGTTGGCATATTAATTTGCTCGCTTTCTGGCCAGTATTGGCGAGCACTGAAATTACAGGCACATTAGGTGTTGCTTGGTTAAAAATGAAACTTGAAACAGCCATGATACAAAGCCCAGACGGAACACCTGCGCATCGACCTACGATGTGGGAAACCGATAGCAGAGCAGTGCTTCGATTTGGCCTTGGCGTTCGACATATGATTTCAGAACACTTTGGTACGCGTTTACAATGGATGTGGGAAAATACTTCGCAACTGGAAGCAACGATCCCGGTGGGCATTGATAACAATGGCGTTTTAAACCCGAATATTTTGCCAAACAATTATACGGTTTACCCAAAAAATTCTCATACCATTGGCTTGGGCTTCTTTTTGCAGATGGCCTAAATTTCTAAGAAAAGAGAGCAAGCATGTCTGATATGAAGGATGATGGTTCACAGAAGGATAAAAAAGACCTGCCACCTCGCAAGATGGTGGTGACTTACGCCACAGAGTCTAAAAAAAGCGGCGATATCCCTCCTGAAATTTTGCCAAGCACACCGGTTAAAGTGGTGAGCAGTCCTATCGATAGTGCTGGAAACCCTGCAAAGGCAGCTGTTCAAGCTGCCTCAAATGCGCCCCCTAAAAGTCGTTTACATTCAGGTATTCCAGAGGAGATAACGCCGAAGGGACCTATTCGATCAGAACAGCCCCAGGCGACAATGCACATGCAAGAAAGTCATAGACCCACGGCATCTGCATCCTATTCATCAGGCTTTGATGAACCTCCACGACCTCCTTCAGGTGGTGATGAAATGCCGCCTACGCCGCCACCACCTCCGCCACCGACATCCAATGGTGCAGCAGCTTCCAACATGGCTTTATTCTTAAGCTTGATGACGATGGTCGCCGTTGCTGCTTTAGTTTTTTACACTTATTTATCGCAAAAAAATATCAACGAACTTCAAAGCCAATCACGGAATGAGCAAGCCTCAGTGCAATCCTTTCTAGGCAAAGCCAAGCAATCTTTAGCTCAAATAGATTCTTTGCAAAAAGAAGGTCAGGAACAACAAAAATCATTTAATGCTTTAAAAACCGACTTGCAGAATGCACAGCAAAGATTAGTTGCCTTAAGCGGTAGCAAAAATTGGGTGATATCTGAAGTTAATTATCTTATTTTTATGGCGAATGAACGCCTAAGAGTGGCGCGTGATATTCCAACAGCGATTACGCAACTGCAAGCTGCTGAAGAAAAAATTACGATGTTAGGTGATCCTGCTTTGTGGGGTCTTAAAGAAGCGATTGCAAAAGATATCGCTAAGCTTAGCACGCAACCTCGTGTTAAGAAGCAGGTGCTATGGGAGCAGCTGAATGCATTGCAATCATTGATTGAAAAAACACCGTTTAAGTCACTTGATAATGAACTTAAACAAGAGAACAAAGAGCAAAATATCCCGATTGATGAGTCACTACCTGCATGGAAAAAGGGTCTATGGCGTTCATGGTATGAATTTAAGAGTCTTATACGCGTGACAAAGGAAACAGATAATCCGATCCCAAATGCGTTGTCAGTGCAAGATAAGGCTGAAGTTCTACGCACTATGCAAATGGTATCTCAACAAGCGCAATGGGCAGTACTACAAGGCGAAAGTAATATTTATCTGAGCAGTTTAAATGAGCTTGAAAATTACTCAAAAACCTATTTTATTGACAGTCCCTCGCAACAGACATTGCTCGAGAGAATTGTGCAATTAAAAACGGAACCCGTAGATAGCCCATTGGCGGATATCTCAGCGACACTTAAAGCGCTTTCCAATATTCGATAAGGCAGGCCAGAATAATGTTTCGATTGCTGATCATGATTGCTGCATTGGCGTTTGCCGTATGGATTGGGCTGAATGTAGAACAATCACCTGGTTTAATGGTTCTCACCTTTGCTGGATGGCGAGTCGATATACCCTTGTGGTTAGCGGTTATATTGATGGCTGTGGTTTTAATTGTGATCCATTATGTAGGAATATTATTGGCAGGTATTATTCATACCCCCGGTTATATCAGAAGATGGTCAAAGCATTTTAGAATCAACCGTTCGAAGCAGTTTACGCATAAAGGGTTTATTGCTTTCGTTGAAGGAAATTTTTCCAAGGCAGAAAAATGGTTAGCCAAAGGTGCTCCTGGGAGTGATAACCCGTGGTTAGGCTACTTATTTGCAGCTAAGGCTGCGCAGCTACAAGGCGACAACAAACGTCGCGATCATTATATTCATCTTGCACAAGTGGATGAAGTAAAAGAACATACCGAAACGGCCATAGGCCTTACACAAGCCGAGCTCGCATTAGAAAAGGGGCAGTACGAACAATCTATTGCATCTTTGCTTGCGTTAAACGCTAAAGTGCCAAATCATCCACAAGTTTTGCGCTTGTTACAGCAAAACTATGTGCAATCCAGACAATGGCAAGCGCTATCGATGTTAATGCCAAAAATTAAACAAGCTGCCATATTAGATAAATCGGAAATTGCACGCTTAGAAAGAGATATTATTCGAAATCAGTTTGTATCCAAATCAGACGCTTCATATGAAGATCTGATGATACAATGGCAAAAAATACCCCATCACATGCAAGTTGATAGTGAACTGGCGCTAGAATATGCGAAAGCATTAATGAAAGTAGCGTCACCTATCGAAGCCGAAGTGGTACTTCGTGATTCACTCAAAGCTCATTGGAATGAACAAGTCATTGAGCTCTACGGGCATATTCAATATCCTGAACCTCAAAAATTGTTAAGTAAGGCGGAGCATTGGCTGAAGAGCCACCCACAAAGCCCCGGGTTGCTGTTTGCTCTTGGCTTGATCTGTGAAAACCAACAACTATGGGGCAAAGCGCAGCGTTACTATGAAGCGAGTTTAAGTCTTGAACAAAGACCGCAAACCTATGCAAGACTTGGAACACTTTTGGAAAAAATGGATAAACCGGAACAAGGTGCCCTGATTTTCAAGAAAGGGCTATTGTTGGCAACATCTTGGCAACAATAAGTGGGCGCTTTGTTGAGGGTGTTGTGGTGGCCCATAAGATTTGGGCGCAAAATCTCAGATCCCTCATGATTGAAGCCCCTATTGAGCCGTTTGTCGCGGGGCAATTCACCCAGCTTAGTTTGGATGAAGATCAGCACCTTTTTCGACCCTATTCGTTTGTGAACCCGCCTCTTCAATTACCACTTGAATTTTACTACTCGCAATTGCCAGGTGGAAAATTGACATCACGCCTTAGCAAGCTTGAAGTAGGAGATCGAATATTTGTTGCTAAGCGACCTGTTGGTCGTTTTGTCTTATCGGCAGTGCCAAATGCTGAAATATTATGGCTATTTGCAACGGGGACAGGCCTTGGCGTATTTCTGTCGATGTTGCAAACAGAAGAGCCTTGGCAGCGTTTTGAAAAAATTGTCTTAGTGCACAGCGTACAAAAAGTTGCCCACTTGACTCATCAGGATTTGCTTCAGTCATGGGTTCGTGACAACGCGGGACAGTTTTTTTGGCTGCCAACAGTGACAGGAGAGCAATTGCCTGGGCAATTTTCAAAGAGAGTGACAGATTTGCTGCGCTTGGGAGAAATGGAGAAGGCCGTCGGTTTGTCATTGACTGCGAATTCGTCTCAGACCATGTTGTGCGGAAATCCTGCTATGGTTAACGAGATGCTTAACTTACTTATCGATCGAGGTTTGACGCTAAGCTCCGTCAAACAAACAGGGCACATCACTGTTGAGAGCTACTGGAAATTATGATGACCAATAAAGGTACTATACTTGACAATAGGTCAGCCATTCAGTAGTTTCGCAACTCTAAGAGAATGGCTTAATTTGTTGTGAGAGATTCGCCATGGTAAGCGGTGCGCTTGATAGAATGACAGGCTGGGTGAGCAGTTTGCTGGAGCCGTTAAGCTCTGTAGCATCATCATCTTATTCCCAAGAAGAACAATGGATCCCCGTCGATAAAGCTTCGGATGGACATATGTCGATGTATGCTTCATCACAGACGGGTGAAATAGGTGTTTATTACTATCATGGTACGGAAGTTACCTCTGATGAATTAGCACGCTGTTATCGGCGTTTATCAAGCCATCCTGCGTATGGTCCGTCAATTGCCGGGCCTTTGTTAGCCCCTTTTCAAGATCGGGCCTATAATCCTCAAGACGCCTGGTTGTCGCAAGATATTATTAGTCGGTATTTTAATAGTTTACAATCATCTACCACCACGACGATCGATCCTGGCTATTTTAATAATCCAGATTTCATATCTTCATTAGGTTCTTCTGAGAGAAGAAGGACAGCAGATCGATTACGTAATTCCAATTGGGTCTTTTGGCCTGGATGTCGTCGAAATAATCATTGGTACTTTATGATGATCCAAAGAGTTCATGGTAATGATTTTAAAATCCATGTTCTAGATACCTACAATGACAGCAAGACACATCTTGAGATCGCAGAAAAGGGTAAAGCGTTGTTATACCAGCTTTATCAAGGCACTGCGCGTGTGGTAAATGAGAACCCGACCCTGTTAGTGCCTGAACAAGACAATCATGCAGATTGTGGCGCTAGCATTGCTTATTTTGCTTTGAAAAAATCACGGGGTGAGCCTTTAAATGGTTATGAAGCCTACAGCTCAAGAAAATGTAGCTATGTGCAATTTCGTTTGCATATGGCGTTGACATTAGAAGCGCAGGCCTTAGCAGAAACCATCGATTTAGCAGGGCCGTCCTCACCAGCATTGACGCCATTTTATGCTAGTTCGACCTTGCCACGTGTAACAAGTTCACCAGAAATTGAGCCACGAACGATCCAAAAGCCAGCGATAAGAGTGTTCTAAACACTCTTTGCTGTCATGTCAGAAATAAAGCGGCTATTGGGTAGACCGTTATGGCTAAAAAGTTGTTGAGCTGCTTTGATCATTTCATAAGGCCCGCTCGCAAAAAGACAGAGTTCTTTCATGTCGGTGTGCATGTTCGCAACGTGCTGATGCACAAGACCTATCGGTGCGGTCCAAGAGTCTGTTGTTGATAGAGGTTCAGAAAGCACCAACGTATATTCAAACTGTGGATACTTCTTTTTCCATTGTTGTAATAAATGTTCTTCATAGGCATCTTCAGGTCTGCGAATGCCCCAGTAAAGTAATAATTTTGCATGGCTTTCATCTAAGGCGCTTTGTAACAGTGCCTTAATGGGAGCAAATCCAGTACCGCCCGCTAAAAAGACGATGGTTGCATTGTTGTGTGATTTTTCTAAGGTGCTTTCTCCAAAAGGACCACGCAAAGCAACCGTTGGCACACTCTCTAATTCATTTAAAAACAATTGTGCTAAAGGATGTGAGCTATCATGTCTTAGGTGAAATTCGATGCGTCCATCTGATTCAGGTGCATTGGCAATAGAGAGCAATAGACAATCGCCTGAGCGAAGCAGGATCTCGACATATTGACCTGCTTTATACAGTAAAGCTTTTTCAAGTGGCATTAATGAAAGAAGAGAAATATCGTTGGTTTTAACACAATTTTCTTTGCAAACATATAGATAGGTATTTGTCATAATGTGCTACAAGCCAAGTGAAGACCAAAGTTGATCAATTCGTGAGATAACCTCATCACTTTGTTTGATCGGTTTGCCCCATTCGCGATTAGTTTCGCCAGGAAGTTTGGTGGTGGCATCGAGTCCCATTTTTCCGCCAAGGCCTGAAATAGGTGATGCGAAATCAAGATAATCAATGGGCGTATTTTCTAAGAGCACGGTATCACGCACCGGATCCATGCGAGTAGTAATTGCCCAGATAACATCTTGCCAATTTCTTGCGTCAACATCGTCATCGGTAACAACAATAAATTTGGTATACATAAATTGTCGTAAAAATGACCAGATCCCGAACATAACGCGTTTAGCATGGCCTGGATATTCTTTTTTTATGGTCACTACTGCCATACGATAAGAGCAACCTTCAGGCGGCAAATAAAAGTCGACAATTTCTGGAAATTGCTTTTGCAGTACGGGTACAAAAATCTCGTTTAAAGCGACGCCAAGTACCGCTGGCTCATCCGGCGGCCTGCCGGTATAAGTGCTGTGGTAAATGGGGTTATCACGCATGGTAATGCTCTCAATCGTCATTACAGGGAAGCGTTCGACTTCATTATAATAACCGGTATGATCGCCATACGGTCCTTCTAATGCAGTATCATCCGGATAAATAAAACCTTCTAACACCATTTCACAGGTCGCAGGGACTTCTAAAGTATGTGAATAGCAAGATACCAATTGTGTTTTATGTCCGCGAAGCAAACCAGCGAAAGCATATTCGGATAAATTATCAGGAATTGGCGTAACTGCGGCTAAAATGGTTGCTGGATCAGCGCCTATGGCAACCGCAATTGGAAAAGGTTTGCCTTTATGTGTTTGGCACCACTTTGCATAGTCAAGTGCGCCGCCACGGTGCCCTAACCAACGCATAATCACTTTATTTTTAGCAATAACTTGCTGACGATAGATCCCTAAATTTTGCCTGGTGGCAAGCGGTCCTTTTGTAACAACCAATCCCCATGTAATTAAAGGGGCTACATCCTCTGGCCAACAGGTTTGGATGGGTAATTGGTACAGATCAACATCATCGCCTTGAATGCGATTGCGTTGACACAGCGCTTTGCCAAGCGTTTCCTTGGCCGGAGACATATTCAAAATTTGCTTATACATCGGCAATTGTTTCAATGCATCTTTAAAACCTTTTGGCGGTTCAGGTTCTTTAAAAAATGCCAAAAACTTACCAACTTCGCGTAAGCCTGCGAGCGAATCTTGTCCCATGGCATATGCCACACGTTCAGGCGTGCCAAATAAATTAGTGAGAACAGGAATAGAATGGTTTTTAGGAGACTCAAATAAGAGTGCGGGTCCTTGTTGCTTTAGGACCCGATGAGAAATTTCTGTCATTTCAAGATAAGGATCAACGCTTGCTTGTATGCGTTTGAGTTGATCCTTATCGGCTAAGGAGCGAATAAATTCGCGAAGGTCTTCATACTTCATTCATTAACGTTTCATAGCATCAAAGAAATCTTCGTTACTCTTAGTGCCTTTTAAACGCTCAATGAGGAATTCAATCGCAGATAATTCATCCATGGGGTGAAGCAATTTACGTAGAATCCACATTTTTTGTAATTCATCAGGCGTGGTGAGTTTTTCTTCACGTCTTGTGCCAGAGCGATTAATGTTGATTGCAGGGTAAACGCGTTTTTCAGCAATACGACGATCAAGATGTAATTCAAGGTTACCGGTACCTTTGAATTCTTCATAAATGACTTCATCCATTTTGGAGCCTGTATCAACAAGCGCCGTTGCGATGATAGTTAAGCTGCCGCCTTCTTCGATATTACGCGCAGCGCCAAAAAAGCGTTTTGGACGTTGTAATGCTGCTGCATCCACACCACCGGTTAACACTTTGCCGGAATGGGGGATGGTGGTGTTATAAGCGCGCGCTAAGCGGGTGATGGAATCTAATAAAATGACAACGTCCATTTTATGTTCAACAAGACGCTTAGCCTTTTCGATAACCATCTCAGAGACTTGTACGTGACGATTTGGCGGCTCATCAAAAGTACTGGCAATTACTTCGCCTTGTACGGAACGTTCCATTTCGGTCACTTCTTCTGGGCGTTCGTCAATCAATAATACAATCAATTTACATTCAGGATAGTTGGTCGAAATAGAGTGAGCGATATTTTGTAGCATCATTGTTTTACCCGCTTTTGGTGGTGAAACAATTAAGCCACGCTGGCCTCTACCAATTGGAGAGACTAAATCAATAATTCGAGCTGTGATGTCTTCGGTACTACCGTTGCCCACTTCCATTTTAAGGCGGCGTTCAGCGTGTAAGGGGGTAAGGTTTTCGAATAAGAGTTTATTACGGACGTTTTCAGGATTTTCATAGTTAATTTCATTGACTTTCAGAAGTGCAAAATATCGTTCGCCTTCTTTAGGGGGGCGAATTTTGCCGGAGACGGTATCACCTGTGCGCAATCCAAAGCGACGGATTTGACTGGGTGAAACATAAATATCATCCGGACCTGGCAGGTAAGAGGTGCTGGAAGAACGTAAAAATCCGAAGCCATCTTGTAATAGCTCAAGGACACCGTCTCCATAAATGTCTTCGCCGCTTTTTGAATGTGCTTTTAAGATCCCAAAAATGAGGTCTTGCTTACGCAAGCTAGCCACATTTTGGACGCCTAATTCAAGCGCCTTTTCAGAAAGCTCTGCAGCAGGTGTTTTTTTTAATTCTGAAAGATTCATACGTGTGCTTATTTAGTTGATGGATGAAGGAGTGTGGGTTGACCACAATGATTTGATGGTTAGTTTAGTGGACATTAAACCTTGAACACTCTGTGATAAAACCTTATTCATTTGCTCTTTCATTTCAGCCTTGGCACATCAAATAAAAGAGGCCATTCTGGTAACCATTGGCTTTACGCTGACGATTACTTTCGCTGAAAAACAAAGGCGGAGTATAAATAGGGAACTTGGAGTTTAGCTGATGCGCTTTACTTGGCATTGCTAGCCCAAGTCATCACGCATCGTACCAAACTTTTTTTTAAGATGCTAGGGGAATATCCTCTATAGGTGGCTATCCAAGAAGGCTGTTAGCTGAGATTTTGAAATCGCACCAACTTTCGTTGATTCAAGTTCCCCGTTTTTAAACAACATTAAGGTAGGAATACCGCGTACACCGAATTTTTGAGGGGTTTGGGCATTATCATCAATGTTGATTTTAGCTATGGTTAAGCGCCCTTCGTAGGTTTTTGCAATATCATCTAGAATAGGAGCAATCATTTTGCAAGGACCACACCATTCTGCCCAAAAATCCACGAGAACAGGTAATTGAGCATTCATAACGTCTTTTTCAAAGGAATCATCGCTCACAGCAATTATTGGGGTACTCATGTTAATCATTATCTCCTAAAAATGAAGCCGATTGTGATATTACCGCTATGCTAACAAGGGTTGCCCCACTTGTCATGACATAGTCAATAAATAGTTAACTATGTTGCTTAACATGGGGGCTTTTCTTTGGTTTTCAAGTCACAAAAAGCGTGGCTACACGCTATCTAAGATCTTTCGCCAATTCTTTAGTGAAATAATTAATGATAAAATCCGCGCCTGCACGTTTAATGCCGGTTAACACTTCAAGTGCCACTTTTGTACCATCAATCCATCCCAATTCAGCCGCTGCCTTGATCATCGAGTATTCACCGCTGACATGATAAGCGCCTAGGGGAATATGGGGATATTTTTGTTTTACGCGTAGTATGACATCAAGATAAGCCTGAGCGGGCTTTACCATTAACATGTCAGCACCTTCAGCAACATCGAGCTCTACTTCACGTAAGGCCTCCAACCCATTCGCAGGATCCATTTGATACGTTTTTCTATCACCAAATTTGGGGGCACCTTCGGCGGCCTGTCTGAAGGGGCCATATAAAGAAGATGCATACTTTATGGCGTAACTTAAAACCGGGATCTGATGAAAGCCTGCGCTATCTAACCCTGTTCGAACAGCGGTTACTTGCCCATCAATGCTACCGCTAGGCGCAATAATATCGGCGCCTGCCTGCGCAAAACTAATCGCTTGTTTAGCGAGGATTTCTAAGGTTTTATCATTATGCACATCCATGGTGCCGCGATAGTCTTCAACAATCCCACAATGACCATGATCGGTATATTCGCAACAACAAACATCGGCCATCACGAGCATATCAGGCGCGACATCTTTCACAATTTGTGTCGCTTGTTGCACAATGCCATTGGCTTGATAAGAATCTGTTGCGAGGGCATCTTTATGTTCAGGAATACCAAACAGCAGTACTGACTGAATACCTAAGGCCTTTAGTTCCCTGATTTCTTCTGGCAATTTATCCAAGCTAAATTGAAATAACCCAGGCATGGAACTGATGGGATCTTTTCTATCCTGGCCATATTTAATAAAGATTGGCATGACCAAATCATTTAGGTTTAATTCAGTTTCTCGTATGAGTGCGCGTATTTGCTGATTGGTGCGCATTCTTCGAAGGCGTAAATGGGGAAAGTTCATCAAACACGTCCATGACATCTACTAAAATGGACTTAAATGTACCCGATGTACTTTAAAAAAACCATAGAAGCCAGTAGAAAGACTTAATCCCAGCACAGCCCTAAATCCACTAAGACCGCATGATCGGCATGTCGTTGTCGGCAGTATTGGACGAGCGAATCTAACAGCGCCGGTTGTAGGCGATATTGTCCCAGCATTTTTAAGCGTAGCTCCCCTTCTTTGGCATCCAATGCTTGATGAAGTGCTTCTTCAATGATTGATAGGGGAGGAAGTTGTGAAAAATGTTGTTGAATCTGTTTAATGAGCACATGTATTAATTGCTCTTCTTGTTTTTGCCACATTCTATGTTCTTTATAGAGGTGCACAAGGCAAATGGTGCTCACGAGTAATGCGCTGGATGTGGTGGCTATTTCAATGATCAGTATTGTTTCGATCATCTGTGTGAAGGCACACAAAAATGCTGCACCGCCAATGATGGCAATACCACATAAAACGTGTTTGACCAGCTTATTACCCAGTTGATCTGATACGGAAAGATTCTGATTATATTGCATGAAGCACCACTACTGGAGTTGTTAAGACGCAGACTATTTCTATCGTTCATTTAGTGTAGACGAGAAATCAAAAGTTGCTGACAAGCTATCAAACATATCTGAATGCAAACTTAAGCAGTATAAACCGTTCGTCATAAGCCCCATCGCGCAGGGTCGCGTGTCACTCATGCCTCGCAACTTAGAGTGCAAAGAGTATAATATGATTATAACTAACAAAAGGTGATAGCTCTTTATGGAAGCGTGGTTAGTAAAATATCAGGTTTTTTGTCGATTGGCGGCATTTTGCACCATATTTGCCTTGCTAGCATACTGGGAAACAAAGCGTGCAGGATGGCCTTGGTTGGTCAATCGTCTTGATAGGTGGCAGAAACATTTAAGCTTGGCGCTGTTTTCGACACTTTTCGTTCGTTTAGTATTTCCTTTTTTGGCGGTCACCACTGCGTTCATTGCAGAAAAAAAGGGGCTTGGTTTTTTTAATCAAACCCCAACCTTGCTGATTGCCGAAATCATTTTTTCAATCCTCTTCCTTGACCTCGTCATGTATTTTCAGCATCGAATCATGCATAACATTAACCTATTTTGGCGAGTGCACCGTGTACATCATATGGACCGACATCTTGATGTGAGCACAGGGGTGCGATTTCACCCGCTAGAGGCCGCTTTTACCACGGCTTTTAAGTTATTAACAGTGGCTTTTATAGGTGCTCCTGTAGTGGCCGTATTTCTATTTGAAGTGATATACAATGCAATGACGATGTTTGTGCATACCAATGTTTATCTTCCATCGAAAATTGATAGACCGTTGAGGCAGATCATTGTGACACCGAACATGCATCGGATCCATCATTCAGATTATCCAAAAGAGACCAATAGTAATTATGGGTTTTGTTTCAGTTGGTGGGATCAGCTTTTTGGCACATACACCTCAAGGTCAATTTCGGGTGAATTCAAAATCAATCTTGGCCTAGAAACGTATCGTGATAAAAAATTTCAAACGTTTGAAAATATGTTGTTGGTGCCTTTCAATCTCAAAAGATTAAAAGTTCGACATAAAAAACGCGTGCCCTCACGGATGGCTTAAAGAGCAACGTTTGCTCCTTAAGCCTCGCAAAGTGATTTTATTTTGCAGTCAGTCTTTGTGGGGAATGGCTCGGATCTACAACAGAGGTCGCAGCAACGGGAGTTCCATCGCCTCGTACATTAACAATCAGATTCACTTGGTTGCCAAGCGCGTTTCCGCCTTGTGCATTGGCGTTGGCATTAGCAACGGCCGTATTGTTGCTAGTCCAACCACGTAAGCCACTATAAAGGCCATAACTTGCGAGCAGCGCAATTCCTGCGCCTGCGGCATAGACATATGCTGGGCGAACACCAATTGCATCAGCGAATACATTTGCCGATTCTTGGACTGCATGCGTGAGATCAGCAGGTTTTTGAACTAATTTGGTCACGCCGTTATATGCCGTACTCAATGTTTGTGCAACGTAACGACCCGCGGGTTCTGCATATTTTTCAGTCAAACCAAGATACCCTTCTGGTATTTGTCTTTGTGTGACAGCCTTAGCGGCTTCTTTAATCAGGGTTTCTGATGTGTCAACAATAGGTTGTGTTGTTGCAAATTCTTTAAACGCTTCTTTCAAAGGCAGTGTGGTTGCCACTTTTGGCGCAGCATTACCTGTTAAATCTTTTAAATTAACGAGCGGTTTGCTTGCGGCGTTCCAAAGCGTTGAAAACCAACCGCCTGTTTGTTCGGTGGTGGTAGCTTGTTTTGCAACTTCTTTAAGCGTTTCAAAACTGGGCGCAACGGTTTCACAGATTGTAACGGGGCAAGTTACCGGTGCTTTGGGTATTTCCATTAAGCCGTTATTTTGTAAATAATCAATAACCGGGGTGGTGACCTTTTCAAGAATGGGGGTCAGGAAATTTTCAGCGATAGGCGCTAATTTTTCTGATAGCGCATCGGTTTTGTCTTTCATTGCGTGAACCAGATCTTCAAATATGAACCAGCTAATCGCTTTTTTAGCGCTCAAGAAAGGTCTTGCTGCAAAGGAAACCGCAGAGACAGGGTTCAGCTTTTTTAATACATTGAGCGGATTAAGGCGTGAAAAAAAGCCTTGCTTTTTTGCAGGGGCGGCTTCAGCAGCAGCCTTTTTGCTCATGGCCCAATCAGCAACATCACCAACGGTGTCAGCTGCAAACCAAGTAGCAATATGAGGCATTACGGAGCTGATGCCTTTCCAAATAAACTTAGCAGCATCTTTAGCGACGGTATTATAGATAGTGGTCATGATTCATTTCTCAATCAGTGGTTATGGAATTAAGAACGAAGACTAACTATGATGCGAGGTCTTCGCAATCATACAGATGACCAAAGGTGGGATTTTGCTGAGGAGTGGTCTTGGTGAGGGTTAAGCAGCCCCAGACATGCGGCTTTTTCCCAAAAATTGATCGACCGCTAAACGCAATGCTTCTTTAAATGGCTCAGGCAAGATAAGCTGCCCTCGCTCATCAAACACAAAAGCTGTTTCTAAGCCTGCGCCAAATTGCACCGATTTAACGCCAAGTTTGTCAGCGCGTTCGTCGATCCGTTTAATAATCGTTGGCGCTTTGCTTGGATAGGGCACAAGCAGGGTTAGTTGCTGATAGGGCACTTCATCACCTAATAATTCAGTCATGCGATAGAAGTTTGGATAGCCTAGCTCATCCTGAAAGAAAAGCTCAAAGCAGCGTTCGTAGGGCGCGTCGACAATAAAATAAGCCATAGGGTCCTCCCTTTCCTCTTTTGAAAAGTATATGTTATAAAAAGAAAGTTTGCTTAATTACTCCTATTAAAATTATAAGCCTTTGATATGGTTGATATTTATGCAGTAGCACTCTTGGCATTAGAGTGCTAAACTAATTTGAGTATAAGTTGGAGACGAAAGTATATGTCCGTGCAGTTACAAGCAATTAAATCCTTACCGGTGCCCGCAGATGGATTACAGTCCTATATGCGTGCTGTTAACGCAGAACCTTTATTGAGCGTCGATGAAGAATATGCGCTCGCTAAACGTTACCGGGAAGAAGGGGATCTTTTGGCAGCTCAGCGATTAGTGCTTGCGCACCTTCGTTATGTGGTGCGTATTGCTAAAATGTATAGTGGGTACGGATTGCAAGTTGCTGATCTCATTCAAGAAGGCTCGATTGGCCTCATGAAAGCGGTGAAACGTTTTGATCCCGATATGAAGGTTCGGTTGGTTTCCTTTGCGGTTCATTGGATCAAATCGGAAATACATGAATTTGTGATCCGCAATTGGCGGATTGTAAAAGTTGCCACCACAAAATCACAACGCAAATTATTTTTTAATTTGCGCCAAGCAAAACAACGCTTGGGTTGGTTTACACAACAAGAAGTTGCCCAAGTGGCCCAAGACTTAGGTGTGAGCACTAAAGATGTTTTGGAAATGGAAAATCGCTTAAACGCACATGATGCTTCGTTTGAGAGTGGATTAGATGATGACAGTGATGATCAATCACCCGCACACTATTTACCTGCTCCACAAAGCGCTGATCCGGCATTTCATGCAATAAACAATAATTGGGAAGAACAAGCGCAAGAGCGTTTGCAGCTAGCGTTGCAAACGTTAGATCCACGTAGTTCTGACATTATTTCAAAACGTTGG
The DNA here is from genome assembly GCA_964502705.1 of Uncultured Candidatus Berkiella sp. GTDB lineage: Bacteria > Pseudomonadota > Gammaproteobacteria > Berkiellales > Berkiellaceae > Berkiella. The sequence goes on along the minus strand of CAZCXZ010000001.1, from coordinate 41,549 downwards.
TTACAAGAGCCAAAAGCTTCTTTAAAAGAATTGGCTGAAGCCTATGATATTTCTATCGAGCGTGTGCGGCAGTTAGAAAATGCTTCTATTCAAAAACTAAGAACAGCATTAGGCCAAGAGCTTGCGCTAGGTTAGTGCAAGCTAAATTGGCAATTCTCGCAAGCTTGATGGACCTGCATGATTAAAAAGAGAGAATTTGAAGAATTTCAAGCGAGCAGTGTTTGCCATAACAATTAACGTGCTAAGACAAAGGCTGGTTAACATCATTAAGGGCGATAATTGCCCGAAAGCCGCAAAAGGCAACATAAAAAGACAAAACCCTAATCCCAACAAATGATTTTGTCGCAAAATTTTGCGCGATGCGATGCTGAGTAAAAGGCAATCCGTAATCAGCGTTAATTCAGGATGTTGCAAGATAATATCTGACGACGCAATGGAAATCGCATTCCCAGTACCAATTGCTATGCCAATATCCGCGCGCTTTAATGCTGGCGCATCGTTTAAACCATCACCGACCATTGCAGTAATATTGCCTTGATCTTGTAAAAGAGCGACTTGGGCTTCTTTATCTTGGGGCATGGCTTGGGCTGTTGCAATAATAGGGCCTAGCTGGCTTGCAATGGCATTCACGATCGCGGGCCTATCACCGCTTAATACGGTCATCTCAATATTGCGTTGTTTTAAGAAATGAATCACTTCTGCCGCTTCCTTGCGGATTTTATCTTTCAAATGAATACGCGCCACTTCTAAACCATCAATCGCACAATGTACAAAAATGAGATCAGAATGAATTTGGGTTTCTTGTGCTGCGATGACATCGGCGGGCACAAAGATGCCATTCTTTCGTAGCCAATCAGAAGAGCCAATTAAGGTAAACCGGCCATTAATAATGGCTCTCACACCTTTGCCTGGAAAAACACGCAAACGCTGAATGTTGGCAGTATCTAATTCTGGATAGCGTTCGCGACTATATTGAACGATAGCATGAGCAATAGGATGATGGGTGTTCTGCTCAATTAATGAAATGAGCGGTAAAGCTTCTTCTGGTTTGGCGCCATTATAGAATTCTGCTTTAGCAACAATCAAACTTCCTTCGGTGAGGGTGCCAGTTTTATCAAATAAAATATGCTCAACTTCACTAAATTTAAAAAAAGCGGAAGGATTTTTAATAAGGATGCCTTTTCTGGCGCACACTTCTAAAACGCAAGCGCAAGTCAAAGGATAGGCGATTGCGATAGTGCAAGGGCAAGTGATCAAGATAGCACAAGTTGCACAAAATAAAGCAAAAGCATGATCAAAAGGTAACCACCAACAATAAATTGCGGCAGAGCAAGTGAGCGCTATCATTTGATGCCAAAGCGCAATCGGGTCGCTCGGAGAGGTTTCCTTTTCCTTGTTAGGCACAGCTTGTTGCAGTGTAAATAAGATTTTTCCAAAATAGGAGTGATGGAAAGTGCTTGTAGCCCTGATCGTTATCGCTTTATCTAAGTTGCAGGTACCTGCTCGAACGACTTCATGAGTGAATTTAGGAATAGCATGTGCTTCGCCTGTGATCATGGATTCATCAACACTGGTGTCGCTTTCTAGAATAATGCCATCAACAGGGAAATATTCACCCGGGCCAATATATAAAATATCACCTAAGACAATATCTTTAAGTTCGCAGGAATGAAATTGGTTATCCGCTTTGATCACTTTGACTTGTGTTGAAGGTGTTACACTTAAACTTTGTGCTAATCTCCCAATTCGTCTACGGCAAAATATTTCCATATAACGACCAGCATAAACAATAAATAAGACAATTAAGATCGAATCAAAATAGGCAAATAAATTATCAGCGGGGAATAAAGTGGCATAAAGGGAATACCCATAACCACATACCAGAGCTAGCAATAGAGGAATATCAATAGAGAAGCGTGGTGAATGGACATCAAACATCGAACGAAAAAAAGGAACGCCCGCAAAGTAAAGGATAGGAGTCGTGAGTGTGAGGCCAGCCCAGTAATATATTTCATGGGAGAACGTTGGGCTGCCAAATTCAATTAAAACAGACAACCAAGTTAAAAATAAGACGGCTACCCCAGAAAGCACAAGACGCAGTAACAAGCTCTTTTCCAGAGTCCCTATTCGCTTAAGATCTTGATCAAAATGATTAAAAATCACACGGAAACTACTTTTGACAGCAATGCGCTAAAATTTCGTCATGATAACAAATTATCATGACTTTCTATAGGTTTTTGCAAACTTTGAAAGTTGTCAAAATTTTAGAGAAAGTACACGCAGTGCCTTACTGGCCCTGCGTTTCGGTAATGGTTTCTTTTGCATTTTTTAATGTTGCGGCTGCTGGCTTATCCTTTTGTGATCGTCTTGACTCAATAAACGTTAAGCTCTTTAGCATGTTCAATGCTTCATTTAGCTGGTAGTCGTTTTTAAGAGCCAGTTTACCTTCATCCGTTTCGGCCTTAGCTTCTTTGCTGGGTTCAGAATCGGATTTCTCGATATTGGCGATAGGCTCTTTTTCGAGCGATTTATCGGTTTTCTTAGATCCGTTTTCTAAATGACCATCTAAATCACTTTCGCGGATATTCACGAGTTCTTCTAGCTCATCATGTTTTGCTTCAGGCATTTTGATATCTTGGATCTCAATATCAGGTACGATCCCCTTTGCTTGAATTGAGCGACCCGCAGGTGTGAAATAAAGTGCTGTCGTCAGCTTTAAGCCATGATTATCACGTAATGGCAACACGGTTTGCACGGAGCCTTTACCAAAGGTCTGTGTGCCAACAATCAAGGCACGTTTGTGATCTTGCAAAGCACCAGCCACAATTTCTGATGCAGATGCTGATCCGCCATTCACAATGACCACAATCGGCTTGCCTTGCATGATGTCTCCATCACTTGCCAATTCTTTAATTTCTGAACCTGGTAATCGACCTTCTGTATAGACGATCATGCCATTATAATTGAGCTTAGATTTGTCTAAGAAGGCATCCGCAACCTTAACTGAAGACTCTAAAATACCACCGGGGTTGTTACGTAAGTCGATGACAAGACCTTTAAGTTGATTCTTGGATTCTTTATTTAATTTTTCAATGGCCTGTACCATATCTTCGCCCGAATGGGTTTGAAATTGGGATACACGAATGTAGCCATAATCCTTATCTAAAATTTTTGTTCGAATACTCTTCACCTGGATAATGTCACGGGTGACTTTTATTTTTAGAGGGGCATTGGTCCCTTTGCGCACAACCGTCAGTAAAATGTTTGTGCCGCGATCACCACGCATGATTTCAACGGCCTTTTTCAATGTCAGGCCTTTGACCGGGGTATCGTCCAGCTTAACGATAAAGTCGCCGGATTTAATGCCAGCTCGACTTGCGGGAGTGTCGTCGATAGGACTGATAACTCGTACGAAGCCATCTTCCATCGTGACTTCAATGCCTAAGCCGCCAAATTTACCGGAAGTGTTGGCTCGAAGATCTGAAAATTCACTCTCATCTAAATAGGCTGAGTGGGGGTCAAGTCCACTTAGCATGCCACGAATGGCATTTTCGAAGAGTTCTTTATCATCTACGGGTTTCACATAATATTTACGAATTTGTTCTACAACCGCTGTAAAGCGTTGCAAATCATCTAAAGGCAGAGTCTCTTGAATGGTTGCCTTGACCCCGGTTGGTGCAGATTTCTCTTTTTCCTTTGCCATCAGGCTAGAAGAAAAAGTGGTTGCTTGTAGGGCCAGTAAAAATAACAGTGCCCGCAGCGGAGCACGGCTTGTCAATGAGCTCATACCTATATCCTTATACGTTGAGCGAAATTATCAAGTCGTTGGAACTGACCCGTCTATGCTTTCGCAAACCAGGGTGTAGGATCCAACGCTTCTCCATCCTTTCTTATCTCAAAGTATAAACCGGGTTCTGCATGTCCGCCGCTTTGTCCAACACGAGCGACCATTTCTCCCTCTGAAACCCATTCTCCTAAACTTTTATACAGTTTTTGGTTATTACCATAAAGCGTCATATAACCATCACCATGATCAATGATGAGTAGCAGACCAACACCACGCAACCATTCAGCGAAAACAACGCGACCTGGGAAAATAGCATTAACGGGTGTGCCAGATTGTGCTTGGATATAAGATTTTTTTGCTTTAGCATTTTTTAAATGCGGTAATTTTGCTAGCAATGCACCAGGTTCTTTAATGGGCAACGTCAGACGACGCTTCATTTTTGCAAAATCTTGAGCGGGATCGATATAAGTTGGTTTGGTCGAAATTTTAGATTGAATCGCTTTGAAGAGCTGTTCAAGGTGTTGCTCTTGGCTTTGTAGTTGAGCTAATTTTTCCTCAGCACCTTTTCGCTGATGGGTTAATGACTCAAGCAGAATTGCACGTTCAGTTTTATTTGCTTGCAATGCGCTTTGTTGCATTTTTAGAGTTTCGGTCAATGCTAAAATTGCTTTTTGCTTATCTTGTATTTGGGCTTGTAAAATTTGTACATTTCCCAAATGTGCTTGTAGTTCGCGAATTTTATTAGCGCGCATTGCATAAAAATGCACATAATATTGATTCAATCGTGCAAGCTTTGACATTTCCTGAGGATTAAGCAATAACTTTAATCGCTCTTTATGATAATGGGCAAAGGTAACGCTAATGAGGCGACTTAATGCTTTTTGATGCACTTGGTTGACTTGTTGCAGCTCATGCGTTTGCTTTTCTAAGGTTTGCAATTCTTGCTGATGGATAAGAATTTGGCTTTCTTGTTCACGCAAGCTTTCTGCTTGCTCGCCCATCTTTTTTTCTATATCTGCAAGTTGTTGGATCTGTGAACGTTCTTCAGAGTGTGCATGATAGAGATTTTTTTCGATTTTTTTAATTTCAGTTTGTATCGTGAGCAAAGAATTTTTTATTTGCGTGGGATCCTGTGCTGCCCTGCATGATAAGGGCAGCAGTGAAATCAATGCGCACAAAAAAAGCGTATTAAGAATACGTTTTCGTTCCGCTTTCTTTAGTGTCATGAGGTGCCTCCCTGGCAGGCTGAATCAAAGAGTGCCCAGTCATTTCCTGGGGTTTTGGTAGAGCCATTAATTGTAACAAAGTCGGTGCGACATCGGACAATTTTCCTTCACTTACAAAAGATAAAGGTTGTTTGCCATAATAAACCAGCGGAACCAATGACGTTGTATGCGCTGTATGGGGTTGGTGGGTCTGTTCATCTACCATGCATTCTGCATTGCCATGATCAGCAGTAATGAGCATTGCGCCGCCGGTTTTGTCTAAAGCAATGAGAATTTTACCTAAGCACACATCGAGTGTTTCGATTGCTTTAACCGCAGCATCAAAATTGCCAGTATGCCCCACCATATCTGCATTTGCATAATTACAGACAATACAATCAAATTGATTGCTTTCAATACCTTTAATCAACGCGCTCGTTAATTCATCTGCGCTCATTTGTGGCTTTTCATCATAGGTTGCAACCTTCGGAGAAGGGATTAAAATTCGTTCTTCACCGTTAAAAGGTTTTTCGATGCCACCATTAAAAAAGAAAGTCACATGGGCATATTTTTCTGTCTCTGCTAAACGCAATTGTTTTAGATTGAGGCTCTGCAAGTATTCACCCAGGCCATTTTTGTGGGTTTGTGGCCCAAATGCGACACTCGCATTTAAGGCTTTATCGTACTCGGTGAGGGTCACGAATTCACCGAGCTGTGGTTTGTTGGGCGTTTCGAACCCGGTAAAATCCGGTGACATATAAGCATAAGAGAGGGCGCGTGCACGATCTGAACGAAAATTCATATACACCATGACATCACCAGATTTTACCGTCGATGCCTGATCGCCCGACGCAACAATGCAAGTCGGTTTTACAAACTCATCTGTTTCAGAGCGTGCGTAAGCATCTTCGAGCGCCTTGACCCCTGAACTTGCCACATAAGTTGATTTGCCGTGCGTGATGGCATCATAAGCTAATTTAACACGCTCCCAGCGCTTGTCACGGTCCATAGCAAAATAGCGACCACTTACGGTTGCCAGTTTTGCACCATTAATCCCTGCAATGGCATTTTCTAGTTTTACTAAAGAAGCCTTAGCACTTTGAGGCGGCGTATCGCGGCCATCTAAAAAAGCATGAACATAAATTGACTGGCATCCTTGTTTTGAAGCCATTTCAAGCGCACTTAAAAGATGTTCTTCATGGCTGTGTACGCCCCCTTCAGAGAGAAGCGCCATAAAGTGCACGCTTTTTTGCGTGTTGATAGCTCTTTGAAACGCATTTTTTAATATCGCGTTTTGATAAAATTCACCGGTCTGGATGGCTTTGCTGATACGGGTTAAATCTTGGTAGATAACTCGACCGGATCCTAGGGTTAGATGGCCGACCTCAGAGTTACCCATTTGTCCATCAGGTAAACCAACATCTTCTCCTGAGCCAGAGAGTACCGTGTGTGGATATTGTTGCAGCAAACGATCCCAGTGGGGAGTTTTGGCGGCCATAATAGCATTGCCTGATTGTTGGGAAGGCTCATAATGTCCCCATCCGTCAAAAATGAGTAGAACAACTGGTTTCACGCGAGTTAAGGTCATGAAAATTCTTACTTGAAAAAGTGTTAATTAAACACCATTGTAGGTCTTCGAATTCAATGGTTTCAAGTCGCTAGTTAACTTGATAGTGTGTATAATGAACGGCTTTGATTTGGTGAGAGGTTGGGAGCATGGATCCCCTGTTAAAGTTTTTTATCGAGCACTGGGCGCTCAGTGGTGCTTTTCTTGCCCTAATCGTTGCATTCTTATTCAATGAATGGCGACATCGTGCTTTCGGTGTGCCACAAGTTGGCCCACAAGAGTTAGTAAATATACTTAATCATTCAGCTGGCGTTGCCGTCGATATCCGTAGCGCTGCGCGATTTGAACAGGGCCATATTATTGGCGCCATCAATTTACCGCAGGCTGATTTTGCGACTAGGCTGAATGTTTTGAACAAATACAAATCCAAGCCAATTGTCTTGGTTTGTGGTAACGGTGTTGAAGCACCTAAAATGACGAAAGTGCTCGCTCAGAATGGGTTTACGCAAATTTACTTTTTAGCAAATGGCATGGATGGCTGGACAGCAAGTGGCATGCCGTTGGTCAAATCATAATTTTATAGAAGGAAGCTTTAAAAATGGCAGAAAATAAACCTAATCAAGATGGACCCATGTTTACCATCCAACGTATTTACGTTAAAGATGTTTCTTTTGAAACACCCCATGCGCCAGAGATTTTCCGTGAGGAATGGAAACCTGAAGTCAATGTAGACTTGCAAACCAAAACCAACCGTTTAGAAGATACAATATACGAAGTTATCTTGCATTTAACGGTCACTGTAAAAATGGGTGAGCGCGTTGCTTTCTTAGTTGAAGTCCATGAAGCCGGTATCTTTACCTTAAAAGGTTTTGCGCAAGATCAGTTAGCGCACGCTTTAGGTAGCATGTGCCCAAATATTCTCTACCCTTATGCGCGTGAAACGATTTCTGATATCGTTATTCGTGGTGGTTTCCCACAATTATTACTAGCCCCTGTCAATTTTGATGCGCTTTATTTGCAACATTTAGAGCAGCAAAAAAAGGGTAAAGAAGGCGAAGGTCAAGCGACACGCCAATGACATCTTGCATCGTATTAGGATCGGGATCCTGGGGTAGTGCACTTGCGCTCTACTTAGCCAAACAGCATCACCAAGTGACGCTGTGGGGACACGATCCTGATGCGATGGTGGCTTGTTCTAAAACGCATATCAATGAACAATATTTGCCAGGTTTTACCTTTCCCGAGCATGTCACGTTTACGAGTTCCCTTAATGATGCTTTTCAACAGGTTACTAACACAACCCTCATACTGATAGTTGTGCCAAGCCATGCCTTTGCAGAAGTGATGCAATTAATCGCCCCCTTTTTACCAGTTGATAGTGGGATTGTGTGGGCGACTAAAGGGTTGTCTGAACAAGGTGAGCTTCTTCATGAAGTTTGTGAAAAAAATTGTGGTAAGCGTCCTATGGCAATTTTGTCAGGACCTAGTTTTGCAACCGAAGTTGCTAAAGGGTTGCCAACGGCAGTCACTATCGCAACCACCGAAACTGCATTCGGGCAGGCTTTGCAAACGGCTTTTCATAGTGAAACTTTTCGAGTTTACTTGTCTGATGATGTTCAAGGCGTTGAACTTGGTGGTGCGGTTAAAAACGTACTAGCCATTGCGGTGGGCATGTCAGATGGTTTGGGTTATGGGGCGAATGCGCGATCGGCTTTAATTACGCGCGGTTTAGCAGAGCTCTGTCGTTTAGGTGACGCGCTGGGCGCCAAACATACTACTTTGATAGGTTTATCAGGGGTGGGTGATATCGTACTCACGTGTACGGATAATCAATCTCGCAACCGTCGCTTTGGTCTAAGCCTTGGCCAAGGGATTTCACAATCACAAGCGGAACAAACCATTGGACAAGTGGTTGAAGGCAAAACCAACGCCAGGCAGGTCATGCTGCTTGCGAAAAGGTTAAATGTCGAAATGCCGATCTGTAGCCAAGTATTTGATGTGCTGTTTGGAAACTTGAGCCCACAACAGGCGGTCAATAATCTTTTAGCACGTCCCCCTAAAATCGAAACCACTTAACATTACGACGTTAGTCAAAGCAGCTGAAAATTCAGCCCAGAGGACTAAAATTGAGTTGTCGCCAGGCTTCAAAGACCATAATTGCTGCGGTATTCGATAAATTTAAACTACGATCAACAGTTAATTGCGGTAAGCGCAATAATTGTTCTTTTGGAAAACTGTTCCGCAAATCGGCAGGTAAGCCTCGAGTTTCCGGGCCAAATAAAAATGCATCTCCCGCAACAAATTGAGGTTGGGTGTATAAAGTGGTGGCTTTGGCGCTTAAGGCAAAAATCCGCTTATCCGTAAAATGTGCCAAACAAGTGGCATAGTCAGCATGAATGTGGATATTGGTTAACGCGTGGTAGTCTAAACCGGCCCTGCGCAGATTTTTATCATCGAGCACAAAACCTAAAGGTTCAATTAAATGTAATGCGGCACCGGTATTGGCACACAGTCGTATGATATTGCCTGTGTTGGGTGGGATTTCTGGTTCGTATAAAATGATAGAAAACATATCGACTCTCCGAAAGAAGAGTCGATATTGCCATATTTTAGAAAATGGATCCAATCGGTAGTGGGTAGCCTTGATGGCTCCGTTGTAGATTGTCGACTTCTTGCCATTCTACTTTGTAATTACCGCTGCCAAGTTTACTGGTCACTTTTTGAATCATCGAACCAATATCTTGGTAGTTGGTGGATTGTAGCTCATTTGAAACTGGCACATGGGATTCTAAATAGATTTTATTATCCAATTTACCAATTTTTGTCGATTGATGAATAACTTCAACTGGCGTACCAACTTTTACCATGCGAAATAATTCACCCACATCTTCATTCGTCATATTAATACAGCCATGACTTGCTCGTAATCCAACACGCTTTGGATAAGGCGTACCATGGATCACAATGCTGGCACCTTTAAAACCAATATTCATGGCATAGTCACCTAAAGGATTATCAGGGCCAGGTGGTTTTACTTTGGGGATCACTTTCCCGTGCGCTAAATGGTTTTCAATAATCGAGTCGGGCACCACCCACGTTGGTTTTTCTCTCATACGCGTAATGGAGGTTTTTCCTAAGGGCGTATCCCAACCGTTCTTGCCAATCCCAATCGGATAGGTTGAAACATGCACGCCATCTGGATGAAAGTAATATAAACGCAATTCTGCAATGTTAATAACAATGCCTTTGCGTCCTTCAGGCAGTATGTAACGTGAAGGGACGAGCAACGTGCCACCTTCGGGTGGATCACGGAAACTAACACCCGGATTGGCTTCTATCATTTCATAGCCGCCAACGCCATAGCGAAGCCCAAGTGAAGAGAGCGTATCTCCGGGCTGAACTATTGCTTGCTGAAGATTTCCGACAATGTTGCCATTGTGTGGCAACACATACGTGGCCCCCATACTGATTTGGGGGATTATACTAACGCCCATCCCTAGCGTTACTGCGGCGAAAAACGTCCTAACTGTAGTCGCCTTGCGTGAATTTTCCATGGGCATACCTGCTTATTTTTCATCTGCCAACAAAAGGCCTGACATGTTTATCATCGGCAATTGCAAAAAGAGCTGAAGCTAGCTTGTATAAGTTGGTTAGAATACTACAATTCCTATATACGAGGTTGCGCGAGAATTGGCCTTGACAGGATGTTTATCTAGTAGGCAAGGATGGGTAGGCGATGTCGCTTTTCAAAATGAAAAAGGAATTGAATAACGAAAAGCTGTTGTGTGTGCAATTCACGCAACATGGCACACGATTTGTTTTAGTGAAAGCAACCAATAATACCAAAACACTCATTGACATCGAATATCATGAAGCCAGTGAATGGGACCAGCAAAAATCCTTTCTAGAAAATAAGATTGCAGAATTCGGTTTGTTGTCGGCTCCAACAACCGTACTTATTCCACAAAACGACTATCAAATATTCCTTGTGGAACAGCCTATCGTTTCAAGTAATGAAAAAAGAGAAGCTATTCGTTGGCGAATTGCCGAATATATTGATTTCCCCGTAGAAGAAGCAGTGGTTGACTACATTGAAGTACCACAAAAATCCAAGGAAACGAGTGTTGCCTTAACATATGTGGTTGTCACTCGAAAAAGTCTTATTGATGAATATGCTGACAATATTAAATCTCTAGGGCTAAAAGTTACCTCAGTGGATATCTGTCAAAGCGCTTTACGAGAAATAGCATTTCAACTAGATGATTCTGACGTCGGGCAGGCGCTTTTACATATCGAAGAATATAAAAGTCATATTATTTTATTTAAGAACAAAACATTGTACATGATGCGAGATTTTGATCTTGGGTATCAGCATATTAAAGAAAATATAGAATTACAGGATCTTGCATTGGAAATACAACGCTCAATCGATTACTGCTCAAGTAATTTGAAGAATGCAGGGATCTCAAGAATTGTGTTAACACCTTTGCCAGAACGTAAGACAGAAGTATTATCCAGCTTAAGTAATATTTTAGGCTTGCCAGTGAGAATGATTAATTATTCAGAGTTTATAAATGAAACAGATAAGTTAACCCCCAACCAGTCAAACAGTAGCGCTTACGCAATAGGCGCCGCGATAAGCACGACAGTATGATGAATAATCTTAAGCAAAAAATTAACTTGTATCAAAAAGCAGATATCTTTGCTCCAGGTTTGTCCGCGTTACGGATTTCACAAATTTGGCTTGGACTAGGTGCCTTTTTGATCGTTGTTGCTCTTTTTCACAAGATAAGCTTGGGATCTCAGCTTAAAGAAATTGAAAATTTAAAAGTGGAACAAAGTAAAGAAAGCGATCAACTAGTTGAGCTTGCGCAAGCAAAGAAAGCGAGAAACATGAATGCTTCTAAAGGAGAGCTAGCGCTATTAAAGGAAAGAATTTCCGATGTTGATAACGTTGTGACGCAATTAAAGAAATTGGAAGAAGATGAGCGTCATCCCTTCTCTTTTTATGTTGAATCAATAGCTATGCGACATGTAAAAGGTACCTATCTTGCGTATATCAGTTTACAAGATGAAGGTAAAAAAATGACCTTTTCAGGAATTGCGCTAGAGCCACAATTGGTGCCTATTATGGTTCAAACATGGCAAAAGTCGCCATCACTCATTAGTTCACAGGTTAGAAAAGTTAGATTAGACAACCTTAAGCAAGATAAAGATTTTGTGAAATTTAATTTGCAGGCCGAATAATGCACACAAATACGTATTATGAAAAAGCAATGAAATCACTAGAAACTGCCCAAGTGGTTATTAATTCACGCACACAACGCGAAAGAGTTTTGTTGTTAATAACCGGTAGCGCATTAATAACATCTATAATCTACTCGTTGTTAATTTCACCCGTGAGTGATCAGATTGCAAGCATTCAAGAAGAAAAATCGAATCTTGTACAACAATATGAGGCGACACATAATCAATTACTGATTTTGCAAGGTGGCTCCAAGTCAGGCGCAGTAAAATCAAGTGCACAGCAACAACTAGAAGAGTTGTTAGTAAAGAAAAATGAATCACTTCTGCAATTTCAAAATAAAATCATACCACCAACCCGTATACCTTACTTATTAGAAAGCATGCTGCGCGATCTCAGTAATTTAAAACTGGTTAGCATGGAAACACTTGAGAGAGTGCCGTTTAATTCAAATGCTGGGCAAAGCGAAAGTTCGGCGCTGTATAAGCATCGTGTCAAAATTACTTTTACAGGTGAGTATCAAAATTTGCTTCGCTACTTAAAACGAGTAGAAAAACTTCCATTTCCAATCGGTTGGGAATCCCTCGAGTACAGAATCACGCGGTTTCCACAAGCGCAGATTGTCCTAGTTGTCTATATGCTGAGTAGTCCAATTGAAACCAGCGTTGAGATAAAAGAGATTATAGCAGGGCAAAAGGATGATTAAGAAATTACGATTAGGTGATTTGCTTGTAGAGAACAAAATAATCACGACCACTCAGCTTGACAAAGCGCTTCGTAAACAACAAGGTGCGGGTAAAAAATTAGGTGATGTACTCATCGAGCTGGGCTATATCAAAGAAAACGATCTGGTGATGTTTCTTGCCAAGCAATTGAATATACCCTTTCTTGAACTCAATTCGTACAAAATAAAACCGGAAGTGATTAGAGAACTACCAGAAGCACTCGCCAGAAGATTAAAAGCGATCCCGCTGGATAGGATTAAAGATGGCTTCTTAGTTGCAATGACCGATCCCACAGATATTGTTGGGTATGATGAAATCGCACGAAAACTTAAAAAGAACATTCGAGTAGTGATTGTACGCGAAAGCGAGCTATCCAGAATATTAGACGAAGTATATCGTCGCACGGAAGAAATCGCCTCTTTAGTTGGAGAGTTGGAACAAGAAATCGCGTTTTCAGGAATTGTCAATGAAATTGAAGATGAGGCACATGATGCGCCCATCAAAAAACTGTTGCAGTCCATTTTTGAAGATGCGGTGCAGGTAAATGCTTCTGATATTCATATTGAACCTGCTGATGATGGTTTACGGATCAGGCTGCGTGTAGATGGTGTGCTGCAAGAACAAGTCATGCAAGGTAAAAATATTATAAGCGCCCTGATTCTAAAACTTAAATTGATTGCTAAGCTTAATATTTCAGAAAGACGCCTTCCACAAGATGGTCGGTTTACCATTCGAGTAAAAGACAAAAAGATAGATGTACGTATAGCGACCATGCCAGTGCAAAATGGTGAATCGGTTGTCATGAGATTATTAGATCAAACAACAGGATTGCTGCACTTAGAAGAATTGGGGATGGAAGCCAAGTATATCAGTCATTTTCGAGCACATTTAAAACGACCGCACGGTATGATTTTAGTGACCGGGCCAACAGGTAGTGGTAAGTCTACAACCTTGTATACTGCATTAAGCGAAATTAATTCAGAAGAAAAGAAAATCATAACAGTTGAAGACCCTGTTGAATATGCATTTGACCGCATTAACCAAATTCAAGTTCAACCTAAGATAGGTCTAACCTTTTCGACCATTTTACGCTCGGTTTTGCGACATGATCCAGATGTGATTATGGTGGGTGAAATTCGAGATGAAGAAACTGGGCAAATAGCATTGCGAGCGGCAATGACAGGGCATTTAGTGTTGTCCACTTTACATACCAACGATGCTAAAAGCGCAATTTTACGCTTGCTTGATATGGGCATCCAACCCTATCTTGCATCCAGTGCGATTCATTTAGTAATTGCACAACGTTTAGCAAGAAGGGTTTGTACTCGATGTATTGAAACATATCACCCGAACCAAGAAGAACTAAAAATGCTTACCACGATGGGTTTGAAAGTGGATAGCGATATACGCTTTGTCAACGGTAAAGGATGTAGCCATTGTTCTATGCGCGGTTATAAAGGGCGTATAGGTGTATATGAATTCTTAGAAATGTCAGAGAGTATGGTGAGCGCACTGCAAAATAATGATTTAAAATCATACAATCAATTAGTGAATAAGAATCCCCTTTTCCGAACATTAGCTCATTCAGCATTAGAATATGCAAAACAGGGCATCATCAGCTTACCTGAAGTTTCTCGTTTATCGTTAGAATTGATAGAGTAGGTGGGGAAATGCCAAGCTATCAATATAAAGGACGTGATAAAAATGGGCAGCTTGTTCAAGGCGCCATAGAAGCAGCCACACCCAACAGCGTTGCGGCAAAGCTATCTAGTATCGATATTATGCCAATCTCGATTGTCGCTACAGAGAATGCAGAAACAGTTGAAGATTGGCTTATGAAGTTGTTTGGTATAGGGTTGCCAAAAACCGAAGATCTCATTATTTTCTCTCAACAGATGCATTCGCTATTAAAAGCAGGCGTTTCCTTAATTTATGGCTTAAAAGTGATTGGTGAAACCACCAAGCATACCGTTTTTAGAAATGTTATAACCGATGTCATCATCAATTTGGAATCAGGCTACAGTTTTAGCAAGGCGTTAAGTAAGTACCCAATGGTATTTCAGCCATTAATGATAGCGATGATCGAAGTCGGTGAAAATACAGGACAACTTGAAAGTGCCTTTCTACAAATCAAAGGCTATTTAGAAACTGAACAGTCAACCAAGCAACGAATTAAAACGGCAATTCGTTATCCGATGATTGTTATCATTGCAATTGTCATGGCCCTCATTATTATTAATGTTATGGTCATTCCCGCCTTTCGTGATTTCTTCACAGCATTCGGTTCTAACTTACCTTTGCCAACCCGAATGTTAATAACCACCTCGGATCTCTTTGTTAATCATGGTTGGTTAATTGGAATACTGATGGTAATGCTCACGATTGGTGGATTAACTTATTCACATACGCCAAAAGGGAAATGGTGGTTTTCCTATGTCAAATTGCAGATCCCCATGGTAGGCTCGATAATTCGTCGTTCAATATACGCAAGATTCTGTCGCGCATTTTCTATGGCAATAAGTTCAAACGTTCCTTTGATGCAAGCATTCAAGGTGGTTGCGAATGTTGCAGATAATCCCTACTTGTCTGAAAAAATACTTTTTATGCGCCAGGGTATAGAGCGCGGAGAGTCACTTTATAAAGCAGCTAAGCAAAGTAACATTTTTTCACCGATTGCTTTGCAAATGATGGCGGTGGGTGAAGAGACTGGTGAAGTTGATAAAATTCTTTTAGACATCGCATATTATTACGAAAAAGATGTTGATTATGATTTAAGAAAACTAGGCGATCTATTAGAGCCTATATTAATCATTATTATAGCGATAATGGTTTTAATGTTAGCGCTTGGAGTATTTTTACCCATGTGGGATATTTCTACAGTGGCACTGAGAAAAATGGATGGGGTTTAAGTGAAGTCAAAAATATTGCCAACTATAATTTTAGGTATAAGTAACTCTGGAAGTTTGCGTATGCAAAAGACAAAAGGCTTTACCCTTATCGAATTGGTGATTGTGGTTGTATTGCTAGGTTTATTAGCAGCAGTTGCTTTGCCACGGTATTTAAATGTCAGCGATAAAGCGCGATCGGCAATTGTTGCGTCGACTGGTGGTGCATTTAGTTCCGGGCTAAACGTTGCTAAGGCTCAATGGGAACTCAACGATCGCACAGATCGTTTTGTGGACATTGATGGTACGGGTGTCGCTCGTATACGTTTTAATAAGGCAGGCTATCCTGTTGGTATCAGTGGTGATGGCGTACATGGTTTGTCCGAAATAAAGGATGGCGGTGTATCTGGAAATGATACTTGCAGCCAAATTCTATTTAAAGTTGTTAAAACCTCGGGCATCAGCATTATTCCAGCCGATGAGTCAGGTAAGTGCAGCAGTGGTGATTTTTGTGCAAAAGCAAACAGTGAAGATAGTTGTGTTTACACTTATCGCCGTACTAATGAAAAAATCACCTACGATGCAAAAACAGGTGAAGTAACCTACCCATAAGGTTTGAATATGAGACCAGTAACATATCAAAAGGGTTTTACCTTGATCGAATTGGTCATTGTAATTGTATTGCTGGGTATCTTAGCATCCGTCGCACTTCCACGATTCCTAAATATTACCAATGATGCGCACAACGCCAGTGTCAGTGGCACAGCTGGAGCGATTGCTTCTGCAGTGAATATTGCACATGCTAAATGGCTAGCGAGTGGTCAACCTGTGTCTGTGCCCCCGATTGCAGGTATTGATTTTACTAACAGTGGTCATGCTGATGTCGGATTTAATGTACAAGGTTGGCCAGACGCTGCTAGCGACAAGGAAGACATAACGGCTGAAAATGTTTTAGGTAACGGTGGCAACGATAACGCAATTTGCGCATTAATCATGAAAAATCTATTGTCTTCATCAAGTGTCAGTTTTGGTAGTGGCGACGATTGTAAAGAGCAATATTGTGCGGTTTATAAAGCACCTGAGTGCATATATACTTATCAACAAAATAAAGAATCAGCACGCAGCATTATCTATTCTACAGCGAGTGGATTGGTTAGCAAAAAGATACCAAGTCACTAGTCATGCAAAAAACCAAATTATTACAACAAGGTTTTACATTGATCGAAGGTATCATGGTTATACTTTTGATTACGATATTAAGTGCAGTTGCCACCACCATGCTTAGCGGGCAAAAAATTTTCACTGAGCGCTTTTTTACTGATGACGTAACACAGATGCTACATTATGCTCGTAAAGTTGCCATGGCAACCGAATGTGAAGTTGAAGTTGCATACAGCCAGCCAGTGTTAATGTTGTTACAAAGAGAGAATTGTCATAGCGGTAACTTTGCTCGACATGTAGCAGCAGCAAACTTATTGGAAGGTGATAAACCATTTGAAATTGTAGTTCCTAAAGAAATACAGTTATCAGCGAAATTACCATTATATATTGATAGTGCAGGTAAGATAGTTGATCAATCTAATCCGAACCTTGAAAAAATTATTTGGAAAATAAATAAACGAATGTTAAACATTGACCCATTTAGTGGCTTTATTTATGAATCACATTAAACTGAATGCCGAAAAAGGTATGACGTTAATCGAACTGATCATTTTAATGGTTGTGTTAGCTGTTGGGTTAACGGGCGTGTTAACGGTGATCATGACCGTCACCAATAGTAAATATGAACCCATGCTTTCGTGGCAAGCGATAGAGATTGGTAATGAGGTTATTGAATCCTTACTAACCAAACAATATCAAACTTCAATGGATTGTGTTGATTTGAAAGAAACAGAAAAAAAGTTTTTATGTGAGTATCAAGGGATAAACAAGCAAAAGCTTTTTGTCCTCTTTCCTGAAATCGCCAAGGAAATGGGGGGCGTGGCGTTGTATGATGTTTCCATTGATCTTCGGCCATTTTATGAGGAAAAAATGACTCGGGATGTGTTGGCAATTAACGTAACGGTTAGCCATCCACAGCTGGGCGAAATTCGGTTATCTGCATTGAAAGCTGCGAGAAATCAGGATGATAAAAAAGCAAGGCGGATTCACGTTTATTGAGCTTATTTTATGTATGGTCCTTAGTGCGATTTTAGCTGGTGTTGTGGTTGAAATCATTGCGGGCCCTATTCGTGCATACTTTTGGTACACACAGCGAAACCAGTATGTTGATATGGCACAAATGAGTCTTGAAACGATACAGTCAGATCTGCAAACGAGTCTACCGTCTTCAATCCGTTTAAATAACCAAACTCAAGATCATTCGCTGAATTTTCGAAACATCGTTTACAAAGGGATTGCATTGCCAAATGGTAAAGTAGCTTCTCGTAATTTATCGATTAATAGTGAATTACCTGACAATTTGATTTTAGCTAAAAATGATCAGGAATTGTTTATTGTTTTTCCTGCTGTAAATAGTATGAAAGATAAACTTTATCCATTTGCGATTACTAACAGCGAAAATGGCAGTGCAATTAGCTTAATAGAATCTTTGGTTGTTCAATATCCTACGCCTTTTTATGTTGTTAGTGGTTTAGCAACTTACGAATGTGCTCCAGACGCTCACACATTAGTGCGTAAAATAGCAATTAGATCTGACCAGAATCAACAATCATTACTATCAAATGTACTGAGTGACTGTCAGTTTACATTACTGGATGGTAATCCTAAAAAAGTGTTGGTTTCATTAAGTTTTGGTAAAAAGAAATCCCAAATTACATTGTCTCAGCCAATTGTGGTAGGAAGTCAATTATGACAAACGGCAAGCAGTTAGGATTTACATTATTAGGAACTGTTTTCATATTGCTCATTTTATCATTAGTGGGTGTTTATATGTTAAAAATGGGCTCGGCGCATTTACAAAGACAAAACTACCAATTGTTAAGTAAACGAGCAGAGCTTGCTTCCTTTAGTGCACTAGAAATTGCCAGTTATAAATATCAACAAAATCCTAAGGAATGTCCTAAGCAACTATTGCAGTTTAATGAATCCGCAGTAGGCTTAAAAGGATTTACCGTGAATATTACCTGCTCACAGTTGCTGCAGTACCCTGTTGAGGCGCCGCGCTATTTTGCGGTGCAATTAGAAGCAAATGCCCGTAAAGGCAATTTTGGCGATCGAGATTACGTGGCCCATAGCATGAATCGTCTGTTGTTTATAGAGCAATAAGCTGTTAGCAATCCAATTAACATTTCTTGTCAAGAATGCTTGCTAAGCGCTGAACAGATTGATATAACAATCATATAGCTATAACAAAAAATGATTGACCTGCATTAATATTATAAAAAAGGACGATACACATGACTGCTGTACGAACCAAGTTCGAAGCAGGGTGTTATGCAGTTACCGCTTCTTCACAAAAAATTCTTATTCTGGATCGATTTAGAAAAATCACAGTAGCTTCGGTTGATAATTTTAAACCACTCTTTGATGCCATGGGCGTTGCTACTGAAAAAGATATCGAGATTGAACATTTAAATAATGCTTGTATTCTTTATGCAATGGCTGCAGAAGTGAGCGTGGAGCTCGGTTTGTTCGCTGATGGTGATAAAGCAGTGATTGCCTTTTGTCGCTCTCAAATCAGTGATGAAGTTAATTCTGAAGATGCAGATCTTTTATTGCATGAATTATCGACCAGTTGGCAATACATCGCAAAGCATCCTTTATTGGCAAAATACGTTCAACTGGGTGAATTTCTGAAGTCGGATAGTCTGGGTTGTCAATTTTATCCGTTAGGCGCATTTGAGCTTTTTGTTCACGATTATTTTACCGGTTGTGTTCGTGCATTCATCAAAAGTGGGGCAGATGAGCTAGCCCTGCTAAAGGAGTGGACTAATCTTATTTTTTCATCGCTGCACGGTATAGGGCTTTGTCAAAATCGGTTTCTAAAAACAGAATTCTTTCTTGCAAAAATTCAAAAGGTGTTAGACGAAACAGGCCCGCATCGAGCTGAAGTGGAAGCGTTTGCGCGAAGAACCAAGCAAGAATATGATACGTTTAAATCAATGTGGTTTGTTCATGTTCGAGATTGGGCAAATATTGAATTAGAGGACATAGAGTCATTCCAAGAGGCTGGTGCAAGTCTAACGGAGTTGCTCGAAAATAAACAGTCTACAGCACAAAATGAAGAACTTGAATTTCAATTAATTGAGTTACGAAAGCAATTGATGTTATCTGATGATGCTGAGAACCCTCTGGTGAGGTCGCGAGACTTTAGCAAACTCAGTGGTGATGTTCGAGCATTAAATATACTGGTTAAAGAAGTTATTGTATATACCATCGTAACATATGCGTTTAGAAACGGCATTGTATTATATGCCCCGCAGGTTATAGCCCCACTACCAGCCTACCGCCTTGCAGGTAAAAATGCTGCCGCAGAAGATGCGCTGATTGCGCAGTTGTTGGCGCCTGAAGAAAGCTCCAAGTTTTTACCTTTTGAACTCTATGCCATAGCGAAAAATGCCAGAAGTGAATTATTAAGAGAAATTGTTAATCAAGTAGTTAATTCTCGAGCCAGACATGAAGAACTGTTTAGCTTAACAAATGCATTCAATGGCTTAGCGGTGACTCCCTTATCATCATTAGTTATCATGCAAGCAACAGGTATGCGTAGCACATTCATGACACATCAATATCGTCGTTTGCAAGGGGTGCTTGTTGGTAAGCAGTCGCAGGCTAGATTGACATTAATGAAGGATGTTTATCCGGCTAAAGCCGCAAGCTCAGTAAATCCAGATGAAGATGCTCCCATCGGAGAGAATCCAAAAGATACTTTGCATGAGGCATTAAATCTGCAAAAACCAGGGGTTTGCAATATTCTATAAAAAAAATCCTAATGGATCATAGCCCGCTTTTGATAAAAAGTGACTTCTGGACTTGTTGCTAATGGAGAGTTGGGTGTTGCCTCATTAATCACTTGCGCCTTAAGGGTATAAGCGCCTCTAAATAATGATTGTAATGTGAAGGTAGTATTTTCCGATGGTGCGCTGTGTGGCTGACCATTCAAGAAGAGTTGGATTTTATCGCCTTTTTGCAAACTAGGCGTGACACTCACTTTAACGTCGATAGTCGTTATTTCTGTGGTAAACGTTTGATCTTGCGCTGGGGCCACAATGCTCACTTGATAAGAGACAGGATTCGCCTTTTTAGTGGCTTCTAGCTTAGTCGTTACAGGAGGCGCAGAGTAAGTGGGAGAAAGCTCAACATCTATTTTATTGCTGTTTTCAAAAGGCTTGTCGCTATAAATCGTATTACCATTTTTGTCTTGGCCTTTATAGACGTCCGCAAATGACGCTTGTGTGTAACACACAAGCGTCGCTATCAATGTAAAGCAAACTACTTTCATGGCTATAAACTGTAATAAAGTTCGAATTCAAGCGGATGCGTTGTCATGTTAACGCGCTTAACTTCGGCTTCTTTGAGTTCAATATAACCTTGGATGAGCTCATCAGAGAATACGCCGCCTTCTTTTAGGAACGCATTATCTTTTTTGAGTGCCTCAAGTGCTTCCGTTAAGGTTTCAGAAACGGTATCCAACTCAGCCGCTTCTTCAGGGGGAAGATCATAAAGATCTTTATCCATGGGATCGCCTGGGTGGATTTGTTTACGAATACCATCAAGACCCGCCATCATCATCGCTGCAAAAGCGAGGTAAGGGTTGGTTGCAGCATCAGGGAAGCGAACTTCAATGCGGCGTCCTTTAGGGGATGGCGTATAAGGAATACGAATCGAAGCTGAGCGATTATGTGCAGAATAAGCAAGATACACAGGCGCTTCATAGCCGGGTACTAAGCGCTTATAGCTATTAGTGGTCGCATTGGTGAAAGCGTTTAAGGCTTTAGCGTGTTTAATAATGCCACCCATGTAATATAATGCCGTATCAGAAAGACCGGCATAGCCGTCGCCACTAAATAAATTCACGCCACCTTTAAACAAGGACATATGGCAATGCATGCCACTGCCATTATCGCCAACCATAGGCTTTGGCATAAAAGTAGCTGTTTTACCATAAGCATGTGATACATTGTGAACCACATATTTTAAGATTTGTAATTCATCTGCTTTACGTACCAATGTACGAAACTTTGTGCCGATCTCATTTTGGTTAGCGGTTGCTACTTCATGGTGATGTGTTTCAACTTCTAATCCCATTTTTTCAAGCGTTAAGCACATAGCAGAGCGCAAGTCTTGTGACGAATCTACGGGTGGAACAGGGAAGTAACCGCCTTTTACAGGTGGTCTGTGACCCATATTGCCGCCGATAACGTCTCTTGCGGAGTTCCATGCGGCTTCGTCAGAGTCAATGGTATAGGAGGCAGTATTCATGCCGATATTCCAACGCACATCGTCTAGAATAAAAAATTCAGGTTCTGGGCCAAAAAATGCCGTATCTGCGATACCGGTGGACTTAAGGTATTGTTCCGCTCTTTTACCCAGTGATCGTGGGTCACGGATATAGCTTTGCATCGTTGTGGGGTCGTGAATATCGCAACGGAGTAATAAGGTTGCTTCTTCAAGGAATGGATCCATAACCGCAGTATCGGGATCGGGTAACAAGATCATGTCGGATTCATTTATTCCCTTCCAGCCTGCAATGCTTGATCCATCAAACATTTTTCCGTCGGCTAAAAATTCTTCGTCTACAACATGAGCAGGTACAGACACATGTTGTTCTTTGCCACGTGTATCAGTGAAGCGTAAATCAACGAATTTAACTTTATTTTCTTGGATTTGTTCTAAGACTTTTTGAATGGACATGCTGCAATCCCCTTTGCAATGAAGCGCATATTTTACCCTAATCTACTGTTAAATGGGTAGCTTCAAGCAAAGGATGAGTAATTAGTTCATCAACTTTTTATCCAACGATGTAACGGGAATTGATAACGTTGCTTGGCGTAAACGCTTCCAAGCCATTTGGCTGCCGGTATCATGCCAAAGTTCTAATGATTGTAATAAACCAACTGAAGCTAAAGAAGATTCTCGCATTGCTAACAACACGTCCAACAATTTGGGAAATTCGTAGCAGAGTTGGTTAAATAATTCTTCTTGATGAACAACATTACTCGATAAAGTTGAATAAGCTGTTTGACCCAACTTAACAAAGTAGCTTAACTTTACGCGACGTTTAATGGCTCTACCTGGAAACAAGCCCGCGACCAACAGACATTTGTCTCCCACATCTTTGAGTTGTTGATGATGATTGGCATCTTGTTGGTAGCTATTGAGGAAATCGAGGCCCAGCACACTAGCGGCAATATCGGGTTTATCCGTAAAACGTTGTAGTAGAAATACGAGGTAGGATTCAAGATCGGCTTGGAGCGTGATTTCGCAAGACGCTTGTGCCTCATTGACGATGGCGTACCACTGTGCGGTCGTCGTTGGGTGTAATATCAGAGATGACATAGGCTAAGCACCCCCCTATTTTTTAGTCTCTCTCAGTCTAGATATCGACACAAGCCCTTCTGGACTTGAAAGAGGCTTCTTTATCATCGATATAGTCACATTCGTGCAGATGCGCATGATAAAGAAGAGAAACTTAGCTCATTAGTCATAATCAATGTTAGAATGCTTTTATTTTTTTGGGTGGACCATGCAGCAGCAGCTTAGAAATATCGCCATTATTGCCCACGTCGATCATGGCAAGACGACTCTCGTCGATCGTTTATTACAGCAATCTGGTACCTTAGATTCCAGAATCGGCAATGTAAGCTGTATTATGGACTCCAACGACTTAGAAAAAGAACGTGGGATCACCATTTTAGCCAAAAATACCGCTATCAAATGGAAAGATTATCGAATCAATATCGTTGACACCCCAGGCCATGCTGATTTCGGTGGCGAAGTAGAACGTATCCTGTCTATGGTCGACGCCGTGTTATTGCTGGTCGATGCGGTCGATGGTCCTATGCCACAAACCCGCTTTGTTACTCAAAAAGCCTTTGCCCAAGGCTTACGCCCCATTGTTGTCGTGAACAAAATTGACCGACCAGGCAGTCGCCCTTCTTGGGTTATTGATCGCGTTTTCGATTTGTTCGATAAATTAGGCGCAACTGAAGAGCAATTAGATTTTCCTGTGGTCTATGCTTCGGCATTATTAGGTACAGCAACCACGGATCTAAATAAGCCAAGCGAAGACATGACTCCGCTGTTTGAAGAAATTGTGAAGCAGGTTTCACCACCAGCATGTGATCTCGAAGGTGGCTTCCAAATGCAAATCAGCTCGTTGGATTATTCCAGTTATGTTGGAACTATCGGTATCGGTTTGGTAAAACGCGGCACCATTAAGAGCAATACGCCCGTTTCGATTATTGATGCCAAAGGTAAAGTTAGACCGGGCAAAGTGTTACAAATTTTGGGCTATATGGGTCTGGAGCGTGTTGAACAACCACAAGCTCAAGCAGGCGATATTGTTGCCATCACCGGCATTGAACCCTTAGCTATTTCTGATACTGTTTGCGATAAAAACCTTGTTGAAGCATTGCCAGCTTTAAAGGTTGATGAGCCGACTATCAGCATGACCTTCCAAGTAAATACTTCGCCATTTGCGGGGTTAGATGGCAAATTTGTTACCAGCCGTCAAATACGTGAACGCTTAGCAAGAGAATGTCTGCATAACGTAGCATTGCGCGTTGAAGATACAGAAGATCCCGATAAATTCCGTGTTTCAGGTCGAGGCGAACTCCATCTATCTATTTTGATTGAGACCATGCGTCGTGAAGGCTATGAATTAGCGGTTTCACGTCCTGAAGTCATTTTACATAAAGAAGGTGAAGAAACCTTAGAGCCTTATGAATCTTTAACCATCGACGTAGAAGAAAAAGATCAAGGCACCATCATGGAACAGTTGGGCACAAGACGTGGCCAATTGGTCGATATGATCCCGGATGGTAAAGGCCGTGTACGCCTCGATTACATTATTCCTTCACGAGGATTAATTGGCTTTCACTCGCTGTTTCTAACCTTGACCTCAGGTACAGGCCTTGCAACCCATGTGTTTGATCACTATGGTCCATATAAGCCAGGTACCATGGGTTCGCGTTTACAAGGTGTGATGATCTCGAATGCCGCGGGCAAAGCAACGGGTTATTCTTTGTGGGGCTTGCAAGCACGTGGTCGTATGCTGATTGGTCCTCAAACCGAAGTGTATGAAGGCATGATCATCGGTATTCACTCTCGTGATAACGATCTCGTCGTCAACGTGATAAAAGGTAAGCAGCTAACAAATATTCGTGCTTCGGGTACCGATGAAAATATTATTCTGACGCCACACGTTAAACAGTCGTTGGAACAATCATTAGAATTTATCGAAGATGATGAATTGGTTGAAGTGACCCCTAACTTCATTCGTATCCGTAAAAAGTACTTAAAAGAACATGAACGCAAACGTGATTCTAGAAGTGGTGATTAGTCTAGTTCATCTAAGCTAATTACCTGCTCCGTCTTCGTTCGTCATCGCTTACTTCGTAAGCTTTGACGAGCTACGCCGGACAAGCAAAAAAAAGCCCGGGAGGGGTCCCGGGCTAATCCGAATTATGGTCGGTTGGAGATTGACCTTGCCAGTATCGCATTGCCTAATGCGATGCTTCTAGAGGGAGAATGCCAAATGCGCTGTAAGCCATTCTCCATTTCATGATACCTAAAGTAGCTTAAAGCTATCATTTCAGACACAATAAAACATGATACTGAGTCACACGGACGAAGGAATGTTTCATGAAACCATTATATCCGCCCATCAAACCCTATGCGCAACATCAGTTGAAAGTCGATACCCTGCATACCTTGTATGTTGAAGAGAGTGGCTCACCTGATGGATTGCCTATCTTGTTTGTACATGGAGGGCCTGGCGCAGGAACATCACCTGACGATCGCCGATTTTTTGATCCCGAGCGCTATCGTATCATCTTGTTTGATCAACGAGGATGCGGGCACTCAACGCCTCATGGCAGTTTAGAAAACAATACAACTCAAGCTTTATTAAGTGACATAGAAGCAATCAGGGGTTATTTCAATATCAAACAATGGTTATTATTTGGGGGTTCTTGGGGTTCAACCTTAAGTTTACTGTATGCGCAAAAGCATCCCGAGAATGTCATGGGATTAATATTGCGAGGTATCTTTCTGGGGCGCCAACAAGAGTTACGTTGGTTATATGAAAGTGGTGCGAAAGCGATTTTTCCAGATTATTGGGAAGAGTTTGTTTTACCTATCCCAGAAGAAGAAAGAGATAATCTGATCAGTGCTTATTATAAACGCCTGACAGGAACAGACGAGTTGGCACGTATGAATGCGGCAAAGCATTGGGCACAATGGGAAGGTCAATGTGCCACTTTACATCCTTGTAAAGCAGTAGTGGAACGCTTTACGCAATCACATACCGCGGCAAGTTTAGCGGCGATTGAAACGCACTTTTTTATGAACGCATGCTTTATAGCGCAAAATCAAATTTTACGAGATGCCTATAAGCTTGAAGGGATCCCTGGGATTATTGTGCATGGTCGCTACGATATGATTTGTCCCTTCGAAAGTGCACGAGCCTTACATCTTGCTTGGCCTGGCAGTGAACTTTATGTTATTCGAGATGCCGGACATTCTTCGCAAGAACCTGGGATTGTCGATGCGTTAGTGACTGCAACGGAGAAGATGCTAACTATTCATCGTTAACAGATTTAGCAAAAGGATTTGCTATGAAAAAAAAACAGCTATGGAGCCTATTCTGCTTGCTGCTGCTAACCAGTAACGCTTTTGCGGCGTTACCTCCAGCAGCGGAGAGTTTACGTCGACTGAAAGTAATTATTGAATCAAAAGAAGTGTATGAGCAGCTTGACAGTGCCGACTGGGTAAAGTCTATAACCCAGACAACAGAGGATGGCTACATGCTGAAAACCAATAAGTGCGAGCTATTGGTGAATGTGTCTTCTATGGATAAGCAACCATCGCACCCTCGATTAATCGGTCCGCGGCCGCTAATGGTTAACATTCAAAAGAAAGAATGCCATTAACTTCCCAGGAAACTTGAGGTATGCTGGCAAAAAAATGTTATTTGTTAGCATGCTAGGCTTCAATTATGCTTTTGGATCTTTCCCCCCTTAAAAATAATCGCGATTTTCGCTATTTATATTTTGGCCAATTTATCTCCTTTTTTGGCACGATGATGAGCTTCGTGGCTTTACCTTATCAGGTGTTTCAACTCACTAATTCCACTCTGCAAGTGGGATTATTAGGGATCGTCGAACTCGTTCCTTTATTGCTAACCGCCTTTGTTGGGGGCGCTTTAGCGGACGTGATGGATAGAAGAAAGTTGCTGATTTACGCAGAAGTTGGCATGGCACTTGGGTGCGCAATTTTATTAATGAATACGTTGGCAGCACATCCTAGCATCGTGCTTATATACATTGTCGCAGCTTGTTTATCTGCTTTAAATGGCATCCACCGACCTTCATTAGATGCAATGACGCCACGCTTAGTGAAGCATCATGAAATTCAATCAGCTGCGATTTTATCGACGTTTAAAGCAACGGTTGGGATGATTGGTGGACCCGCTGTCGCGGGTATCTGTATTGCCAGTTTTGGATTGGCTTGGACGTTTGCATTGGATCTGATCACGTTTGTGTTTTCAATAGCTGCGATTGCGATGATTAAATCAATGCCGCCATTGGAAACACAGCAGCCACCATCACTAAAAAGTGTAATGGAAGCTATCCGTTATGCTTTAAGTAGACCGGAAATATTAGGAACTTATGTCGTTGATTTTGCGGCGGTGGTATTTGCGATGCCCAATGCACTATATCCCGCGATTGCAGGAACACTCCATAATACGAAATGGCTTGGGCTGCTCTATTCTGCGCCGGCTGTTGGTGCACTCATTATCACGGTGTTCAGTGGATGGACAAGAAAAATCATCCGTCATGGTAAGGCGGTGATCTGCGCGGCGCTGTTATGGGGGGCTGCTATTATTGCCTTTGGCGTTGCCATGGATCCATGGCTAATGTTGTTATGTTTAGCGATTGCAGGAGGTGCGGATTGTGTTAGCGGTATATTTAGAACAACCATCTGGAATGAAACCATTCCTGATAAAATACGTGGCAGAATGGCAAGTTTAGAAATGATCAGTTACATGAGTGGGCCGCTACTAGGGAATGCGCAAGCAGGCTTAATGGCATCGGTTTTTGGACTTCACCAAGCGATAACACTGGGTGGTACGCTGAGTATCGTTGGGGTTTGCATTTGTACATTATTCTTGCCAGGATTTTGGAAATATGCGAAGAAATAAGTACGCCATTTATCATGTGCTTGCAATGGTATGTGCTGCTATCGGTTTTTATATTATTTATAAAATTTCTTGTTACCTTTTTTTGCCATTACAAAAAGAGATGACCATTGTTAAATATGCCAAGCTATTATGGGCAACGCATGATTGGTTTTTCCGAGGGTTATTGGTGGTAAATTTTCTAATAAAGCCGGTTTTTATTTATTATTTAACTTGGGTGTCATTGACGTTATATTCAGGGCACAAAAATAATCTTGAGAAGAAATAGCGAGCGTCAGAAGTCAATTTTTACTCTTTTTTCAATTGAAGAATTTCTGAGATAGACAGAGGAGGGTACCAATAATATCCCTGACCAAAATGCGCGCCACAAGCCACAATTCGATCGGCTTGAGATTTAGTTTCAACCCCCTCAACCACAACTTTGGCATGTAAGGTTTTACCAATAGTAATCAGTTGAGTTAACAAAGTGGATACTGGCCCTTCATTACCTGACCAGTCAACAAATGCTTTATCAATTTTAACAATATCGGGTGTTAGATCTTGCAAGTACCTTACATTAGAAGATCCTGAGCCAAAATCATCAATACTTAAGCGATGACCCGCAGTACGTAAGGTTTTTATATGTTGGCTTGCTTGTTGAGTCATGGCGACACGTTCAGTTAATTCAATCATCACTTGAGAATGTGCAATCTGTAAAATGCGCATCGTTTCCCAAAGATATTGAATCATCGCATGATCGATATCCGATGCTGATAAATTGATAGCAAGGTAAGCATTCGGAAATCGGGGAAGTAGCTGTAGAAAACCCGCTAGACCTTGAGAAATCACACAGCGTGTTAATTGATTGATTAAATGATATTGCTCAGACAAACTAACAATCGAATCCGCCGTAATGTGATCCCCTTGTTCCGATTGTAATCGTACTAATGCTTCGAACCCGACAATTTCATTTGCTTCGTGTATGTTCACAAGAGGCTGATAGACCATTTTAATTTTCTGGTTTTGAATGGCATCAGCAAGCTCATTAAAGGAGATTTCTGGTTGCATTATCAGCTTTCGATTGCACTGGTAAACTTATATTATTTAATCGGCAGAGTGAGGCATTATCAACAGGGAAATTTCATCCATTATTTCCTACTTCCATACGATTTGCCTAAAGTGGCATGTGTTGTCATTGTTGGCCAAAATTCGGTATACTCGCCGATTATTCCGTGTGACATTGGTACGATGTGTTTATGGCTTTAGTGACGTTAAAAGATCTTTATTTTTCAGTGGGCGAATTTCCCTTATTAGACCATGTAAACTTTGACATTCAACCGCAAGAACGGATTGCGTTGATTGGACGAAATGGTGAGGGTAAATCTACGCTGTTCAGAATTTTGACGCAAACTATCAATGCCGATAGCGGACAAATAATTAAGCCCAGCTATTTGCGCATTGCCATGTTAGCGCAGGAGTTGCCAGAATCTACAGAAATGACCGTTTATGAAGCCGTTGCTGAAGGGTTGGCTGATCTGCGAGATATCTTATTGGAATACCATCATCTCACTATGCAACAAGATGGTCATGATGAAGCGTGGATTAATAAACTCACGGAACTGCAGCATCAAATTGATCAGCGTGGTGGATGGCTCATTCAACAACGTATTGATCGCGTTATTCAAGCGCTGGGTTTACCAGCAGATATGAAAATGTCCCAACTATCGGGTGGCTGGCGTCGTCGCGTCGCATTAGGTGCGGCACTGGTTGAAGAGCCCGATATTTTATTACTAGATGAACCAACTAACCATTTGGATCTGGATGCGATTTCATGGTTAGAAACCATGCTGAAGCAATATCCTAAAACCTTGATATTCATCACCCATGATCGTGCTTTACTTCGCGCATTGGCAACGCGTATTGTCGAGTTGGATCGCGGGAAGATCACTTCCTATCCACCCGATTATGATGGTTATCTTGCTCGAAAAGAGGCTGCGGCTGTTGAAGAGCAAAGGCACAATGCTTTATTCGACAAGAAGCTTTCAGAAGAAGAACAATGGATACGACAAGGTGTTAAAGCTAGGCGTACTCGAAATGAAGGAAGAGTACGGGCATTAGAAGCCTTACGTATTGAACGATCACAGCGTCGTGAGCGCAAAGATAAGCCTATTTTTACCGTTAATGAAACCAGTAGCACTGCGGGTAAGACGGTTATCCAAGCTGAGGGTGTATCGTTTGCTTATGATACGAACAAGCCACTTATTAAAGATTTTTCTTTTACCGTTCAGCGCGGCGATAAAATTGCGATTGTAGGACAAAATGGTTCGGGAAAAACCACGTTAGTTAAGCTGTTATTAGGGTTGTTGAAGCCAACGGCAGGTTATGTCAAACATAGTCCAACTAATCAAATCGCTTTTTTTGATCAAACACGTGATCGTCTGCGTCCTGAAGATACGGTGATGGGAAATGTTGCTGAAGGTGACGATTTTGTTGAGATTGATGGCAAAAAACGCCATATTGTGGGTTATTTAGGCGATTTTCTATTTTCACCGGCCAAATGTCGTGCCCAAGTAAAAACCTTATCAGGTGGTGAGCAAAATCGATTATTGCTTGCAAAATTATTTTCAAAACCTGCAAATCTGTTGGTGCTCGATGAACCAACCAACGATTTAGATATAGAATCGCTTGATGTGCTTGAAAATCTATTGCTGAATTATCCAGGCACCGTGATCATCATTAGCCATGATCGTGAGTTCATTGATAATATTGCAACGCATTGTATTGCATTTACCGATAATGAGATCACAATTAATGTGGGCGGTTATAGTGATTTTCTACAACGTAAAGCGCAGTTACAAAAACCCATCAATAAAAAGGAAGAAAAACCCACCAAGTCTAAAGTGCAAGCCACTGAAACAAAGGTGACGAATAAATTAAGTTATAATGAACAACGTGAATTAGAAAAGTTGCCGTCTATTATTGAGAAATGTGAAAAAGACATAGAAGCAATGCAAGCTAAAATGTGCGAACCAGGTTTTTATGATAAACCGAAAGATGAAGTCCAGGCCGCTCATGCCAAGTTAAGTGCATTAGAAGCAGATCTTCAAAAAGCTTATGCGCGTTGGAATGAACTAGACGCTTAGATGCAGACGCCTATGGGGCTTGCGGGCCCCTTTTTCCTATGAATACATATCCAGCTTAAATCGACTATTTTCCCCCATTTGCAAATTCTTAACTATAGTTAGGTTGTAGGTCGTGACAATTTTATTTCCCCAGGAGGTTATCATGGGTAAAAAGAAGGCGCACTCTGCAACCATCGACAAGCCATTCGCAGTCAAAATCTTTACCACTGCTTTGCGTTATGATTATCTCTTCCCTTGGAAAGCCCCCACAATTGAAAAATGGACCGGATCAGGATTTGTGATTGACGGCAAAAGAATCATGACCAACGCGCATGTGGCGGGAGGATCTATATTTCTAGAAGTTGAACTAGCCAATGATTCTGTCAAATATCCTGCAAAACTGAAAGCGGTTGGGCACGAATGTGATTTGGCCATGCTAGAAGTTGAAGATCCCGCATTTTGGGAGAAAACGGCAGCACTTAAAATAGGAGAAACCCCAAGACAAATGCAGAAAGTAGCAGTGCATGGTTTCCCGATTGGTGGAGAAGGGTATTGCGTGACAACGGGCAAAGTCTCTCGTATCGAAAATGATTATTATGCTCATGGCGAGCAGATGATGCTAAGTACTCAAGTAAGTGCTCCTATTAATCCAGGCAATAGTGGCGGTGCGGTACTCGATAGCAACAATAAAGTGGTTGGTGTGGTTCATCAAAGTTTAAGAAGTGGTCAAAATATTGGTTACATGATCCCCGCGGATATCCTTAAACATTTTGTCCATCAGGTTGATACTAAAAACATGGGATTCCCCTCTTTAAACCTGGATACGCAAACGATGGAAAACCATTTTCTGCGAGAAAAATACCTAATGGGTGGGAACTTAAGTGGTATTTTGGTCAGAAGTATCCCTACACTCTCTTGTGCCAAAGGGCAGTTGGAAGTAGGTGATGTGATTTTGGCAATCAATGGTAAATCGCTGAATAATGATGGCAGTGTACGACATGAATCACTACAACATGTTGATTATCGCTACCTTATTAACAGTAGTAAAATGGGCGATGATATTACCTTTAAAGTATTAAGAGCAGGTAAGGAACTTGAGAAAACGTTTAAATTAACAGATACATTTTCTACGACACAAACTATTTTGCCAAGGGCATATGGTCAGCATCCAACGTATTTTATTATTTCAGGATCGATCGTGGTACAGCCGGTTTCTAAAAATTTGCAAACGGATTGGTCGCGAACGTATGCTAATTCTGCAAAGTCCAGCAAAAGTGAGCAGTTGCTCGTTATCAATTCAGTACTAAAGAATCACTACTCACAGGGCTATGAAGATTTTTCTGGTGAAATTATTGAAAAAGTGAATGGTGTTGAAGTCACCGATATGGAAAAGTTAATTGAAGCTGTGTCACATAATTCACATAAATGCCATTCAATTGAAACACGTTCTGGCAAGCAGCTTGTGATCCCGAATGTGTCTTATGCCGAATCTGCAGATCTGTTGCGAACGTATAATATTGAGCATCCTTGTTCGAATGATCTAGAAGTTGCTTATGAACGGGAAAGTGCTTTGCAGGATTTGGTCTTAAGGAAAGTGAAGGCACTGCAGTTTAGTGCTAAAGTCGCAAATCTTTCTCAAAGTGCACCAGCAGTCACGATGCTAACAAGACCGCGATCGCTGAGTGCTAAATTTTAGAAAGTGCGGGTGGGGTTTCAATTTTCGCAGTTAATTTGCTTTGAAGGCTGTTCTTTTTTGCCAGGAAAGCATCGTGCAAGTAACACCCCACCTTCAAATAATCCGAGTAAGGGTACGGCCAACATAATTTGCGAAACCACATCAGGCGGTGTTAGCAGCATGCCAATCACAAACGCAGCAACGATGATATAAGGACGCTGCTTCTTGAGTCCTTCAATGGAGGTAACACCGGTGCGAATTAAAACAAAAGTAACGATAGGAACTTGAAAGGATGCACCAAACGCAAAATATAGCGTTAATACAAAATCCATATAGTGGGTCATGTCAGTCATTACCGTTACCCCTTTGGGAGCAACATGCATGAAAAAGCTTAATGCCATTGGCAAGACAAAGCAGTGTGCAAATAACATACCTAAGTAAAATAATGTGGCACTCATAAAAGCAATTGGAAAAACCATACGCTTTTCATTAGGGTAAAGCCCAGGTGCGACAAAGCGCCATATTTGGTAGAGGATATATGGGATCAGCAGCACAAGCGCGGTAAAGAGTGCTAATTTGAGCGGTACCGTAAAGGGTGTTACCACTTGTGTGGCAATCAGCATCCCGCCACTTGGGAGTGTCTGTAATATGGGTTGTGCCAGCAGTGAATATAATTCGCTGCTAAAGATTATTAAAGGCGTTAGCACCAGTCCATAAGCAATAAAACAGCGGATCAATCTTTGCCGTAGCTCAATAAGGTGCGGCATAAACTTTTCAAGATTATCCACCCTTACTCCTTGGTACGGTCTGATTTATTCAGTTCGGTTTGAAACTCTTGCTTGATAGCAAGAAAGGATTGCCGGGTGCGGCCAAGATAACGTCCACAAACGCGCGCTATAGCAGGCAAACGTTCTGGACCAAAAGCCCATACCGCTACCACTAACACGACCACTAATTCGCCAAAGCCAACTTGAAACATAGAATTTCCGGAATGATATTAATCAGCGGTTGTTTTCTCAGATTTTGTATGGGAGATCTTAGTATCGTCTGAGATACCATTTAAACCTTTGCGAAAGCCTTTAATGGCTTTACCCATATCTTCGCCAAGTGTTTGTAATTTCTTTGTACCAAACAACAATACAACAATCAGAAATATTAAGATCAATGAACCTGGACTAATGCCACCGATACCCATTGTAAACGCTCCTCTTTAGAGTCTTGGTAAATTGCTGCCACCCAGTAAGTGGATATGCAAATGAAAAATTTCTTGGCCACCGCTTTTGCCGGTATTGATTACCGTTCTAAATCCGCTGAGTCCTTGCTCTTTCGCAAAATTATTTAGTGACGTCATCATATAGCCTAATAACGGACTATGTTGTTCTTTTACATCAGCCAAACTATCAACATGAATTTTAGGTATCACCAGCAAATGTACTTTCGCTTTAGGATGAATATCATGGATGACAAATATATGTTCATCTTCGTAAATTTTATCCGTTGCGATTTTCCCTTGTACCATTTGACAAAAAAGACAGTCGGCCATATAACTTCCTTGATATAAATAGGGTTTCATTATCTTACCTGAAAATGAATGTTGCTGGGATAGCCCTGCTATTTTAACAAACAGATAATCCCAAGACTTGCTGCTACACCGATAATCCAAGCTTGATAAGTCGTTGCAAACTGAGATAGTGCCTCTAAGGATGGATGGAAAATGCCAAGCGCAATACTGGCCGCAATCATACCCACTCCCAGGAGCTTTAAAGCCCAATGAGATTTACGTTTTGATTTGCGGTTAGTACGATGTAATGGAGAGTGTCGATAGCTTAAGTAATGTGTTTCGTTTTGCCAAAAACGTAAAATGTCATATACCGCTTCAGGTAATTCAGGCATTTTGGCGCTCCACACCGGGAATTTATTGCGTAGCGTGTAAAGTAACGCTTTAGGTCCAAAATGCTGAGCCATCCATTTTTCTAGAAATGGTTTTGCGGTGTGCCATAAATCAAGATCAGGATAAAGCTGTCTGCCCAGGCCCTCAACGGTCAATAATGTTTTTTGCAGTAATACAAGCTGTGGTTGGACTTCCATATCGAATTGGCGTGCGGTCTGGAATAAACGCAGTAATGTTTGACCAATTGAAATATCTTTTAAAGGACGTTCGAAAATGGGCTCGCATACCGTGCGGATAGCGGATTCAAAAGATTCAATACGCGTATGGGGAGGCACCCAGCCTGATTGCACATGTAATTCGGCTACTCGGCGATAATCTCGTTTAAAAAAGGCTAAAAAGTTTTCACCAAGATAACGCTGATCTTCAGGGCCGAGTGTTCCCATAATCCCAAAATCCACAGCGATATAGCGTGGGTTGGTTGGTTCTTTAGTATCGACAAAGATATTACCCGGATGCATATCGGCATGAAAAAAGCAGTCACGAAAAACCTGTGTAAAAAAGATCTCAACACCACGTTCTGCTAAACATTTTAAATCAACATTTTTAGCATTGAGCGCTTTGATATCAGAAATGGGGACCCCATAAATCTGTTCAGTGACTAAAATGTTCTTCCGCGAAAATTCCCAATAGACTTGAGGTACATACAAGCTGTCTGACCCTGAAAAATTTCGTCGCAATTGCGAGGCATTCGCAGCTTCGCGTAAAAAATCTAATTCTTCATATAGCGTGCATCTAATTTCTTCAACGACTTCAATGGGATGAAAGCGTCTGGCTCTGGGTATTGCACGATGAATGATTTTGGCAAAAGCCTGCAACAACTGCACATCTTGATGCACTTGCTTTGTGACATTAGGTCGCAAAACTTTCACCACCACTTTAGTGCCATCGTGTAACACAGCGGGGTGAACTTGTGAAATAGAGGCAGAGGCAAGCGGCGTGATATTAAATTCAGCAAATATGGACTCGATGGGTTGCTGTAAACTTTTTTCGACGATGCTCTTTGCTAACATGCCATCAAACGGCGGAACATTATCCTGCAGTTTGGCTAATTCATCAGCTATCTCATCAGGGAGCAAATCACGCCTTGTTGATAATAATTGACCAAATTTGACGAATATAGGGCCTAATTCCTCGAGCGCTAAACGAATGGATTCGCCGGTTGCTTGATGGCGCGCTCGAAACCAGCGCCAAGGAAAAAACAAAATCAGCACATTAAGCGGACGAAATAGAGGTGTTGCCCAAACAATTCTATCGAGTCCATGTTTAAGCAACACGATATTAATGTGGATGAGACGTATGGTTCTGGAGAAGAAGCGCATTTAATTACCTTTTGCCGCTTTTGCAAGTAAGAGTTCAATTCTCGCGCTTAAACGCTCGACATCAAGTCGCAGACTGTCGACATCGGTGAAAAAGTCTTCAATGTCTATTTTGGTAGGTAACCATTTCTTTTCGTCTTGAAAATAAGCACCGAAATCTTGTGTTCGAGCATCGATGGTCTTTTTGAGCCACTCATGAGATTGTTTTAAACCTTCACTGACCCCTCTGGCAACATCGCCGCCCACCACGTTAGCAAACGCGCCTTCAAAATCGAGATCGAGGTGTCGCCAAGTATCATATAAGGCTTTTGCGCATTCTAAGTCACCACGAATATGCAGCCCTTGTTGGACACGATTTTTGGTAAAAATCATGCTAATAAAAGCATTTAACGGGCCTGAGAAAGTTGTGTCACATTTATCCTCAGGTAACGGTTCAATAACTTTTAAACCATCAATATGGATTTGAAAATACATGTTGGGAAAATGTTCAACTTGAAAACAGATGATTTTATTTTCATGGGGTGCTAAGAATTGATAGGCCTCTTTATCGAGGTGAGTAATAACAGCGTTTAACAAAGGAAGGGTGCCTTGCGCAAAGCGGTTAAATAGGTCCATCAGTATTTTATCCCTTGGTGAATCGCCACAATACCGCCGGTTAAATTAAAGTAATCGCAACTATCAAAGCCCGCAGACTGCATCATGGTTTTTAATGTTTCTTGGCAAGGATGCATCCGGATAGATTCAGCGAGATAGCGGTAGCTATCGGGATCATTGGCGACGACTTTTCCTAAAAACGGCAACACATGAAAAGAATACGTATCATACCAGGATGAGAGCAAAGCATTGGTTGGGTGCGAGAATTCTAAAATAATGGCACGACCACCTGGTTTCAAAACGCGATAAATGCTAGCAAGGGCTCGATCTTTATGCGTAACATTACGTAGACCAAATCCCATAATGATCCGATCGAAAGTATTGTCTAAAAAGGGTAACGTTTCGGCATTTGCTTGCGTAAGCTGGATGTTATCGATGATGCCCTTATCAATTAGACGATTCTTTGCGACCTTCAACATACTGTTGTTAATATCCGAGAGGGTAATGTGCCCTGCCGTTACCTTGGAAGCAATCAGTAGTGCGAGATCACCGCTGCCGCATGCTAAGTCTAATACGTTATGATTTGGCCGAACTTGTAGGCGAGCAACGGCATCGCGCTTCCAAAGTCGATGGATGCCTAATGACATAAAATCATTCATGAGATCATAGCGGCTGGCAACAGAGTCAAAAACGCCAGCAACGAGCTTTTGCTTCTCGTCGATGCCTACTTTTTTAAAGCCAAAGTCAATCGTATCTTGTTTCATAATTATAAAATGAACCGACTTAGGTCCTGATCTTCCACAAGGTTAGCCAATTGTTGATCAACATACGCTTTATCAATCACAAAATGTTGATTGTTCATTTCACTGGCATCAAAAGAAATATTCTCTAACAAGCGCTCCAACACGGTATGTAAACGTCTTGCCCCAATGTTCTCGGTTCTTTCGTTAACTTGCCAAGCGAATTCTGCAATTCGTTCTATGCCATCGGTTTTGAACTCGATAGTAACGCCTTCGGTTGCTAATAAGGCTTTATATTGCTCAGTTAAGGAAGCGTCTGGCTCAGTTAAAATTCGAGTAAAGTCATTTGCTTTTAGTGCATCCAGTTCCACTCGGATGGGTAAGCGGCCTTGCAGCTCAGGTATGAGGTCAGAAGGTTTGGCTAAATGAAAAGCGCCTGATGCAATAAATAAGATGTGATCGGTTTTAACGACGCCATATTTAGTGGTAACAGTGCAGCCTTCAACTAACGGTAACAAATCTCGTTGTACACCTTCACGAGAGACATCGGGTCCGCTTTGCGAGCTACGTTGTGTGACCTTATCAATTTCATCAATGAACACAATCCCATGTTGTTCCATTCGCTCAACGGCAGTGGTTTTGATCTCTTCTTCGTTGATAAGTTTTGCCGCTTCTTCCTCTTGTAACAGCTTATGCGCTTCTTTAATTTTAAGTTTGCGAGTCTTGGTTCGGTTAGGTGTTAAATTTTGAAACATACCTTGCAGTTGGCTGGTCATTTCTTCCATTCCAGGAGGCGCCATAATTTCAACGCCGACACTTGGCAAAGCAATATCAATTTCTATGTCTTGCTCATCCAAGAGACCGGTGAGCAATTTTTCACGAAATGCGCTTCTTGCGGCACTATCGTCGGAAATGGCTTCATGCATCGGTGCTGATTTGAAACCCGGTCGTGGAACCAATACATCAAGTATTCGCTCATAAGCGGCGTCTTTTGCTCGTTCTGTTACATTGTTAAGCGCTTCTTCGCGCGTTATTTTGTATGAGATTTCAGACAAATCACGAATGATCGATTCAACATCACGTCCAACGTAACCGACTTCCGTAAATTTGGTCGCTTCCACTTTAATAAAAGGCGCTTTTGCCAATTTAGCAAGACGTCTTGCGATCTCCGTTTTACCAACACCCGTTGGACCAATCATCAAGATATTTTTTGGTGTAATTTCATTGCGCAGTGCGATGGCTACTTGCATGCGTCTATAACGATTGCGAAGTGCTATAGCAACTGCTCGTTTAGCTGCTGCTTGTCCGATAATGTGCTTATCGAGCTCGTGAACAATCTCGCGGGGTGTCATAACAGAAGTACTCATAAATAACTGCTCGCAATTAAAGGTGAAGTGATAATTCTTCGATGG
The DNA here is from genome assembly GCA_964502705.1 of Uncultured Candidatus Berkiella sp. Taxonomy (GTDB): domain Bacteria; phylum Pseudomonadota; class Gammaproteobacteria; order Berkiellales; family Berkiellaceae; genus Berkiella. Next base: position 2,982 of record CAZCXZ010000001.1, on the reverse strand, counting down.
TGAGATGATTATTGGTATAGACACAAATCTCTGCAGCGATGTTGAGTGATTTTTCAACAATCGCTCTGGCCTCTAAAGAGGTGTTCTCATACAACGCGGTTGCAGCTGATTGCGCAAAAGGGCCGCCTGAACCTATGGCAATGATGCCTTTTTCAGGCTCAATAACATCACCATTGCCTGAAATGATCAATAACGCTTCTTTATCGGCAACAACCAACATGGCCTCTAAACGACGCAACATACGATCAGAGCGCCAATCCTTTGCTAGCTCAACGGCTGCTCGGGTGAGATGTCCCTGGTACATTTCCAATTTGCGCTCAAAGCGTTCAAAGAGGGTAAATGCATCGGCGGTGCCACCGGCAAAGCCCGCAAGAACTTGATTGTTGTAAAGTTTACGAATTTTTTTGGCATTCGCTTTAATGATGGTATTACCTAAAGAGACCTGACCGTCTCCACCGAGTGCCACTTGGTTGCCTTTTCTAATGGCAACGATAGTCGTTCCTCTGAATTGTTCCAAGGTAAACTCCTGTGCGCTTTTCGAGTAAATAGCCTGACATTATACGCGCATTTTTAAGACCAAACTATGGAGGGCTTGTGTTTGTTGTAGGCGTTGTTGCATGGCGAGTGCTCGAGATTTGTCAGTAAACGGACCTACATATACTCGATGCCAGGTTTCAGAGGGGCTCTTTTGAAAAGTTTGCACACTAGCTTGTAATCCAGAGAGTGCAAGCTGTGCTTTAAATTCTTCTGCTTGCAATAAAGTGCGAAAAGCGCCCACTTGCACGATAAAGCTGGTTTCGGGTGCTACTTTGGTTTGTGCATCCGCAGTGGTTGTGGTTGCTTGGGGTTCAGCTTTGGTTGCTAAATCCAGTGTAGTAGTAGGGGCTGAAAGTTGGGCCGCGATAGCGGGTTGATGAGTTGGGGCGGGTGCGGCATTAGCCGTGGACTCCGGCACATCCATCGTCATATTGGGTAATACGGTGTAAAAATCAAAACGATTGCTTTTTTCATCTTCAGAAGACGCTGCAACCCGTTGCTTCTTTGTCCCTTCCGAGTCGATTTCTTCAACTGAAATGGTCGCCGTTTGCGGCAATTGATGCTTGGCATTTAATTTCCAATAGAGCATAGCAGCTAGCGTTAGCCCTAGTGTTAAGCCCGTTATCATCCATGCCCAGGTGGGCATTAAGACAATATTCGCGGCAGGAATATGGCCTCGCGATTTTACGGTAACTTCGCGCCTGCGTCTTTTAGCATAATCTTTTGTCATTCGGCTTTGGCTCTTCAACTATCTATAAGATATATTATAGGTCGATATAGCGTTGTATTGCTCATTCTAAAACATTTCCAACGGATCTACATCTAACGACCACCGAACTCGCTTCGCTAATTTAGATTTCTCTAAGATAGATGTTGAATAACTTAAAATATGATGTAGTGGTTTGCGTGCGCTAGATTGAATCAAGAGTTGATAGCGGTAATGGCCTTGACGCCGATGCATCGGGGCAGGAACGGGGCCCAAAATTTGTACATCATCGATATTCAGTGTCTTGAGCGTTTGTTGAACCTGAGACAATAACTGTTCTGGTAATTGAGGCAGATTGCCCGAGGCCCTAATCAAGGCCATGTGAGCAAAGGGTGGTAGTTTGCAATGAGCGCGTTCGGTGAGCAGCACTTCTGCCAGCTTGGGATAATTCTGTTGTCGGATTTGTGTTAGCAGCGGGTGATCAGGAAGACAGGTTTGTATGATTACTTCTCCTGCTTGGTGGACACGGCCCGCACGCCCTGCAACCTGAATCAACAATTGAGCCATTCGTTCAACCGCTCTAAAGTCCACACTAAACAATCCACCATCGGCATCGACAATCGCAACCAGTGTGAGGTGCGGGAAATGATGTCCTTTGGCCAGCATTTGGGTACCAATCAGCAGTGGAACTTCTTTGTGGTGTGCTTGATGGAGTAGTGCTTCTAAGCTCCCCTTTTTTCGCGTTGCATCACTATCAATTCTGGCAATTTGGAAGTCTTGAAAGCGCTTTGCGAGCGTCTCTTCAATCTGTTCTGTACCTTGACCAACCGAGTGGAGATCCTCGCTCTGGCATTGTGGACAGCTTTTTGGGATCCCTGATTCATAAGAGCAATGATGACAGATCAGCAATTTTTTACGTTGATGGTAAGTTAATCTTGCATCACAGCGCGGACATTCCGCCATCCAGTTGCAACTGTAACAAAGATAGGTTGGCGCAAATCCACGTCGATTAATAAATAATAAGACCTGACCATCTTGCTTCAGGTGCGCCTCAATACGCGCGATTAATTGTGCTGATAATCCGCCTTCAAGTTTGTTATGTCGAATATCAAGATGGGTAATGGTGGGCAATTGTGCATCGATGGCACGTGTTGACAAGGTTAAATGACGGTACTTGCCTGTTTGAGCATTGAAAATCGTTTCAAAAGCAGGCGTTGCAGAGCCCAATACGATGGGGCAATTTGATAATTTTGCCCGCAAAACCGCCATGTCGCGTGCTGAATAACGAAATCCTTCTTGCTGTTTGAAGGAAGCATCATGTTCTTCGTCAACTATCACGAGCCCCAGATTGGTAAACGGTAAAAAGATACTTGAGCGTGTGCCGATCACAATTGCCGCACGGCCTTCTTTTAATGTTAACCAAGCAATGTAGCGCTCTTTGGGGGTCATGCGAGAGTGATAGCAGATAACCGCTTCACCAAATCTTTCAATAAAGCGCTCTCGTGTTTGGGGAGTCAGTGAAATTTCAGGCACTAAAATTAAAGTTTGACGTTGTGCTTTGACAACTTCTTGTGTTGCGCGTAAGTAAATTTCGGTTTTACCGCTGCCGGTGATCCCTTCTAACAGAAAAGGCTGAAAGTGTTTTAGTGAGGCAGTAATCGCATTTAATGCGATCTGCTGTTCGTCGTTTAGCACTAACGTGTGTAGAACCTCTGTTAATAGCGGCGGCGAAGTAAAAC